>JAPWKE010000003.1:2400000-2700000 GCA_028283655.1 Acidobacteriaceae bacterium | reverse complement strand
CCTGGCGTTGGCGCATACGCTTTTTCGCGTTGGGATGGTCGGGGTTGCCGTAGGCGGGGGAGTTCTTGACGACCTGGGCGGAGTGGCGGGCGCCGAAGCTCTTCCATCGGGCGATCTGGCGGGTGTCGTCGGCGTGGCGTCGTCCCATGTAGTAGCGGCAGTACCACTCGAACCAGCCGCGCGGGTCGTCGGGGTTGATCCAGCCGTTGGCGCGCCAGTCCGAGAGGCTGCGCCGGGACTTTACGCCGAAGTAGTTCGTCTTGGCGTCCACGGTGGAGCGCATGTGTTTGCGCCAGGATTCGGGGAACTCGTGGCTGGCGGGGTCAAGGTAGCGACCTTCGAAGACGCCCATGCGCAGCATCTGCAGCGGGGTGTAGTAGGGGCGGAACTCGGGGTGGTCTTTTTTGTCTCCGGCGGGACGGGTGCGGGTATAGGTGTAGCCGGTTTGCATCGAGTTGTGGACGTGGACTGTTTCGTTCATGGCTCTGATGATGTGATGCGTGTTTGTGTGGCTGGGTGTTGTGGATGTTTGGGGTGGGTGCCCTTGTGTGCTTTTGGGGGAGCATGGGACGCGTGGAGTTTTTGAGAGCAGAGGATGCGGTAGGCTTGATTTTGTATGGCAAAGAAGCGGATTGGTGCACATTTTTCGACAGCCGGTGGTGTTTGGACGGCGGTCGACCGGGCAGTGGCGGCGGGAGCGAATACGCTGCAGATCTTCAGCTCCAGCCCACGGACGTGGAAGAGCGGCGTGGTGAAGGAAGCCGACGCGACGAAGCTGAAAGCTGCGCGCGCGGAGCATGACATGGGGCCGCTGGCGATTCATGCGAGCTTTCTGATCAACCTGTGTTCGCAGACGGAGAGCGTGCGCGAGTCGTCCGTGGCGGCGTTGCGCGCGGAGGTCCAGCAGGGGTTGGCCCTGGGGGCTGAGGCACTGGTGCTGCATCCGGGCTCGTGGAAGGGGCTGACGCGCGAGGAAGGTCTGCGGCTGGCGGTGGAAGGCGTGGAGAAGGCGGTCGAGGGCATCGACTTCGCTGGGTCGCCGTTCGAGGTGCTGGTGGAGAACATGGCTGGCGCGGAGTTTTCGCTCGGCGGCTCGCTGGAGCAGGTGGCCGAGTTGGTGCATCGGCTGAAGCCTTGTGTACCCGTGGCGGTGTGCCTGGACTCGTGCCACATCCATGTCGCGGGGTATGACATTGTGTCGGCTGAAGGGTATGCGGAGACGATGCGGCAGGTGGAGCAGACTATGGGCTTTGCCGCGGTGAAGGTGTGGCATACCAACGATGCCAAGGCGGCGATGGGATCGAAGCTCGACCGGCATGAGCATATTGGCGAAGGGTCGATCGGGGCTGAGGCGTTTCGTCGACTGCTGCATGATGAGCGTTTTGCGCATACCGCGTTTATCGCGGAGACTCCGTCGGAAGAAGATGGGGACAACGAGCGCAATGTGATGACGCTGCGAGTGTTGAGCGCGGGTTAGTTGGCAGAGGAATAAGGCCTGAGGAGGCTGGATGAAGAAGACGCTGGTAAGTGTGGCGATGTTGATGGCGATCGGCCTGGGACCGGTCGCTGTGGCGCAGCAGGGAATTGGTGATGACCAGTTGGCGAAGAACTACCAGCCACCTGCCGTGGAGCGAGACTACGACAAGCGCGTGGTGATGATGCCGATGCGCGATGGCACAAAGCTTTACACGGTAATCTTTGTGCCGCACGGCGAGCATGGTTTGCCGATTGTGCTGACGCGTACGCCCTACGACGCAGCGGGGCATGTACGGTCGAGCGGCGTGGATGCGAAGCACCTGATCGATGAGTTGCCGCTGGCGGACGAGGAGTTTGTGAAGGCCGGATATATCCGTGTGTATCAGGATGTGCGTGGGAAGCATAACTCTGAGGGCGCGTACCTAATGACGCCTCCACCGGTGGGTTCAGGCTTTAACAACACAGGCGCGGACGATACGACGGATGCGTGGGACACAATTGACTGGTTGGTGAAGAACGTTCCGGAGACGAACGGCCGCGTGGGCATGATCGGTTCGTCGTATGAAGGCTTCACGGTGGTGATGGCGTTGTTGCATCCGAATCCGGCGCTGAAGGTGGCTGCACCTGAGAGCCCGATGGTCGATGGCTGGATGGGGGATGACTGGTTCCACTACGGTGCGTTCCGCCAAGTGAACATCGACTATTACGTGGGGCAGACAGCACATCGCGATGGCGGAGCGATGCCATTGCCACGTGTGGGCGATGAGTACACCGCGTTCCTGAAGGCTGGTTCCGCAGGAGAGTTTGGCAAGGCGTTGGGCGGCGACCAGATTCCCTACTGGAAGTTCGTGCAGGCGCATCCGGCGTATGACTCATTCTGGCAGGCGCAGGCGCTGGATAAGTTGATTGCCAAGGTTCCGCAGACTGTGCCAACGATGTGGCTGCAGGGCCTGTATGACCAGGAAGATATGTGGGGCGCGATCCATAGCTATCGTGCGCTGGAGCCGAAGGATACGGCGAATGATCGCAACTACCTGGTGATGGGGCCGTGGTTCCACAGCCAGGTGAACCGCCCGGGACGTTCGTTGGGGCCGATGACCTGGTCTGCGGACACGACCGAGCAGTGGCGTCGGGATGTTCTGCTCCCGTTCTTTAACCAGCATCTGAAGGCCGATGCACCGAAGGCGAAGACGCCGCCGGTGTGGATCTATGACACAGGAGCGGACCACTGGGACAGCCTGCAGACGTTCCCGGTGAGCTGCGAGCAGGGCTGCGGCACGCCGACGAAGAAGCTTTATCTGGGCGCAAACGGCAAGCTGGGCTTTGAGGCTCCTGCGGGTGAGGGCAGGGGGGAGAAGTTTACGGAGTATGTCAGCGATCCCGCCAAGCCGGTGCCGTATCGTCCGCGGCCGGTGCTGGAAAAAGACGGTATGGCATGGCGTACGTGGCTGGTCACCGACCAGCGCTTTGTTGACGGTCGCCCGGATGTCCTGACCTTTGTGAGTGAGCCACTGAAGACCCCAATGAAGCTTTCGGGCGAGCCGACGGTCCACCTGATGGCATCGACGAGCGGGACCGACTCTGACTGGGTCGTGAAGCTGATTGATGTTTACCCGGACCGCGAGGCTGGGGCAGAGGATGAGGAAGACGTTTCGAATGGGTACGAACTGCCGATGGGAATCGATATCTTCCGTGGGCGGTATCGGACGAGCTTTGAGAAGCCGGTGGCGATCAAGGCGAACGAACCGCTGGAGTACACGTTCGGGCTGCCGATGGTGGAGCGCACGATTCCGGCTGGCCATCGTTTGATGGTGCAGGTGCAGTCGACGCTCTTCCCACTCTATGACCGCAATCCGCAGACGTTTGTGCCGAACATCTTTGAAGCGAAGCCCGGCGATTACAAAAAGGCAACGCAGAAGGTGTGGCACACGGCGGGAGAGGCGAGCTACATCAGCCTTCCGGTGGTGGAGTGAAGATAGCGCGTATAGGGTAGAGCGCAAAAGGGGTGGCTTAGGCTGCCCCTTCTGCTTGCGTCGAGTATGAATATTTACTTGCTGTGGGAAGGGTGCGAGCCGATACTGGTGGGGCTTTCTCTTGAGGTGATTTGTGGTGCTTAGCCGTTTGGCAGTTTGTTTCGTGGCGATGTCGTTGGCGATTCCTGTGGCGGCGCAGAACACCGTTGTCTCCACGGGTGGGCATTTGAGCGCGTTGATGGCGCCGCCGGTAGTGGGTGAGCCGTACTCGGCGGTGCAGACGACGAGCGTGACGCAGACTCTGTCGGATGGAACGACGATGAAGCGGCATGGGCACCACTCGGTCTACCGCGATGCGCAGGGGCGCGTGCGTGTGGAGAGCCGGATTCTGAAGGCGTTGGACGATCGTCCGGAGATGAAGCTGGTCTACGTAAAAGACCCTGTGGCCGGGACGTTTACGGTGTGGTCGGAGGGTGGGCCGAAGGGCATGCCGCGTGTGGCAACGGTGTCGAAGCTGTCGGATACCTCGAAGGCGCAGAGCCGGACGGTGAACCTTGGAGCTGCAGAGCCAAAGAAGAACCCGAATGTAACGACCGAGGACCTCGGTTCCCAGATAATCGACGGGCTGGCGTGCACGGGCAAGCGCACGACAGTGGTGATTCCGGCAGGGAAAAACGGCAACGATAAGGCCATTACGCGGACGCACGAGGTCTGGACTTCCGAAGAGATGAAGCTGATTGTGCTGCAGAAGGAGACCGATCCTCGCACCGGGGAGCGTGTCGTGCAGTTGGAGAAGCTGCTGCGTGAGCAGCCCGATTCGGCTTTGTTCCGTGCTCCGCAGGGGTACAAAGTGCAGACGAGTGCGGAGTCTCTGAAGCAGTTGGCGCAGAAGCTGGAAGCTGCGGCGGATAAGCAGGAGTAAGCATTGTGGGCTTAGATATTCCGCGGTCACGGCTTCAGCCGTGGCCGTGGCCTTTTGGGGTATGTGTCCGCCGTCATAGGCTGGGGCTTGCCAGCGTCCGTACAATAGGAACTGTATGAGTTCTGTTGAAAATAACGCGCAGGCGCGCCCCGACGAAGTTCGCTATAACCCCGCAGAGATTGAACCGCGCTGGCAGGCGCGCTGGGATGCCGATCCGGCTCTCTATCGTGCGGAAGACCACACCTCTGGCAAGCCCAAGTACTACTGCCTGGAGATGCTGCCCTACCCCAGCGGCCAGTTGCACATGGGCCATGTGCGCAACTACTCCATCGGCGATGCGCTCGCTCGCTTCATGCGGATGCGCGGCCACAATGTGCTGCACCCGATGGGTTGGGACGCCTTTGGCCTGCCCGCAGAGAATGCGGCGCTGAAGAACAACACGCCTCCGCGTGAGTGGACGCTGCGCAACATTGAGCAGATGAAGGTGCAGATGCGCCGCCTCGGTCTCTCCTACGACTGGAATGATACGGAACTCGCGACCTGTCTGCCCGATTACTACCGCTGGAACCAGTGGTTCTTCCTCCGGATGTATGAGAAGGGGCTGGCGTATAAGAAGACCTCGAAGCTGAACTGGTGCCCCAAGTGCGCGACCGTTCTGGCCAACGAGCAGGTCATCGGTGGCTGCTGCTGGCGGCATGAGGACACGCTCGTCGAGCAGCGCGAGATGGAGCAGTGGTTCCTCCGCATTACGCATTACGCCGATGAGTTGCTCGAAGGCCTGGACAAGCTCTCTGGCTGGCCGGAGAAGGTGCGCACGATGCAGCGCAACTGGATCGGCAAGAGCGAAGGCACAGAGGTAACGTTCGCGGTGGAAGGCGGCGCTTCGGCGACGGTCTTCACGACGCGCGTGGACACCATCTTCGGTGCGACCTCGCTGCAGCTTGCGCCGGAACATGCCCTGGTGAAGCAGTGGGCGACTGAAGATGTGGAGCTCGCCAACGCCGTTGACGAGATGATCGCGCAGCAGCAGGCCGCGAAAGAAGCCGGCGACATCGGCAACATTGAGAAGCACGGTGTCTTTACCGGCAAGCACGCCGTGAACCCGTTCACGGGTGAGACGGTGCCGGTGTGGGTGGCCAATTACATCCTGGCCGACTACGGCACGGGCGCGATTATGAGCGTTCCGGGCCACGACGAGCGCGACTTTGAGTTTGCGACCAAGTACGGCCTGCCGATCAAGCGTGTGGTGGCTCCGGCGAACTCCGGTGGATCTGGGGATGACACCGGCGACCTCGCGCTGCCGTACATCGCAGAAGACGAAGCCGTGCTGGTGAACTCCGGTGAGTGGAGTGGCGAGCCTGCGCTCGAAGCTCAGGAAAAGATGGGCAAGCGCGCCGAGGCGAAGGGCTTTGGCAAGCGCACAACGACGTTCCGCCTGAAGGATTGGGGAGTGAGCCGTCAGCGTTACTGGGGCACGCCGATCCCGATCATCTACTGCTCGGAGCATGGCGCGGTGGCGGTCCCGGAGAGCGAACTGCCGGTGCTGCTGCCGGAGAAGATCGAGATCACGCAGGAGGGCGGCTCGCCGCTCGGCAAGGTGCCGGAGTTTGTGAATGCGCCGTGCCCGGTGTGCGGCAAGCCCGCACGCCGCGAGACGGACACGATGGACACGTTCGTGGACTCGAGCTGGTACTTCTACCGCTACACGGACGCGCACAACTCCAGTGCTCCGTTTGATGTGGAGAAGGCGAAGTACTGGTTCCCGATCGACCAGTACATTGGCGGCGTCGAGCACGCGATTCTGCACCTGATCTACTCACGCTTCTGGACGAAGGTGATGCGCGACCTCGGGCTGATTGTGAACGATGAGCCCGCCGAGCGTCTCTTTACGCAGGGTATGGTGATCAAAGACGGCGCGAAGATGTCGAAGTCCAAGGGCAACGTCGTTAGCCCGGATGAGATGATCGCTCGCTATGGTGCCGACGCTACGCGCATGTACGCGCTGTTTGCGGCGCCGCCGGACCGTGATCTGGAGTGGCAGGAAGAGGGCGTCGCCGGTGTAGCGCGCTTCCTCGCCCGCGTTTATCGCCTTGCCGTGAAGTTCGCACCGATGGTGACCTCGTCGGAGCACGCACACGGGGATGAGATCGCCGCCTCGGCGTTTGCCGCACAAAGCGACACAGGCGCGAAGCTGCTGCGCACGCTGCACCAGACGATTGCGAAGATCACCGAAGACTTCTCCGGCCGCTGGCACTTCAATACCTGCATCGCCGCGATCATGATCCTGGTGAACGAAGTTTCGGCAGCGGAAGCCGCGATCGATGCGGGGGATGTGGCTCCAGCGACGGTAGCAGAGATCTTCCGCTCCTTGACGCTGATGCTCGCGCCGTTTGCTCCGTTCGTTGCCGCAGAGCTGTGGGAGATGCTCGGCGGTCAGGGCTCTGTGCTGACGACGCCGTGGCCTGTGGCGAACGCTGAGTTGGCGAAGGAAAGCGAGCTGGAAGTGCCCGTGCAGGCTAACGGCAAGCTCATCGTCGTCGTCAAAGTGGCAGCAGATGCAGACGAAGAAGCTATCAAGGCTGCGGCTTTGGCGGACGAAAAGGTTCAGCAGCGCCTCGAAGGCAAGCAGATCGTCAAGACACTGGTCATCAAGGGCAAGCTGGTCAACCTGGTAGTGAAGTAGGCACGAAATGGCAGCAGCAGGGCAGGTCGCAAAACAGAAGCGCAGCACGCAGTCGTTCGTCGGCGTGATGGCGAGTGTATGGAAGCGGCCTTCGCTGGTTGCCCTGGAAGTGGCGTGGCGGTGGATCGCTGGCGGACCGATCATGCTGGTGGTCTACCTCTTCGGCAAGCAGCATAGCGATGTGCTGGCCGAGGTCTGGGCGCAATGGGGGACGATGACGTTCTTCCACCCGGCCGAGATGGCATCAACGCTGGGAGCAACCTCCGCCCGGCTGTTCGATCTCGCGCAGCCGGTGCTGGCGAAGTTCATCACGGTGTCCATGCTGTGGTGGTGCGCTGTCGGGGCTATCGGGCAGGTACTGTTTGCAAAGCGGCTGCTGGGTGCAGCGTCGAAGACCCGGCTCGCTCTGGTCTTTTGCCTCCGCCTGATGCGTTCGCTGGGTGTACTACTTTGCTGGGCGCTATGGGCTAGCGTAGTGCTTGCGGTGGCGCACCACGAACTAACCACCAAAGCGACGCTGGGAGCAGAGCCGGACGTGCTGGTCTTCCTCGCTGTCTCGATCGTGTTTTCGCTGGCGCTGTTTGTCGGTTGGGCCACTCTAAGCTGGCCGCTGTCCCTGGCGCTGGCCTGGAACGCGCAGCACGGAACTAGCCTGGGAGGCAGTCTGCGGGCTTCTGTAACGAGCAAGCTTGCGCGCTCTGAGGTACTGGAGATCAGCCTCGTCATGTGCATCGTGAAGATCGCACTGGTGGTGCTGGCGATGACCTTCTCGGCCTGCCCGCTGCCGTTTGCGACCATCGCAACGCAGGAGTTTCTGCAGAACTGGTGGATCGCGATGGCCGTGCTCTACATGCTCGCCTCGGATTACTTCCATAGCGTGCGTTTCGCCGCCTACGTGCAGGTTTGCGAAGCTGCTTTGGACGAGACCGCTTGATTCTGCATCTCACTCTTCCATAGCTGCTTATGCGGAGGTGTGAGAGATGTCATTCGGACTGTATCTGCTGGGAACCGCAATCTTGATTGCTGGCGTGGTGTACGTTTGCCATCTGGCACATATGCCGTCGCATTGGACGGCGGCGATCGGTATCGTTCTGCTGGGCGCAGGCGTGATGGGCGCGGTGAGTTCCACGCGCCACAAAGATCCCAGCTAGCAACGAGGCGTCTCAGGCGCGAAGATTCGGCGGTTTCGGCCTGATTGAGCGCGGTTGAAGGCGTGCTCTACCGCCCGTGCCTGTGTGCGGTTTCCGCCGCGTTGCTTGGGCGGGAAGCGATGATCGCCGACGGGGGTGATCGAAGCCTCGAAGGGCAGATACACTGGAAGCGTGAGCACGCCGACAACCTCTACCATCGTCATCCTTGATTTTGGATCGCAGTACACGCAGTTGATCGCGCGCAGAATCCGCGAATTCAACGTGTTTTCTGTTGTTCTTCCCTGCACAACTCCGCTTGAAAAAGTCCTGGAGCTTCAGCCCAAAGGCATCATCCTCTCCGGCGGCCCGTCGAGTGTTTACGACGACTCCGCACCAAAGGCCGATGCTGCCGTACTGGCCACGGGGCTTCCGCTGCTTGGCATCTGCTACGGCCTGCAGTTCATGACGCACCATCTCGGCGGCAAAGTCGTTCCCGCTGCAGCCCGCGAGTACGGCCACGCTGAGGTCAGCGTGCTGGACCAGACGCCGCTGTTTGCCGGGCTTCCGGAAACGCTTGAGGTGTGGATGTCGCACGGCGATCACGCCGAGACGCTCGCTCCGGGCTTCCGCATTGTCGCCCAGACACCGAACGCCGTTGCCGCTATCGCCGATGAAGATCGCCGCATGTGGGCGGTGCAGTTTCACCCCGAGGTCGCGCACTCGCGCCAGGGCATGGAGCTGCTGAAAAACTTCGTCGTGAATATCTGCGGCGCGCAGCAGGACTGGACGCCCGCACACTTCATTGAGACGACAGTCGCTCGCATCAAGGAGCAGGTCGGCCCCACCGGGCACGCCATCTGCGCGCTCAGCGGCGGTGTCGACTCTTCCGTCGCAGCCGTGCTGGTGTCAAAGGCTATTGGCGACCGCCTGACGTGCATCTTCGTCAACAACGGCGTGCTGCGCAAGGACGAGTTCACCAAAGTGCAGCGCACGATGCGCGAAGACCTTCACCTCAACCTCGTCGCCGTCGATAGCTCAGAGCGCTTCCTCTCGAAGCTCGCTGGGGTGACGGATCCGGAGCAAAAGCGCAAGATCATCGGCAACGAGTTCATCGCGGTCTTCGACGATGAAGCGAAGACGATCTTCGACACAGAGAAGTCTTCCGGCGAAGAGATTGCGTGGCTGGTGCAGGGAACGTTGTATCCCGACGTGATTGAATCGGCCAGCGTTCACGGCCCCTCGCACGTCATCAAGTCGCACCACAACGTTGGCGGCCTGCCGGAAGACATGAAGCTGAAGCTCATTGAGCCGCTCCGCGATCTGTTCAAGGACGAAGTTCGCCGCATCGGTCGCGATCTCGGAATGCCGGAAGAGATTCTCGAACGCCAGCCCTTCCCCGGCCCCGGCCTGGCTGTCCGCATCCTCGGCGAAGTGACGCCGGACCGTGTGGCGATTCTGCAGGAAGCCGACGCCATTTGCGTCGACGAGATTCGCAAAGCGGGTCTCTACCGTAAGGTGTGGCAGAGCTTTGCGGTACTGCTGCCGGTCAAGACCGTTGGCGTGATGGGCGACCAGCGCACCTACGCGTACACCTGCGCGATCCGCGCGGTGGAAAGTGAAGACGGCATGACCGCCGATTGGGCCGCGCTGCCGTATGACGTGCTGCGCAAGATCAGTTCGCGCATCGTCAGCGAGGTGCGGGGCATTAACCGCGTCGTGTACGACATCACCTCGAAGCCACCGGGAACAATCGAGTGGGAGTAAGCTCCTGCTGATCGAAACACGTAGAGGCAGCAACGCAGAACCAACAACAAAGCGGCCCTCATCCTGATTGGAATGAGGGCCGCTTTGTCTTCCTGGGAAAAGCTGTTTAATGCACGTCGAGTTCGATTTTGCCCACGATTTTCGGAGGCCGTTTCAGCAGAAGCACCAGCGGAATGGTGCAGGCCAGGATGTACGCAAAGAGACGGTACTGGTCCATATAGGCAAGGATTTCGGCCTCTACCATCGTTTTCTGATAGAGCAGGGCCATGCCCATATGCATCTTGTCGTGCATCGCCATAGCCGTCCCGCTGCCCATGGCTGTTGCTGCAGCGATGGCCTGTTCGTTGCTCGGGGTCAGATTCGCGCCAAGGTAGGCCTGGTGCGTCTGCGCCGTGCGTTGCAGGAAGGTGCTGGAGATGGCGATGCCGATGCTGCCGCCTTCGTTACGCACCAGAGCGTAAAGACCTGCAGCATTGCTGCTCTGGTCTGGCGCCAGGAAGCGGAACATAATGGTGCTGAGCGGTACCGTCGTAAGGCCGAGACCCATGATTTGCAGCACGCGCGGCCAGACAAAGTTGCTTTCGGCCACGTACTGGTTACTCAGCGAGAGCCACCATGTGGCTACGGTGATCGTCACCAGGCCGAGGGCGATCATCTTGCGCGCGTCCGTGCCTTTACTCAGCAGCCAGCCGACGATAGGCACCTCGGCCATAGTCACCAGTCCAGCGGGTGATACAGCGATGCCTGCCGTAGTCGCGTCGTAGCCCATGATCTGCTGCATGTACTGCGGCAGAAGGAAGGTGCAGGCGTAGAGCGCGGTGTAGAGCGCCAGAACGATCGCGCAGCAGGTGGCGAAGTTACGCTCACCGAGCAGGCGAAGGTTGACCACCGGGTTCTTGACGCGCAGCTCCCAGATAACAGCGCCGACGAGCGATGCGACAGCAATGCAGGCCATCCAGGTGACAAAGGCGGAGCCGAACCAGTCAAGTTCCTGGCCCTTGTCGAGCACGATTTCCAGCGACGCCAGGCCGATGGAGATGAGTCCGAGTCCGACGCCGTCGATCTTGAGCGGCTTGCCCTTCATCGCCTTACGCGAGGCGACCAGGTGTGGAGGGTCATGCAGCACCATGCGCGTAAAGAAGGCGCAGAGCAGACCGACCGGGATGTTGATGTAGAAGATCCAGCGCCAGGAGTAGTTGTCCGTAATCCAGCCGCCGAGCGTGGGGCCAAGCACCGGCGCGCAAAGAATCGCAACCGTGTAAACCGCCATGGCCATGCCGCGTTTTTCCCCGGGGAAGGTGTCGGCAAGGATCGCCTGTACTGAAGGCTGTAGACCGCCGCCAGACAGGCCCTGCAGCACGCGGAAGATCACAAGCATCGCCAGCGTCGGAGCCAGACCGCAGGCCGCCGAGAAGATGGTGAAGAGGATGACCGAAGCGAGATAGAAGTTGCGACGCCCAATGACAGAAGAAATCCAGCCGCTGATGGGCAGGATGATGGCGTTGGCGACGAGGTATGAGGTGAGAACCCAGGTGCTTTCGTCTTGCGAGGCAGAGAGCGAGCCGGCGATATGCGGCAGCGCGACGTTGGCAATGGAGGTGTCGAGCACCTCCATGAACGTACCCATGGTGACGACCAGGGCGATGATCCAGGGGTTGAAGAGGCGCGGCTCAGGTGCCGTTTCTAGCCGTACTCCAGGCTCAAACTCGGCAGCGGACGCAGCGAGGGCTTCTTCGGATTTGTAGGTATCAGACTCTGTGGTCATAAAAATGACTTTCTAGTCATTAGAGTTTACCTGCCCCCGTTGCGATTCACCTATGGTAGTTTTTTGTTCATGCCCGCTAAGCCCAAATCACGTCGTCAGGTGCTGACTGAGTTCCGACGTGCGGAGATCCTCGATGCAGCGCTAAAGCTCTTTGGAAAGAAGGGGTTTGCGCAGACCCGCATGGAAGATATTGCCGAGCAGGCAGGTCTGGCGAAGGGCACTCTATATCTCTACTTTTCGTCCAAGGACGCGATGTATGAGGCCGCGGTGCAGCGCGCGATTGCACAACAAACGGAGCAGGGCGCAGAGGCGATTGAGAAGATTCAGGGCGTAGCGGCACGGTTGCGAGCGTTTCTAACTTTTCGGATGAGCTTTTGGATCAGTTACCCGGACTTGTATCGCCTGCTTGCAACGCTGGGTCGAGAGCGGCGCTTCCGCAAGCAGACTCACACGATTGTGCGTGCTTCGGTAGAAGAAATGATCGACATTCTTGCCGCAGGAGTCCGCGATGGTGAGCTAGCGGATCGCGACTACACTTCGCTGGCCTGGGCGCTGATGGATATGGTGCGCGGCATGAATGAGCGGCGCATGTATGGCGAGTCCACGCGCAGCTCCGAGCAGGATGCCGAAGCCATTCTGGCGATGGTGCTCCCTTATATCGGTGTGAACGCCAAACTCGCCAAACGATAGCTGCTTGCCAAAGTTGCTGTTCCTCTGTCTTTTGAAGCCAAAGACGCGGCCTCGCGTGTAGCATGGCTGTCTGACAGCTTTCAGGAGGCGTAACGGGTATGAAGCGTGTAGTGACAGCAGCGGCAGTAATAGCGATGGCAGCAGGCGTGGCTCAGGCGCAGAAAGTATGCGATGTGCGCACGTTTGGAGCCAAGGGCGATGGCGTGACCAAGGATACGGCGGCCATTCAGAAGGCGATTGATAGCTGTGCGGCAGCCAAAGGCGGCACGGTGAAGATTGCTGGCGGCACGTTTCTTTCGGCTCCTCTTATGCTGAAGTCCAACATCACGCTCGATGTCGAGAAGGGGGCAACGCTGTTGGGCTCGCCGGACCACGCGGATTATCCGAAGAAGCGCGAGTTCAAGGCCCCTGGCTACCAGGCGTTTCTCTCCGCCGAAGGCGCGAAGCACATCACGATCAATGGCGGCGGCGTGATCGATGGCAACGGCAAGACCTGGTGGGAATCCGTGCGTGGAACGAAAGATGCAGGGTTGCTGGGCAGCGAGAACACGCGTCCGCGCGGATTGGTATTTGACCACTGCGACGGAATCCTCATCGAAAACGTGACAGTGCAGAACATGGCGTACTGGCAGATTGTTCCGTACTACTCGAATAACATTGTGATTCGCGATGTGAAGGTTCTAGCTGATCCGCACTCGCCGAATACGGATGCGATTGATCCGTTTAGCTCGACGAATGTGCTGATTGAGCGTGTGCTGGCTGACGTTGGCGATGACAATATTGCGATCAAGAGCGGCATGGTGAACTCGCCGGGACCGGATGCGCCGACGAAGAATGTAGTGATTCGCGACTGCACGTTCCTGCACGGGCACGGGCTGTCGATCGGCAGCGAGATTGCCGGTGGCGCGCAGAATATTGTGGCGGAAAACATCACCTTCAAGGGCACGGGGAATGGCCTGCGAATTAAGGCCAATCGGGACCGCGGCGCCGATGTTTCGCACATTGTCTTCAAGCACGTGAAGATGGAGGACGTGAAGATGCCGATCCTCGTCAGCGCGTACTATCCGAAGGCGTTTCCGCAGGGCGAAGTGAAAACCGAAGCCGTGGGACGCTTGACGCCGTTCTTCCACGACATCGTGTTTGACGATGTGACGGCGACGGGTTCGGAGGAGGGTGGCGGCATCGTCGGTCTGCCTGAGGCTCCCATCAAGAACATTGTGCTGAAGCACGTGCACATTTCTTCGGAGAAGCCGATGCGAGTGGCGTATGCCAATGCTTTGTTCGATGATGTAACTGTGACGGTTGCTGGTGGTGGCGAAGGCGTTGTGAAGGCCCCGACCGCAACGATCACAAAGATGGGGCAAAGCAGGTAAGGGAGACGAATGACTTCACGTGGGCCGGTGTGGCGGATTTTGCTGGTGTTGGTAGCGTTCTTCGGCGTCGGGTGGTGGACGCTTTCGTGGACAACGCATCGAGCACAGGCAAGGAAGGCTCCACCGGCGCAGGTGCAGTTGGCCGCGCTGATGGCAGGATTGTTCGGAGGCGGTGCCGCAGCGATGGTCGTAGGCCTGGCTACGCTGTGGGTTGGCGGCAAGAACGACGACTAGCGACTGTTGGCAAGTAGGCGGTCGCGCACTGCGGTCAGCGAAACTCCCGTCAGGCGAACAAGCTTTGTCCGTGCGGTTTGGCCGCTGAGGATTTCAACGGCGGAACGTGTGAGAGCAAGCGTTTCGGCCAGAAAGCGAATCAGCGCCTCGTTGGCTTTGCCGTCGACCGGCGGAGCGTTCAGCGCAATGCGAATTGTCTCTTCACCATAAAGCCCAAGCACCGCTGTGCGTTTCGCTCCGGGCTGGATGCGCAACGCGAGGGTGCAGCTTTCTGCAGAACTCATGCGTACTCGCGTTTGCCGAAGATGGCTGTGCCCACCCGAACAGTGGTGGAGCCTTCCTGCACGGCGACTGCGAAGTCGTGGCTCATTCCCATGGAGAGTTCGAGCAGCGTGGGATGCCGTTCGATGTTCTGATCGCGGAGTGCGCGCAGTTGCGCGAAGTATGGGCGAGCCTCTTCGGGATCATCGCTGAACGGCGGGACGGTCATCAGACCGCGAAGCTCGAGTTGCGGCAGCGCAGCGACAGCGTCGAGCAGCGCGGGGAGCTCTTCCGGTGCAAGGCCATGCTTGGTGTCTTCGTGCGAAAGCTTCACCTCGATGAGGATGGGAAGCTTCTTGTCGAGCGTGGCGCAGGTGGCGTCCAGGCGTTCGGCGATGCGCAAAGAGTCAAGCGCGTCGAAGGCGTGGAAGATCTCTGCGGCACGGGTCGTCTTGTTGCTCTGCAATGGGCCTATGAGGTGAAACTGAGCGTCGGTGGCGGCGAGCGCGTCGCGCTTGCTGGCGAACTCCTGCACGCGGTTTTCGCCGAAGAGCCGCTGCCCGGCCGCAATGGCTTCGAGTGCGGCTTCCGCGGGGTGCGTTTTGGAGACGGCCATGAGGTTGACGTCGCTGGCAGGGCGACCGGCTTTGGCGCAGGCGTCGGCAATCTGGTTGCGAACGCGTTCGAGGTTGGCAGCGATAAGGCTCACAGCTTCGATCTTAGTTCGTGTCGTTGAGAAGGCAGAAGAAAGGTACGGCCGGAGCCGTACCTTGGGTGCTTCGATCAGCTTTTTACGGCTGTGTGGTGGGATGCGATCCGGCTGCGTCTGCCGCGTCGCGAGCGGCCATGGCTGCGGCCTTTTCGCGATGCCTGCGTACGTAGTGCGCCGCGATGTCGGGATAGAACTCGCGTACGGCGGAGAAGCCGACGTCGCGCATTACGGAGTAGCCAAACTTCGTTGCCAGAGTGCTGAATCCAGCAGCACTCGACGGATAGTAGGTGCGTGAGATGACCTGCGTCAGCACCTTGCCGCCCAGGCCTGCGATATTTGGTGTGTCATGGCCGCCGTAGGTCTTGGCCACGGCCTGGCGCGAGATCACGTACATCGTACGAGTCAGGACAGAGTGGCCTGCGCCGAGCGGATAGTAGCGAGTGTCCTCGTGCAGCAGCGAGGGCAGGAGCCACGCCGAAAGATAGGTGCCGTCCGTTTTATCAAGGAAGCCACGCCAGGTATATGCCCAGAAGCCCGGAACGCCTTTGCCCAGAGCAGGATGGGAATCCATGCCTTCGGCGGTGACAGAGGTGAGAACGAGGAACATGAACGACGAGTAGTCGAACGCCTGGCGTGTGGCTACGTGGAAGTTATAGCCCCATCCCGGGGGGTGCACCTTTGCGCCAGCCGATACCGAACGAAAGTTTGGCATGAAACCGAGAATGCGGTGCGGTTGCTGACGGTTTAGCGGGATCGGGTTGCCGTTGGCGTCCACATCGCAGCCTTCGCAGGTCAGCGAGTGGTTCGGATCAACCTTTTTAGTCGGCTTATCGGCCGACTGTTGTCCATCGGGGTCGCCAAACAGCGCGACAGAGGGATCGTCGGGCAGGGAAGAGTCGCTGCCAGCCGACGTGCTGAACGCTGCAGGCATCAGCCACGCGCTATCAGACTGAGGAACAGGAAAGGTCGCGACAGAAGGCACGGGCATCGCGGCAGGGGAGGCGCTTTCGGCGTGCAGAAAAGCCGAAGACCCAGCCACGGTGGTACATAGGGCGATCGTGCGGACCGCTGACGAGAAAAAACGCAAAGGGGGAACCTTTCGTGTAACGGTCTGATTCCGGATAGCAGGCACAGCCTCTAAGAGCATAGATGCTCGCAGGGTCGCTCGTATTACGAACAAGCCGATATTTCGGGGTGCATCCAGATGTCCATCTGGCTCGTCTCATTAGATAAGCTTTAGCTGACGCACGACTGCGGCGCGACATTGTGTCCGCAGTGGGGTTAAGGCAGGCGGGGAACACCGCCCAAAGGAGTCAAGAAGAATGCGTACTGAGACGTTTTTTACAGGATTGGCCGTGAAGACTGTTGCTGTTGTCGGAATGCTTTGCGCGGGCGCAGGCATCGGCATGGCACAGAGCGCAACCACTGAGGGAGCCGCTGCAACAGCGACTGCCACCTCCAGCAAGCTGACGACACTGGACATGGCGCAGCCGAAGACCTACAGCGCTGAAGAAGCGACGTTCTCTTCGAGCTCTGCGGACAACGAAGTCGCTGCGAACATCCATTCGGATTTCCTGCCTGGAATGAACGCGATGCAGTATGGCAGCCGCACGGGTCGCCCGCGCTACCGCGGTTCGAACCGCAATACGGACGGCACGCCGCGCTGGGGCTTCTTCGCCGGTGTTGGCTTTACGGCCCCGATTACGGACGAGTCGAACTTCCTGAAGACGAGCTGGGCTTTCCAGGCCGGTGTGACTCGCAACTTCACCTCGAAGCTCGCCGTTGACCTGCAGTTTGACTACGACAACTTCGGCCAGACGGGGAACTCGCTGAATGCGTACTCGTACTCCTTCACCGGCGATCCGACGAACGGTTATGGCATCGACGGCAACACGCACATCTGGTCGTTCACGGTGAACCCACGCTATACCTTCTACCAGAAGGAAAAGGTTGGGGCATACTTCGTGATGGGTGCAGGTTTTTACCATAAGGAAACGAGCTTCTTCGTTCCTGTCGCTGCAGAGGACTGCTACTACTACTGCTACTCGTACACGGCGAACCAGACGATTCAGAACTACACGAGCAACTCGATTGGTGCGAGCGGTGGTTTCGGTTTGACGTACAAGCTGTCGCACTTCTCGAACACGAAGCTCTATGCGGAAGGCCGCATCGTGCACACCTTCAACAACTTCCGCCCAGGTGCTGACGGACGTACGGACTCGTACGATTCGTTGGATAATAATCCGACGTGGAACCGCTTCCCGCAAAACTCGCTGGAGACGACGTACATTCCTGTGAAGTTCGGTATTCGCTTCTAAGTCTCGTTCTATCAATGGAAAAGCCCGCCAGTGATGGCGGGCTTTTTGCGTTTGCTGGCGTTGGGCCACTCAGTAACCAGCGACGTGCGGCAGGCTCCAGCCACGAGCAACGGCTGTCATTCGCAGAGCGAAGCAGAGAATGGCTCCTGACGCCATGGACCAGCCGCGCGGCAACCCGTTCCGAATCATGAGGACGGCGATGATTGCTCCGGCGAGCGCGGCTGTGGCGTAGACGTCGGAGTTGAGCACCGCCGGGACGCGGTTGAGTAGGAGATCGCGAATGACTCCGCCGCCGCAACCGGTGGTCGCTCCCATGAGCACAGCAATCAGCGGCGGTACGCCATATTCGAGGGCTTTGTCCGCACCGGCGACGGCAAAGAGCGCGAGGCCTGCGGCGTCGAGCGTGATGAGCAGGGTGTGGGGGAAGGCCTGCAGTGTCTGGAAGCTGATGAGGGTGATGGCTCCGCCGAGCAGGGCCGTGGCGCCGTAACGCCAGTCGCGGATCGCGTTTGGTGGCGTGGCGGCGATGAGCAGATCGCGTACGATACCGCCGCCGAGCGCAGAGACGAACGCGACGACGAGGACACCGAAGAAGTCCAGATGCGCGAGCACGCCTGCGCTGCTGCCCTCGAGCGCCACCAGCAGCGTGGCGAGCAGATCGAAGAGCAGAAGGACGTGCGAGGAGCGGATGCGTGGCGCGGCGAGAGACATGAGTTTTCCATGGTATCCGAAAGCTTGTGAGTGACAGAGAAATGGTGGACGGGTAGGATGTCACTCACTGCGAAGAAATCGGGAGGCCTTTTCCCCGGTGAACGCGGCCAACAGCACGACCGTTCAGCAGAACGACAAGGAGCAACGCATGAAGACGTGCACGAAACTTTCAGCCCTGGTTCTTTCAGCCGGCATGATGCTTGGAGCATCGACTTTGCTGGCACAGGGCCCGCAGCATAACGATCATGGCGGTGGCGGCGGACATCAGGGCGGCGGAAACAATGGCGGCGGTCATCAGGGCGGTGGTCAAGGCCATCCGGGCGGTGGCGGCGGTGGACGTCCTGGTGGTGGTGGTCGTCCTGGAGGAGGCCCCGGAGGACGTCCTGGCGGCAACTGGAATAACGACCGTGGCCACTGGAACAACTACTACGGCCGCGAAGCGATGCGGTGGCGTGGACGCGCCGGACGCCCGAATTTCTATCGCGGATATCGCATTCCGCGTGGCTATGCGATTCGTCCGGTTCCCCCGGGCTACTACTCGGGCTACGCTCCGCTGCCCCCGGGCTATCGCTATGGCTACTACGACGGCTACGTTGTGACCTACAACCCGCTCACGCGTCTGGTGGCGGATGTGCTGGATTTGGCCGCTGGGCCGGGCTACTAAGCGAAGGCTGACCACGTTGAGGCCGGGGACGCTGATATATGCGTCCCCGGCCTCTTTGCGCTTGTAAAATACAGAACGTCCCCTAGATCTCTTCCCGGAGCCGACGCCCTGCTCAACCTCATCACCGCCGCCGCTCTGTTCTTCGCCAATCCGCATGGCCTGAAGTACTACTGGAAGACCCATTACACGTCGCAGATCTATAACTTCCACGGCGAGTATCGGTGGAACGCGTTCGATATCGCGCTGCTGGTTCCGTACTTCATCGTGATGGTGATTCTGGCGTTTTACGGCATTCACCGCTACCAGTTGGTGTGGCTGTATTACCGCAACAAGCGCAAGGAACAGAAGTCCGGCGAGCCGCCGATGCGGTACACCGAGGAAGAGCTTCCGTTCATCACGGTGCAGCTTCCGATTTACAACGAGCAGTATGTGATCGACCGTCTTATCGACGCGTGCTGCCGGATGGACTATCCCCGCGACCGCTACGAGATTCAGGTGTTGGACGACTCGACCGACGAGACGAAGGAAGTCGCCGCTGCGGTAGTCGCTCGCTATGCGGCAGGCACGGAAGGGCTGGAGCCGCAGCCGATTCTTTATATCCATCGCACCAACCGCTACGGCTACAAGGCGGGTGCGCTGGAGAACGGTCTAAAGACCTCGCGCGGCGAACTTGTCGCGATCTTCGATGCCGACTTTGTGCCTCCGACAACCTGGCTGATGGACGTGGTGCACCACTTTGCCGAGCCGAAGGTGGGCATGGTGCAGACGCGGTGGACGCATCTGAACCGCGATTACAGCTTCCTGACGCAGGTGGAGGCGATTTTGCTCGATGGCCACTTCGTGCTGGAGCACGGCGGTCGCTCGCGCGCAGGGGTCTTCTTCAACTTCAACGGCACGGCGGGTATGTGGAACCGTCAGGCGATTGACGAGGCCGGTGGCTGGGAGCACGACACGCTTACCGAGGACACCGACCTTAGCTATCGCGCACAGTTGAAGGGCTGGAAGTTCAAGTATCTGCAGGACGTGGAGTGCCCAGCCGAGTTGCCGATCGAGATGACGGCGTTTAAGACGCAGCAGGCTCGTTGGGCAAAGGGCCTGATTCAGGTCTCGAAGAAGTCACTGCCCACGATTCTGAAGTCCGACATCAGCAAGCATCAGAAGCTTGAGGCCTGGTATCACCTGACAGCAAACATCAGCTATCCGTTGATGATTGTGCTGTCGACGTTGCTGATGCCCGCGATGATCATCCGCTCATGGCAGGGGCCGCTGCAAATGGTGCTGATCGATCTGCCACTCTTCCTGGCGTCCACGGCGTCGGTCTCGACGTTCTACCTCGTCAGCCAGAAGGAGCTCTTCCCGAAGACATGGTGGAAGACCTTCCTCTATGTGCCGTTCCTGATGTCGCTGGGCGTGGGCCTGACGATCACGAACACGAAGGCCGTACTGGAGGCGTTGTTCGGCATCAAGAGCGCGTTTGCGCGAACGCCGAAGTACCGCGTGGAGAAGAAGGGCGAGAAGTCGCAGGCGAAAAAGTACCGCAAGCGCCTCGGCATCATCCCGTGGATCGAGATCGCCATCGGCTGCTACTTCACGATGACGGTCTGGTACGCAATTTCGACGGAGAACTACTTCACTGTGCCGTTCCTGCTGTTGTTCGTGCTGGGCTACTGGTACACCGGCCTGCTAAGCCTGTTCCAGGGTTTGTTTGAACGCCGGGGCAGCCACGGGGATGAGATGCACGAGAAGCCGTATCCGGTGGGAATTTAGTTGCGTTCTGACTAGAACGGTGAAATTCTGGTCAGAGGAGGCGCGTATGGCTACCTGGCAGGTGCAAGAAGCGAAGGCGCACTTGAGCGAACTTCTCGAGGATGCCGAAAGCAAGGGACCGCAGATCATCACCAAGCATGGTGCTGAGAAGGCGGTTGTGATCTCGATTGAGCAATACCGTGGTTTGCAGGCCGAGAAGACGAAGCTTGATCTGCGTGATTATCTGCTGTCTATGCCGCAAATAGACGATTTTGACGTGGATCGCGATGTAGACTTCGGTCGCGAGATTGAGCTGTAGATGGGCGTAATTTATCTTCTCGATACAAACGTGATCTCTGAACGATCGAGAGCCCAACCTGCGAAGGAAGTGATTTCCTTTCTTCAGTCGCTGCCACTCGAAAGCATCTACCTCAGTGTTTTGACTGTAGGCGAGCTCAGGAAGGGCGCGTTGAAGATCGAGAGAACCAATCCTGCGAAGTCCGCTGAGCTAAACCATTGGATCGATGGTCTGGAATCGCAATTTGCGAGCCGTATCCTTGGAATTGATCAACGGATAGCTCGTCTGTGGGGCACGTGGTCAGCTCAGCGTTCGCGACCGATTGTAGATACTCTTCTTGCGGCCACCGCATCGGTCCAAGGGCTTGTTTTTGTGACTAGGAATGAAAGCGATGTGGCAGATCTTCCAGTCCGTGTGATCAATCCTTGGAGTCGTTAACGAAATCTTATTCCACGCCCAAAAGCAAAAGGGGACGCCGGGCTGGCATCCTCATTTGTTTTGTCTCTGCTCTGAACTAGTTCAGGAACATCGTGCGGTAGAGTGTATCGCGCTGTACCGGCCTGAAGCCTGCGTCGCGGATGATGCGGCGAAGCTCTTCTTCGGTCGTGCAGTTGGATGTGCCCGCAGCCTTCACGACGTTCTCCTCAAGCATCACGGAGCCGACGTCGTTGCCGCCGAAGCGGAGGCCCATTTGCAGCACCTTGAGGCCCTGCGTTACCCAGCTTGCCTGCACGTTCTCGATGTTGTCGAGGTACATGCGGCTGATCGCGAGTGTCTTCAAGTACTCGACTGAGGTGGCTTCGTCCCAGCCGCGGCCGCCGAGCGCCGTGTTGTTCGGCTGGAAGCTCCAGGGGATAAAGGCGGTGAAGCCGCCGGTTTCTTCCTGAAGCTGGCGGACGACCTCGAAATGATTGACGCGGTGTTCCATGTTCTCGCCGACGCCGAACATCATGGTCGCGGTAGTGCGCATGCCGAGCGAGTGCGCGGTGCGATGCACGCTGAGCCAGTCTTCAGTGCGGCACTTCAGGCGAGCGATGCGGGCGCGAACCTCGTCGTCAAGAATCTCTGCGCCGCCGCCAGGGATGGAGTCGAGGCCCGCGTCGCGGAGGCGAGCGATCGTGGTGCGGAGATCAAGCTCGGAGTACTCGGCAATCGCGAGAATCTCTGACGCGGACAGGCAATGCAGCCAGATCTGCGGGAAGCGCGTCTTGATGCCGGTGAAGAGGCGTTCGAACCAATCGATCTTGAGGTCGGGGTGGATGCCACCCTGCATGAGCACGCCGGTGCCACCCATCTCAACGGTCTCGCGAACCTTGTCATAGATGGTGTCGAACTCGAGGATGTAGCCTTCGCTGGCGAGTTTGCCCTTGAGCGGACGATAGAACGCGCAGAAAGTGCAGTACTCCGTGCAGAAGTTCGTGTAGTTGATGTTGCGGTCGATGATGTAGCTGACGACGCCGTCCGGGTGCAGTTTGCGGCGGAGAGCATCGGCTTCCATGCCAATGCCGATGAGGTCGTCGGAGGCGAAACAATCGAGCGCTTGCTGACGGGTAATGCCCATGCAGATAGTTTACCGCTGCCGACTACTTCTGGCAGAGCAGAGGGTGGTCGTCGCAGAGTTTGTGCCACTTCGGATCGTTCTTATCGACGCGCTCTTTCTCGTGATGGTGCAGATCGAAGCGCCGGGTGATGCCGAAGGAGGCCGAGCGCGCGTAGGCGTGGCCGCTGGTGATGACGGGAACGCTCCAAAGCTGCTGCTGAATGTCGAACTTGAGCGACCAGAGGTCGTTGAGGCGGTAACCTATGCCGCCACCGAACTCATGCATGGAGTCGGCGGTGCGGGCGTAGATGGTGTCGTCGTAACTGTAGTCGCTGGGGTAGCTGATGGTGCCGCGGCCCCAGAGGAAGTCGCCGTAGGGCTCGAAGCGGCCGATACGGCGGCGCAGCACGGGACCGACGAGGAAGCTGCGCTCGCGGGCAACGGTATCGCTGTTAAATAGCGAGGTCGTGGCCCGCACTTCAAGGGCTGGCTCGAAGGTGAAGATGTGCCGGAAAGAGAGGCTGGCACCGCCCGTGAGCGCCTTGTTCGAGCCTACGAAGCCCGTATGCGTGAGCGTTCCGGCCAGGAAGACGTCGACGTGTGACGCGGGGATTTCGCGGCCAGCGGACGTCGCCTGGGAAAACGCCTGAAACGTGGGCAGAACGAGAAAAGCGAAAGCGAAGACGCGGAATATGCGGGGAAGTATGCGAAGAATCGAGCGAGCCATCGTGCCGGGAAGCCTTTACGGTGAGGCGGGCGCGAGGGTTGGGTGATGCCCGAGGTTGCTGCTTTAGACGACCGCGCGCCCGGCCCTGAGGCGGTCGAGCGCGAAGTATTGCTGCAACGATGGACGGGAAAGCTGAGCGCACGGAGTACAGGCGGCGCCACCTGCGCTCCATACGGGTTAAAGGCTGTCGATGTTGCGGGCGGCCTGATGGATGATTTCGGCGATCTTTGCCGCCTGCTCCGGCGTCAGGTTGTCACGCATCATGCGGGCGCCGATGGACTCGCGCAGGTCGCCCATGGCGCGCATCAGCTCGGGGGAGCGTTCGCGACCGAAGCGACGACCGCGGTTCTCCAGACGCTCGAAGATGGCCGTGACACGAGTGCTGTTAGCCGTGAGCTCGGCCTCGCCTTCGGTGGTAATACCGTAGACCTTGCGGTTACCTTCAGTGCGCTGCACCTCGGCGAAGCCGCGCTCTTCGAGCATGGTCAGCGTGGGGTAAACGACCCCCGGGCTGGGCGCGTAACCGCCTGCGAGTCGTTCTTCGAGGGCCTTGATGAGTTCGTAGCCGTACGACGGGCGCTCGGCGAGCAGTTTGAGGATGACGAGTTGCAGATCGCCGGAGTCGAACATGCGCTCGCGGCCCCCGCCACCTTTGTGTCCAAAGGGGTGGCGCATGCCGCGCTCACCACGCTCGGAGAGTTTGCCGAAGCCGAAGCCTTCGGGGCTGCCTTCGCCGCGCCCGCCAAAGCCGCGGCGGCCTTCGCCGCGCTCGTGCCGCCGGCGGGGGGCGTCATCAGTAAAGAATGGATGAAACATTGTTGTACCTCCTCTTTCGATACTTCGAAAGATATATCTTAGATATATCGAAAACGAAAAAGATGCAAGTTGGTTCCTGCGATCGTTTCTTGTTTTGTCAGGGAAAAATTGAGAATGGCAAACACTGATTTCAGATTGGTGACGGCATGTCAGGGCTATAGTCGGGTGGCTACGGGGGCAAAAGGTCAGAACTCTTGTCGGGCAGAGGCCTTCGGCCAGGCAGGCGCTCCACTGCTTGTTTTTGACGATGAAGCGGGCGAGCAGATCGACCTGAATCTGCGGCAGTCAAGCTCTTCGGCGGCAGTGCCTGCGGTCGAAACCAGAAGCGTTGGACGCCCGAAGCTCGGCTTGTGGCGCAGGCGCAGCCTGGGAGCGTCGGCTGACCGTGTTCGGACGGCTCGCGAGGCAGTCAACCGGTTTCTGAGAGCTGTTGCATGGCGTGTGTCTTGCTGCAGGAGGCGACTCGAGCCATGGAGAGCCCGAGGTTTGCTGCGGCACTGGCCTGAGTTCGTGCGTAGCTGCGAGTGCTCTTAGTTGTTGCCGAGGCTGCGGACAGTGGCGCGTGCGTCGCGGATGAGGTCCGGGAGCCCGACGCCGCGGTAGCTGTTGCCGAGTACATGCAGGCCGGGGCAGGCGGCGATAAGCTCGTCGAGCTGTGCGATGCGTTCGAGGTGACCGACTTCGTACTGCGGGAGCGAGCGTGGAACGCGGCGAACCTCCGTATGCGTCGGCTCGGGGAGCGGGCCGAGGATGCTGCGGAGTTGCGCGAGCGCGGCGGTGGCTACGGCTGTGTCTGACGCAGACATGAGGTTTGCCGCAGCGTCTCCACCGAAGAAGGCCCGGAGGATGCGTGCGCCTTCGGGGACGCGCTCGGGATACTTCTGATCGACAAACGTGCAGGCAAGAAGAGAGGGTGCTGGATTCAGCGTGTAGGGCTTCGGGCTTAGTTGCGGTGGAACCAGGAAGCCGAAGCCGCTGGGGACGTCAAACTGCTGCGCGAGCTCTGCGGGCCAGGTGAACGCGGCGAGCACGGCGGAGCTGGCGGCTGTGGGCATGAGGGAAGAGAAGCTTCCTGCGCTGGGCAGCAACGTAGTTTGCACACGATCGAGCGGCGCGAGAAGCTTGCGTGCGCTGTCGAGCGAGGTGGCGACGATCAGCTGTTCGCAGGTGGTCGCCTGCTGGCGAGTACCATCCTGCCAGAAGAGCGTCCACTCTTCTTCGTCAGCGAGTTGGAGACCGTCGATACGACGGTTGAGGTGCAGGCGCTCGGCGGGGAGCGTGGCGACGAGTGCATCGACGAGCGAGCCCATGCCGTTGCGGAGGCTGGTGAAGAGGCTGTTGGAGAACTGCACCCCGGTGCTGCGGAGCTGCGTTTGCTGCTGCTTCTGCTGCAGGGCCGTGATGAGCGAGCCGTGCTCGCGCTCCATGGCGACGAACTGCGGCATGACGGCGCGAACGCTCAGCTTATGGACGTCGCCACCGAAGACACCGGAGAGCAGCGGAGCGGCGAGTGTGTCGAGAACCTCGTTACCAAAGTGGCGGCGGACGAAGTCGGCGACGGATTCGTCGTGCTGTGGCGCGGAGGCCTTGAGCTCTTCCGCTCGCGTGATCTCTTCGGCGTAGGCGCGACGACCTTCGGCAGTGAAGAGCGGTGAGTCTTCGAGCGCGGCGAGGTTAGTGGGCACCATCATGCGCATGCCATCGGGGATCGGCTGGAGCGTGCCGTCTTTCAGGATGTAGGTCTTGCGCGTGGCGTCCTTCGAAGAGATGAGTTCGCTTTCGAGGCCTAGCTCGGCGACGAGTTCACGCATCCAGGGCTTCTCGGTCACCCAGCCGTCAGGTCCGCCTTCGATGACGAAACGGCCTTCGGAAGTATCGAGGAGCGTGGTCTGGAGTATGCCGCCGAGGCGGTCGGAGGCTTCGTAGAGATGCCAGTCGAGGCCGAGCTTCTGGCATTCGTAGGCGGCAACGAGGCCGGAAATTCCGCCTCCGAGGATAGCAACACTCTTCATGGGTTCCAGTGTACGGAGGTGCTGTCGTTCGTGATGTGACGAGGCGCACAGCGAAGGTGCTTTCGCAATGCCTGCAAGCTAGATGCCTGCAAGCTATCGGCTGGCGAGCACCTTGGTGATGGCTTCGATCAGGACAGGAGAATCGTTGAGGCTTTCGGGACGACTGACGGCGATACCCTTTGTGTTGCCGAACTCGCGGAAGTTGACGTCGATGTCGTAGAGAATTTCGACGTGGTCGCAGAGGAAGCCGATGGGTTGGAGCACAACGGCTTTGTGGCCGGCCTCGGCGAGCGCGGTGAGCGTGTCTTCCACCGTTGGGCCGATCCACGGAGCGCCTGCGATGCCTTGCGACTGAAAGGCAAAGAACCACTCGTCGTCTGTGAGCCCGAGGCGGGCGGCGACGGCTGCTGCGGTGGCTTTGCACTCGATGGGGTAAGGGTCACCTTCGGTGGCGGCGCCGTAGTTCTGCAGGCCTTCGGCGGGAGTGTGCGCGCCGGGGCGGTTGGATCCTTCTGCGGCCTGCTCTTCGGTGGCGGCGCGAATGGTGCGGCAAGGAACGGAGTGCGCGGTGAAGAGCACAGGCACATTGCCGGGATGCTGTGCGCGGGCAGCATCAAGCGCCGGCGAGAGCTTTGCGGCGAAGGCTTCAACGAGCTTTGGCTCCGTAGCCCAACCCGCGATGAAGGTGTAGGGGAAGGCTCCGTCGAGGGCCTTGTCGAGCGCGCGACGGTAGAGACCGGTGGAGGTGCGCGAGTTCTGCGGCGCGAGGCAGAGGACGGTGGCGCTGGTGACGCCGTCCTGCTTCATCTGCTCGACGACATCGGCGATGAAGGGATGCCAGTTGCGCATACCGACGTAGACGCGCGTGCCGAGTTTCTGCTCAAGCAGCTTGCCTTGCAGCAGCGTCCAGCGAGTGAGCGGCGGGCCTTCGGGTAGCGGCTCGTTACGCAGGCCGATCTCGCCGTAGCGATGCTGCAGTTCCTCAACGACATGCTGCGGCATGGGACGGCCGTTGGTGACGTGGGCAAGGTACTCGGCCATTTGGTCGAGTGTGTCGGGAGTGCCGTGAGCAAGGAGAAGAATCGCGTGAGACATCAATCTCTATCGTACCGCTCACATGGGGGAAAGCAGTGCGACTTGCAGGGTTGCAAATCGCACCGCTGACCGATTGCGGTTAGTCGATGGGGGTAGCAAGCACTTCGATTTCGATGTGCTGATGCGTACCTTCGACCTCTGCAGAGCCGAGCATGAGGGGCTTGCCGGGCGTCAACAGCATATTGCCTTCGATCACGGTCTGGTGGATCGTCGGCTCCGTCGGCATGGAGGCCGTTGGCCCGGCGGAAGAGACCTCGACCTTTGTGCGCAGGGAAATGACATTGCCGTTATCGGCGGAGATCGTTGCATCCAGTGCGTGACCCACGTCGAGATAGGTGTACTGCATCTCTCCGTCTTTCGAGCCAGTAATGACGGGCACTTTATTGCCTTGCTTCTCCGTGCTGCGTTGTCCGTCCGCTGCGACGAGGGTATACACCTCGCTCGAACTGCGGTTCTTTCCTTCAAGCGTGTTGACCGTGTACGTCAGGCGAAACTGCTTGTGCGGTTTGCTGAGGTCGGCCACGAGCTTCTCAGCCTCGGCAATCTCTTCGGGCAGAGCGTGCAGCACGATCGCGCCACGGTTGACGACGAGATAGATCTTGATGCTCGGATCCATCATGTTGCGAAGGGCCACGATGATTTCGTTCTCATCGTTTTGCTGTGTGGCGTTTGTGAGGAAGATTGTCTTCGTTACCTCATGATCGACTCGCCACTGCGCGCATTCTGAGGGCGTGGTGAACGGTCTGCATGGAGTCCCTGGTTGGTTCTTCGCTTGGGCGAGCAGAGGCAGGCTGCAGAGCAGTGTGGTGCCTATGCCGACGACGAGAGTACGTCGTGTGTTGAGTGGGTGCATTTTGCATCTCCGTGAAGCATGGGTTGTGGATGGCCTTCCGCTGTTTAGGACGAAAGACCATGCAAAACGCACTGCCGGGATGCAAATATTTCTAAGTAAGACGAGTGATTTGTTGTTCTTGAAGGAAGTTACTGAATTTTGCCAGCAAGCGACTCACTACGAACAATTCAATGCGTCTAACCAAGCTTTTTGATCAACTCGCCGACGAAGATGACGTTATCGACGGGCGTCGCAGGGACGATGCCGTGGCCGAGGTTGAAGATGTGGCCGGGGTGACCCGCGTTCAGCGCGAGGATTTCCTTCACGCGGCTTTCGATGACTTCCTGTGGCGCGAAGAGCGTGATGGGGTCGAGGTTGCCCTGGACGGCGATGTTCGGGCCGAGCGTCTTGCGGGCTTCGTCGAGCGGGGTGCGCCAGTCGAGGCCGAGCACGTCCGCGCCGGTCTGCTTCATGGTGGGCAGCAGGGAGGCGGTGTCGACGCCGAAGTAGATGACCGGAACGCCCATCGCCTGGACGCGGCGCACGAGTTCAGTAGTCGCGGCGAGGCAGTAGTCTCGGTAGTCGCTGACGGAGAGTGCGCCTGCCCAGGAGTCGAAGATCTGGATGACGTCGGCACCGGCGTCCACCTGTTGCTGCGCGTACTCGACGAGAACGGTGATGAGTTTTTCCATCAGCAGCTGCCAGCCGCCATCGGTGGCGTACATGAGCTTCTTGGCTTCGATGTAGTTGCGCGAGCCGCCGCCTTCGATCATGTAGCTTGCAAGCGTGAAGGGGGCGCCGATGAAGCCAATAATGCCGAGCTGGTCGCCATCGGCACGCGGAGCGGCAAAGTGCTTGGCGACCTTTTCGATAGCCTGCGCGACGTAGATCAGTTCGGCGGCGCGGGTGGTGTCCAGCTTCTCGATCTGTTCGCGGGTGCGGATGGGCTGGTGGACAACCGGGCCTTCGCCGTTGACGAACTCGAAGTCGAGGCCCATGGGCGTGAGCGGCAGCAGAAGGTCGGCAAAGATGATCGCGGCGTCGACGCCGAGCCGTTCGGCAGCGGTGATGGTCACCTCGGCGGCGATCTCGGGGGTGCGGCAGATCTCGAGCAGCGTGTGGTTCTTGCGCACGGCCATGTACTCAGGCATGTAGCGGCCGGCCTGGCGAAGAAACCAGAAGGGCGTGCGGTCGACAGGGAGGTGCAGGCAGGCGCGGACGAATCGTGAAGAAGACATAGGTAAAAGGAGGCTCGCTGCGTGTAGGACGCAACCGGCCATCCCCCTTAGGCTATCGCATCATGGCAGTCTCGAGGTCGTTTATGGATTCTGCTGGGTGTTTGGAGCAGGTGCTGGTTCTGCAGGAGCGGGCGGGACTGCTTTCGACCGCTGGGCTCTTTCTGCGCGAGCATGGTGTTCGCCGGAACCAACCCGGGAATGGAACGGGATGCGATAGCTGACGCCAATCGTGAAGGCAAGGGGCGAGAGCGTGTAATCCTCACCATCTGGCTTGATGGTGGCGTTCTTCCCTAGATTCCAGTGCTGGGATTGGAAGTCAGCCTTGACGGCCCAGTTGTCGAGAACGTCGATATCGACTCCGCCGCCGTATGTGATGGCGAGGGCGGTGTCGTCGGGGTAATCGGGTACGGGAGGCGTGACGTAGTGAACTCCTCCGAGACCGGCGAGGATGTCGGCGTACGGGTGGAAGCGTGTCCGGTAGGTTTTGCCGACCTTGAGGCCGCCGGAGAAGGTGTGCTCGTTCACCACAGGGCCTGACGCGTGGGTGTAGCGCACCTCAATCGAGGGGGTGACGGGCCACCTGAAGTAACGCGTGAAGTCCGCGCCGAGCGTGATGCCGTTATTGTGTACGGAGTCCGGGCCGTAATCGGGTTTGAGATAGGTGTATCCGCCAAAGACGAAGATGTCTGCGCCTTTTTCCGCGGTGAAGACGCTCTGCGCATGGGCTGGCAAGCAGGAGCAGGCAAGTGCAAAAGGCGCGGCGAGGAGGAGAGCGACCGTGGAGGGGAGCGTTCTTTTCTTCATAGGGGCGACCTGACTTCCTGATAATTCTGGAATGCCTTCAATCGCATAGGATTCCTAAAAGGCGCTATTCGGCTGCCTGAAACATCACCCGGGTTTCGTGGGAAGAAAAGCCCATGTAGACTATGCGGGTTGCCTCTCGTTGCCTTGAAGCGTTGTTTTGCTCGTGCAAGGGACTGCAAAAAGACCTTATTTAAGAAGAACGGAATCCGCAGCTATGCCGAATTACCTTGAATTGCCCGTCGGATCGAAGGCTCCTGAACTTGTCAATGCCGTGATTGAGATTCCGGCCGATGGTGTAACCAAGTACGAGTACGACAAGGAACTGCACGTCTTCAAGCTGGACCGCAACCTGTTTTCGCCGGTGCATTACCCGGGCGACTACGGTTTTATCCCCTCGACGCTGGGCGATGATGGCGATCCGTTGGACGTTCTTGTGCTGGTGGATACACCCAGCTTCCCGGGCTGCCTGCAGGAAGTTCGTCCGATCGGCGCGCTCGAAATGATCGACGGCGGCGAAGGCGACGAGAAGGTTCTGTGCGTGGGTTCCGCGAATCCCCGCTACAAGGACGTCTACGATTACTCGGACATCTACCCGCACATTCTGAAGGAGATCACCCACTTCTTCTCGATCTACAAGGACCTTGAAGGCAAGACCGTGGAAGTAAAGGGCTGGCGCGACGCGCAGTTCGCTCGCGAACTGGTGGTGAAGAGCCAGAAGGCTTTCATCGAGAAGAACAAGAAGTAAGCGGTTTCAACTGCAACAAAGACGCCCACGAGCGATTCGTGGGCGTCTTTGTTTGTGTTTGGATCAGGCTTTTCGTCTCCGCCAGGGCTGCTCGAAGAGGGCGTAGGTTGCGGTCCCGGCCAGAGCGACAAGCAGCGCAAAGAGGAGAGCTGGGATGCCTGCGAGCTTTTCCTCGCGGGCGGAGTACAGCGCAAAGAGGATGAGCGCGAGCGGGCCAACGCCGAGGAGGCAGGCGGCGGGGAAGCCTCCTGGAATACGGAACGGGCGTAGAAGGTTTGGCTCGCGCAGGCGAAGAGCGATGAGCGCGGCGAACTCGAGCAGAAGCGCCGCGCCGTAGAGGACAAGGTCAATGGTGATGAGGCGCTCGAAGGTGAGCCCCAGCGCCAGCGCCCAGCCGGTCGCACAGGCGAGGACGCTGACCCACGGCACGCCGTTCTTCAGGCGGCGAGTGAGAACGCGAGGCAGCAGGCCGTCTTCGGCCATGGCGTAGGGCAGGCGGGTCAGCGTCAGCGTCAGTGCGTTGAAGGTTCCGAGGCCGTCGAGCGAACCGGCAAGCACGACCGCGAAGGCAAGAGCGGGGCCCGCGAGCAGGCTGGCGGCATCGGTCCAGGCGCCCGTGGAGAAGCGTTCTGCCGGGATGCCCACGGCCCACATGGCCGCCAGTGGAATCATGTACACGCACATCGTTGCGATCGCCGAAGTAAACATGGCACGCGGATAGTTGCGCTGCGGTTCTTCCACTTCCTGCGCGATGGTGGAGGCGTTGTCCCATCCCATGTAATTCCAGAGCGTGATGGGAACGGCGGCGAGCAGGTCGTGTTGCAGCACCGGGCTGCCTGCTGCGCTGAGGTGAACGCCACCGTGTAGCGTCTTCCAGAGCGCTGCAGCGACGAGCAGAACGAACGGCGCGAGCGAAACGCACATCATGCCGACAGAGCCTTCTCCGACCGCGGCGGCTCCGCGTAGGTTCCAGAGTGTGGCGATGGCGACGATGGCGAGTTTGAGCGCAAGGCCGCGATACCCCGCCGTGAGCGAGGGGTAGAGGTGGCCTAGATAGAGAGCGAAGGTCGTAGGGTAGATCGCCATATCGAAGACGCTGGCTGCAAGGGAGAGCCAGGCTTCCTGGAAGCCCCAGAAGCGACCGAGTCCGCGCGTGACCCAGATGTAGAAGCCGCCTTCGTCGGGAATGGCGGAGGCCAGTTCGCCGACCATCAGCGCGGTGGGCAGGCTCCAGAAGATCGGGACGATGGCGAGTAGCAGAAGCGCCCAGCGAAAGCCTGCGAGACCGATGATGTCTTCAAGGCCATAAGGGCCGCCGGAAACCATGAAATACGTGGCGGCGACGAGGGGGAACAGGCGGAGCTTGCGGCTGGTGCGGTTGGTCTTGGGTATTGAAATGTCCTCCGAAATAATTTGAGACGCGATTGTTGAATGTAATGGAAATCGCGTCTCGTGCGGAGAAAATTTAGGAGCAATCCTGCATCAAGGCTTTCGCCATACGTAGGTGACGGTCTGGCGCGTCAGTGTCGGAGAGCTTTGCGATTCCGTGAACGTCTCGTTCTGCAGGGTGGAGAAGGTCTTGCTAAGGCTGACCATGTTGCCTGAGAAGAAGGACGGTTGACCGCCTGAGCCGTTGCTGCCGTCGAGACGCGCGAGAAGTTTACGCAAGGGCGTTTTCTGCGCTTCGTGGGAGAAACCTGCTGCAACGCTGGCCGTAACCGCCTCAGGATGGGAGCCGGAGGGAGCGGAGAGCATTGCCAGCAAAGAGGCGTCGTCGGAGGCGATGAGGCAGTTGTTGCCCTGGGCTGCGAAGGCGAGCGGTAACGGGCCGTCGAGATGAAACCACTGTGCGCTGTCTTTGGATTGCGCGCTCCAATGCAAGGACTCTTCATTGGCGGAGATGCGTGGAGCGAGCGTTGTGGTCAGGGCGTGCTTCCAGGCTTCTGCATCGCAGGGCTTGTTCATGCTGAGAACGACGCCGGTTTGCACTGTCTGAAAGAGGCCTTGCTTGCGCTCCCCGAGTGCTGCGGCGGAAGAGAGGGAGAGCATCGCAACGGGCGTATCGTGGTCGAGCAACGGCTGCAGCGTTGTGGCGTCTGGCTGCGAGAACTGGGCTTCCGGCGCGTCGATGCGGTTGTCGAAGTCGTTCGCGTCACCGGCCATCGGAACACTCTGTGCCGCGACGGGCGCGATATGCGTGTCTTCGATGTTGGCTGCGCCACGCTTCAGCAGCTTGTCATTGAGCTCCGCGAGCACCTGGGCGGTAGTGGGTGCCGCTACCGCGCGATACACCACGCCGACAGGAAGAAAGTGCATTACCGGGGATAGGTCGACATCCTGCGTGCTTTGCGTGTCCTGCGCTTTGAGAAGAAAACGCTCTTCCCGGAAGACTCCATCGCCGCGATAAAGATCGCTGACGCTGGCTTTGTAACGGCGCATCTCGGTGATGTTCCGCTGCACCCAGTAGCTCTGGAAGTAGGGTGAGTGCGTTACGGATTTCAAGTTGAGCACAAGGCGCAGATCGCCCGGTTTTTCTTTGGCTTCGGCGACTGCTTCGGCGTACCAGGGATCACTGGCGAGCGTGTGGGCTGAGGGGTGCGCCATCTGCTCAAGGGCTGATGCCAGCAGGTCCTCGCGGGTGGCAAGCAGAAGGTACTCTCCTCGAACGGCAAACGCGACAGTGTGCTCATCGGTGCTCGCAGCACCTGTATCGGAGGAGGCGTCGCTTGTGTCCCCGGATGCGGCATCCGCAGAGGAGCGGACGTAGAAGGTGACGCCACCCGCCTGACGCTGCTGGAACTTGTCGCGGAGTGCGAGCAACGGCGTGTGCTCGGCTCCTCCTGGCGGCATGCGTGTGATGTACAGAAACTGCAGCTTGCCAATGTCGTACCAGGCGAAGAGGCTTTGCGAACCCGCGACAGCCTGAAGGAACTGTGTGTCCGGGGGAAGGCCCGCGACGGTGGCGAACTGCTGTTGAGCGTCGGAAAGCCTATCGAAGAGACGCGAACGAGAGAAGGACTCGTAATCACTGCTCTTCAGCCAGCGCTGCTGTTCGGCAGAGTGGTTCCAGGCGTGGAGCAGGGAAGAGAAGTCTGGCGACTCGATCGTGAGCAGCGCTCCGGAAGGTGCGTAGCTCGTCAGCGAAGGAGCGGGCGCAACCGTGAGTTGGAACGCGGCGTAGCCGATTCCGGCAGCCGCTGCGAGCAGCAGGGCGAAGAGCGTGATGCGGCGTAGAGGCGTCATTGGCGGACCTCGGGAAGTGCGGTCAGGCGGGGGCGAACGGAGGCGGTTTGCGTGACGGACGGCTGGATGACCGGACGCCGTTCGATGTTCAGGTTTTTGAGCTCTTCGGCTGCTTGCAGCTCGTCAATCTGTGCACGAATTTTGCTGGCTCTTGCTGCGCTCAGGGGAAGCTCCAGTGCTGCCTGCAGGTCGCGGATCGCGAGGCTTGGTTGCGAGGTTTGGCGATCGACCTCAGCCAGCGTAAGAAGTAGTTCTGCTTGAGCGGCTGGTGACGTGATTTGCGACTCGAAGCTAAAGGGGTTGGCGAGCGCAGCGAGCGTTGGGCTCGCTGGAGCGGCGGTCGTGGTGTCTTCGTTGGCGGTACTGTCGTCCGAGTCGCTTGTCGTTGACGTTGTCAGCAGCGAAGGATGAGCGCTCAGCACCGGTTCAATGGCTGTTCGCGCTGCGGAGTTATGCCCGGAGCTTGCGTAGGCCTGGAAGAGCCGTAGCCGGATGGCTTCGCCTATCGAAGCGGGGGCGGAGAGGATGGTCTCGCGCAGTACGGAGATGACCTTGTCCGGTGCGGCAGTTTGCGTTGAGATAAAACGCGCGTAAACGAAGTTTGCGGGCAGCTCTGCGGCAGAGCGGTTGGAGGAGGCGAGCCATGTAAGCTCGGCGGCCTCAAAGTGCTTCGCCTTGGAAAGGCTGCTGAGAGAAAGCGCGGCTTCCGCTCGAAGCTCGTAAGGAGACTGCTGGTTGGCGGCGACGGCGGTGAGCGTCGTCTCTGCTTCGTTAGAGTGGGAGGCTTTGAGCGCGTTCGCCAGACGTATTTGTGTCGCGGCGTTCCACGGAGAGCCTTGTGCGAGCGGCTTCAGGAACGCTATCGCCTCGGCAGGCCGGTTAGAACGCTCTAGCAGAGAGGCCGCCTGATCGAGGTTCGCGTAGAAGTCGCCCTGGTCAGTGAAGGTATGCAGGAGCGAAAGGGCCGCCGGAAGATCGTTGTTGTCCAGGCGGGATTGCGCGAGTGCGAGGTAGTCCGCATCTTCGATCTCCCCTTGTTCAAGCTTGCGTGCGAAGACAAACTCGAGCAGCAGGCGGCCGTTCGCGTAGTCCTTCTGTAGCCGAAGCGTATTTGCGGTGCTCGATAGCGTGCTCAGAGAGGGCGCGTCTGCAGGCGAGGTGAGGAAGCGTTCAAGGAGTGCGGGCAGATTGGATTGTTGTGCGGCCAGCAGAAGGAAAGCGTCTGCAATGTTGTCGTCGTTACGCTTCGCAGCCGCGACAGTTTGGAGAAGTGTAGCCGCATCCGCCGTACGGTGCTGCTTCAGCAGCCAGAGGGCGTACGTATGCAGAAGCGTCTGCAGTTGATACGACTGAGAGGAGGCGTTGGTAGAGCGGAGTAACGCAAGCTGCGTGCGGAAGAGCAAATCCTTTTGCGCGTTCGATAGCGGCAGCGTGGCGTTGACCCAGTCGAGCTCGGTGTAGCGCTCGTCTGCCGGAATCTCATGAATGAGCGCCAGTATCCATGTCATGGCGCTCTGCGAATCCTGGCTGGAGCTCGAATCCCAGGCGGATTGGAGCAGCTCCTCCGCGCGATAGGTGCCATTCTTGCGGAGATAGGCGACGAGCACTGCATTCATACTCGGCCGCAGATCATTGCCAAGCTTGTAGGCGTCAGCGTCTGAAGCGATGCTTGCGAAGGTCGTCCAGAACGCTTCTGGAACCGTATGAGTGTCGACGAGAGCGCGTAGCAAGCTCAGCGCCTCTCGATACGTACTCAATGCCTCATCGCGGTGGCCAGCTTCCATCTGGGCTCTGGCGATGGAGGCGAGCGGCGTTGGGTCTTCGGGAGCTAACTCGAGCGCATGACGGTACTCCGTGATGGCGGCGGCAAGGTTGTGCGCCTCAAGATACGTCCCTGCCAAAGCGTTATAGCTGGCAGGGTCAGATGGGGCCTGTTCGAGAACTGCAGGGATAAAGTCCTCTGACTCATGCGCGGGTTGCGGCTTGAGCGCAAGGAAGAGGCCGAAGCGCGAACTGTAGTTGAACCACGGCTCGCCCACCAACTGCTGCTGCTTGTCAGGATGATGCGCCAACTGGGCTTCGATGCTCTGTGAACCGAGTGCGGCGTCGAACGATGCTGTCGTTGCCGCAGGATCCTGGTCGAGATACATGCCTGCGAGGGCTCTGGTGGCGGAGTGCCACACCGGGTTACGGTTCGGAATAGCAGCAAGCGCCTGCATGGTGAGTTTGGCTTCGCCATGGGCCAACGTGAAGTTTGTCACCGCATCGGCCAGCCCGCGGTTCGAGCTTCCTGCCAGCGCGATAAGCGCGGAGGTGTCGCCGTGGAGATAAAGCTCGAAGAGACGCTCTTGCATCGCCTGCTCATTGTGGCGAACCACCAACGTCTGAAGGTCTGCGGCCTCTCGTTGAGGATTTGCGGCCTGCTTCCACGCCTTGGCGGCAAGGGACAGCACGGAGGGCTGATCCCTGGGGGAGAGCTGCGCGGCGTACGTATCGAGCGTTTCGGCGAGTGACGCAAAGTTCATGCGCGAGACTTCGAGGTCGTTGTACTGGCTGAGTTGCGCTGCGGCGGTATCGCCTCCGGCATGAAGCAGAATGTCGCGTCTCCACGCAGCTTCGCGGCCCTTAAAGTTGGCTGCTGCTGCGGCGGGGATCCAGATGTGCACACGGGCGTCGGTGTCGGTTTTCTTGTACTCGCCATCAAGCCAGGTAGCGAAGGTCGTTTGCTCCTCCGGCGTATAGAGGCGAGCGGCAACTTCGGCGACTGTGCGAATGGAGGCAGCGTATGTACTGATCGCAGCCTGCTTACGCGCCTCGAGTTGACGGCGGCGCCACTCTGCGTTTGCAACGGCTGCAATGCCTTGCTTCCCGGCTTGCTCGGCAAGCAGGTGAGGAGAGAACGACGAAGCCGAGATCGTGTTGTCGCGCAGGTGCGTGACGGTGGCGATGGCCTCTGCCGCTCTGCGTTGGCGGGCCAGCAGCGTGACGTAGAAGAGAGCATCGCTGTTGTACTGCCAACCGGCGACAAGATCGTCGCCAGCCAGTTCTACTGCTTTTGCGGCGAAGGTATTGGCCTGGGGAAGGAGATTCCAGTCAGCAAGCTGCCGGGCGACGGTGAAGTTTGCTGCGGCTGTCGGTTTGCGTCCGTCAAGGTAGGCGGCCTTCAACGCTGTTACGGCCAGGTCAGGCTTACCCTGTCGGGCACGCGCGAGAGCGGACTTCTCCATCCACTGCGGATCGTTATAGGTGAGATGGAAGATGCGCTCGTAGTCGGCGCAGGCCGCGTCGTAGTTCTGCGAGCGTTCTTCAAGCTCTGCGCGTGCGATGAAGAGATCTGAGCGGTCTGCACGGATCGCAATCGCTTTGCTGTACGCGTCCAGTGCGCCGGTGTTATCGCCGAACGCAACGTCAACCTGCGCAAGGTCGATGAAGAAGCGGGAGTCACGCGGTGAGGCTACGGTAGTTTGCTTCAGGAAGTTGAGGAACTGTTCTTCGCGATGGTGTTCACGCGCATAGGAGATCGCGTTCTGCAGCGTCGACGCATCCTCCGGGAACGCAGAGAGCAGCGCGATGTGCTGCTCCATTGCCGCGGGGTAATCCTTGAGATTGCTTAGCGCAGGGATAAGGCTCTGGCGGAAGAGAGCGGTCTTGTTCCGCTTTTCCGGAGCCGCAAACGTGGACTCCTTCAACGCCTGCAAGGTCTGAACGTAGAGATCGCGAACCCCGGCGTCGTCATGGGCAAGAGAGAAGCTCTGCGCTTGCAAATTCAGATATAGCGGATTGAAACGATCTGCAGCCAGCAGCGGCTGCAGTAGTTTGCGAGCTCCTGCGTAGTCGCCACTGTGGTTGGACTTGTCGATCGCTTCGAGGAGAAAGTCATGGGCCAGCGTGGCATTGGCGGCGTGGGAAGCTTCCAGCAGAATGGAGACCGCGCGTGCCTGCTGACCGTGGTTCCAATCAAAATCGACGGTGGAGCGGACAACGCCGATGAGTTTGGAGTTCGTTGCATACGTGGTGTCGATGACTCGTTGTGCTGCTGCTGTGTCGTGCTGGTCAACGTAGAGACCTGCAACCTGATACTGCAACACGATTCGCTCGGCTGGGTCGGTGGTGAGGCTGGCTTCGCGTTGCAGCGCGTCAACTTGAAGTGCAGGGAGCGTGTGGTCCGCGGCGAAGGAAGCGAGTTCTGCGAGCTGTGCTGAGGTTTTAGCCTGCGCAATGGCTCGGGTGGTAGGTTCTGCAATCTCTTCGGCGTGGCCTTTTGCGGTGAGAACATCAGCGCGCAAGGACAAGCTTGCCAGCGTCGGATTCGAAGCCACTGCCTGTGCTGTAAGGCTTTCTATCAGTGCTGCGGTGACAGGTCGATTGGCTAGAGTGAGCAGGCGTTGACGCGCTTCTGCGCTGTTCGTTTCTGTGGCGTCAGGAGCGGTGACTGCTGCTACATATTCGGCAACTGCCTTGCTCTCGTCATGCTGGTTTTCATAGATTGCTCCAGCTTGATAGGCGTAAAGCGAAGGGGAGTGGAAGTGGGCTCGCGCGGCGTTGATTTGTCCAAGAGCGTCGTCAAACTGGAAGTAGTCCCAGAAGATGGTGGCGGCTTGCAGGTAGCCGTCAGGTATGCCCGGCTGGATCGAGGGCATGCGTTGCCAGAACGGCGCTGCCTGGGCAATCTGTTTTGCCGGGTCGAGCCCAAGGCTGGGGTTCGTGGAGTCCGCAAAAATGTCGCCGACGGTGGCCAGGCGGTCTAGGTTTGTTGGTTCAGCAAGAACGAGATGCTGTGCGATCGTTGCAGCGCGCTGGACTTGCTGCGGATCAAGATACGCCAGTGAGCGGAAGACGCTCACGGCCTGTTCTCCGACGGAAATGTCTGCGGGGTACTGGTCTGCAAGCTGGCTGAGCAGTGGAGCTGCGGTCTCGAAGTGCGATTGCCACAGTTGTATCTCGGCGAGTTCCCGTGCGGCGGCAGGGTTTTCGGATGCAGCTTTCGCGTTGGGCAGAAGGGCCTGCAACTGGCTGCGCTCGTCGTCCATGCGACCGCTATGGCTCAGCATTTCGAAGAAGGCATTGTGCAGGTCGTTGGTGTCCTGCCAGTGTTGGCGCAGAAGCACCTCGTATGCGGTGGAGTCGGCGGTGTCCCTTGTCTGATAGGCGTTGAGCAGGTTACGGACGAAGACGAGATCGTGCGGAAAGCGCTCGTGTGCGTAGATGTTGAGTTCCAGATACTCCTGCGGCCACGTGCGATTGACGTTCGCGAAGTAGCTCTCAAGCTCTGTGCCACGGAAGATATCGACGACCCGGCGGCTGAGCGCGTCGAACTCGGTTTGCTTGCGCTGGCGCAGGTAGAAGCGTGCCAGCTTGTCATAAAAACCCGTTCCTCCAAAGCGCGAGATCGCTTGCTGGTAAACCGCTTCCTGCTGATCGGCAAGATTGTTCTGTTGCAGGAACTCTGCCAGGCGTTCGTACATCTGGGGATCATTGGGGTTGCGGTCCAACTCGTGGCGCAGTAACTCGAGCGCCGCTGCGATCTGTCCTGCTGATGTCAGACGTGACAGGTATCGGTCGAGCACACTCTTGTACTGCTGGCCGATGGCCACGGCTGCAGGTGTGGCGACAGGAACGTTCAGTGACTGTTCCAGCTGAAGCGCGGAGAGATTGATCCCCTGTGCGGGAGGTGTCTCGATGGGGCTTGCGTCTGCTGTCGAAGACGTCTGCGACGCGCTGCTTGCCGCAGTCAGCGGGTATCCATTGAGCTTGGCTCCGAGTTCAGCGAGAAGCTTGTCGTAGAGCGCGAACTCGCTCTTCGTGTCATTCTTGCGAGCATCGATGTCCGCGAGCGTCAGCGCAATCTCCAGCCGTGCAGGGGATTGCGGGAAGTCTTCCAGAAACTGCTTGCCTTGCTGCAGAACGGCATCGTCCTGACTGTAGATCTGCAGGGCGTGGATCAGAGCAGCGTGCAGCTCGGCACGTTGTGAAGATTGCGGGAAGCGCGTGTCCAGGACCTGCAGCAGCTCCGCTGCCTTGGCGCGATGGAAGTAAGGCACAGCCTGTGCCTCTTCGCTGCGGAACTCCGACGCCGGGCTCACGGAGTTCATCCAGAGCGAAAGTACGCCGTTCAGATAGCCGGGGCCGCGGTCGGTCTGCGCAATATCGAAAAGGATGGAAAGATTGCCGGAGCCAAGGGCGATAGGCGTTTCGGAGTTCGCGAGCAGAAGGTGAATCAGGGCTGCGAGACCTGCTTCTTCAGGCGTGGCGGAGTTGCCGCTTAGCTTGCCCTGCGAGGATGCCAGCGCATAGGCAAAGCGGGCGGCGTCGGCTGGCTGATGGGCGCGGTCCAGAAGAGTGGCAAAGGTGTAAAGCTCGTCGGGCGTCCAGGCGGCTTTGCGCTGCTGCTTGGAGGAGGCGTACTGCGCCAGCGTGTTGATGGCCGTGTCGAGCTTTCCACTCTGCGCAAAGAGATCGAAGAGCAGCGCGGCGGAGCGAAGGTCGTCAGGGTTCTTCAGCAGGCGCGCGCGTGCGTCTGCGATGGCGGCATGCGTGTGGTGGGTCGCGGTCAGGAGATCGCTGTATGACTGAACCAGCGTGGCATCCCATAGCGGCGCGAAGCTCTGATCAAAGAGGGCCAGCGCTCGCTGAGTCGCGTCTGGAGTGTTCTGGTCAAAGGCCAGCAACGCCGAGGCACGCAGAGGGAAGGACGTGTCTGCGGGGAAAGCCGTTTTGTACTCGTCGATGAGTTGTTGCGCGTCGGCGAAGCGTTGCGCTCGCAGCAGTTCTTTGAGCAAGGCTGCGCGGGCAGCGGGCTCCTGCGGGTAGCGCGCGATGCGTGCGCGATGGATCGCGATAAGGGCATCGTCGCCGAGTCCTTGCGTGCGGGCTGCGCTGAGGGCGCGTTCGTAGGCGTGCCACGCGGCTTGTGTATCGGCTTTCTGAAAGCTCTCTGTTGCCGGCGACGGCTCTGACGCTGCTGCCTCCAGTGCGGCAATCTGCGGCTCGGCTTGATTGCGGCGTTCGTAGTAGCTGGCCAGTTCGAAGCGAGCAGACATCTTCGCCTGGCCGCTGGCGGAGTGCTCGACGAAAGCTTTCCAGTCGCGTTCCGCCCCGGAAAAGTCCAGAGCCTGCTCCTCGGTGTGCGCGCGTAGAGCGTAGAGCTCTGCCTCGTTGGACTTGGAAGAGAGTAAGGAGTCGAGATGTTTTTTGGCCTCTGCAGGAGGGCGCGGATACAGCGTGCGCGCGTGTGGAATCTGCATGGCGCGGAAGAGCGCGTCTTCGATGGCGGAAGCCGAAACGACAGATTGCATCCACGCTGGAAAATCGGCATGAGCAACGACTGCCGTTGCCGCCAGCGCTGTCGCGGAGGCAAGCAATGCCGCGCGAGTGATCTTGCTTCTGGTTGTTTTGCGAAGGAAGGGCTTAGGGAAGGAGTTCAACGTGCACCTCCTGGGAGCCAACGTTGTGGGCAACATCTTCTGCCGTTACGGAGAGCGTGTAGGTGCCGGGTGCAAGCGTCGAGGGAATGCGAATCTCTCCGGCGTTGGTCTTCGCGTGCGGGCTCCACCGAAGCTCTGCTGTCGCAAGCGTTCCTGCAGCGCCGTTATGGGTAAGGCGGGCAATGAGCAGCCGTGTGGAGGCTGTGGCGTCGGCCTGCAGCGGGACAAGCTGGCCCATGTGAAGCTTCGTCTGACTCAGGTGAATGCGAACTGCCGGCGGAGTCGCCGCGATCACGAAGCTCTTCTGCTCAGAGTAGGTATTGCCCTGGCTGTCGCGCAGGATGAGCCGCACCGCATACGTGCCATCGTGCATATCGGCGGGCGCTAGAAAGCGTGTCTCCCAGAGGCGATCCGCGTCGGGGCCTTTCTGCTGGTCCTCGCTGGCCAGGTGGCGGAGCGGTTGCGTGAGTCCGAAGGGAAAGAGTGCGATGACGGAGGTGATCGCGGGGTCCGTATGGATGCGGAGCACTGGGTCGCCTGGACGGATGATGCGTGGCCTGAGCAGCGAGCGCGGCGCTGCGAGGAAGGAGGTGTAAGGCGTTACGAACTTATAGCGGCGCGAGAGCGCGATGATCTCGTCAATGGCTGCGCGAGTTTCGCCATCACGAGCGATCTGCGCGAGCAGGGCATCGACCCGGGCCTGGGCCCAGAGCCTTGGCAGCTCAGGGTGCTCTGCAGACTCCGCCGGAAGGTTGGCTTTTACCGCTGCGTGCAACCCGTTGACTGCTTGTGCCAGGAACTCCACATGCTTCTTGGGTTGCAGATAATCTCCTACCCACGCTGCTCGCGAGCCTTCGTACACCTGCTCGCTGAGCGGATACACCGTGTGGATGGCGTTCGCCGGGGATGCGGAAAGCGTCAGTCCTGAAACAGGATGCGTGACGCTGTGCGCGAGAAACGCGGAGAGTTTCGGCTGTATCGGCTCAGAAGAAAGAACGTTCTCGAGCAAGCCGTCATGCTTTGCAAGCAGACGCAGCAACGGCAGGTTGGCATCATCTCCTACGGCAAAGATGTTTGTGCGCGGATGCGCCGCGGAGTGTGTCCACGCGTCGTTATAAGCGGCTGCAATCTTTCGCGTCAGGACACTGGCTCCGCGGTCAGAGTTGCCGTCGGAGAAAAGATAGAGGCTGGCGTTCGGCCCCGTGGCCTGGGCCAGTGCCGCCGTCAACGCTTTGCTGAGGTCCGTACCCGCGCGCAGACGATTGGACTTCACGAAAGAAAGCGCCTGTGCAACGGCCTCGGGCGTCGCGGCAACAGGTTGCGGCTTGTAACTCGTCACATCCTGGTTGAACAGCAGCAGGGAAAAGTGGTCAGCCGGAGTCAGGCTCAACAGCGTAGCTTCGAGTGCACCGTAGCTGCGCTCAAGCTTGTCCCACTGCATGGAGAGCGAGTTGTCGAAGAGCAGGACGATGTTTCGCGGCGTTGTGACCGCTGATGTCGCCGCAGTCGGCGCAAGCAGCGTTTGCGCGAGAAAGAAGCCCGGCGCTGATTCTGCCTTGCCGGGTGCGCTGTCTCCGGGAGAGGGCAGCGCTGCATGTGGATTGCGGAAGGTCGTAATCGTCAGCGCATTTGCGGCAGAGGCATCGAGCTTCCAGCTAGCGGTAAAATCTTCACTTAATGGAAGCGCTGTCCCGGAGAACTCACCGACGGCATCGTGTGCATCCTGTTTGGTGAGTTTCAGGGGGAAGATCTTGCTGGGGAAGCTGAGGTTCTGGAACGCGATCGTTGAGTGCAGACGGAGATGGATCTGAAAGTGAGCGGCAGTCTGCTGGCCGTACTGTGCTGGCGCAAGCGGCAGTGCAAAGTACTCGGCAAGCCGATCGACGGAAAGCTTCTGGTGGTACTCAAGTTCGACCCGCTTGGTGGCGTAGGCCGGAACCGGCGAGATGCGCGCTGTGAACGTGGAAGAGGCCTTGGGATCAGACCCATCGCGCTCGCCTGCCTGGAGCAGCCCCGGGTCGATAGCCTGGCTGCTCAGCTCTTTGTACAGCTCGCTGGCGCGTTGCCGTTCGAGGATGACGGCGGGGATTCGGACAGCTCCGTCCCACACCGCAAAGTCGGAGACCGTGCTGCCGGTCGGCAGGGCGAAGGTATAGTTGCCTTCCTGTGGACGATTCGTGTGGTTGGAGAAGATCTGCGTGATGTAGACGCGAGCGTCCCCGTCGTCGATGGTGATGTCGACGTTCATCTCTTCAAGGGAAAGCACCGTAGGGTCAGAGGTCTCGCGGTCCAGTGGAAGCAGCACGCCGGACTGCGCGCTTGCGGTCGAGGCAAGTGTGGCGAGGCCGAGGCAGAGAAGTGCGCAAGGGAAACGGTTCATGGAAGGTCCTGCTCCGGCACGTGGACGATGCCGTTCGTGGTTCCGATATAGAGTTCGCCACCATGAGATGCAAAAGCGGTGACGTTCAGCGAAGGTAAGCCGTTGGTAATCTGCGTCCAGTGCTGCGTGCTGCGGTTGTAAGCGAGCAGTCCCTGGCTCAACGTTCCTGCAAATAGATGGGTTGGCGTTGCGAGCATGGCATTGGGGTTGATGACGGCATCGGGTGCAGGCGTGTTGGCTTTCGTCACATGCCCCTGCGCATCCACCTCGACCACGCTGCCGCCGTAGGTACCAACGAGCCAGCGTGGAGGAGCTTCAGCTGCACTGGTTCGGACGATGGCCGTGATCCAGTTCCGCGGCAGTGCAGAGTTTTGCAACGAAAGCGTAGAGGCGATGTTCATGTGGTCGACGACGGAGACTCCCGCCAGCGTGCCAGCCAGCAGCAACGTGCTCGCCGGATCGGCGGAGAGCGCGTAGACGTGGTTGTTCGCCAGACCGTTGAAGCTCGAAAGCGTTTGCGCTCCAGAGGGTGTCAGCACCGTAAGGCCTGAAGGAGTCGCCAGCGTGAGCCCATCGGCGGAGAAGGCAATGTCGGTGATCTGGTCGGAGGCGAGGCCGTCCTGCCGCGTAAGCACCTGCTGAGGGCGGGCTGCTGCATCGAGCAGCACAAGCCCGTTCGCTGTCGCTACGTCCACCGTCCTGCGGCTGGGATCGTTGACGATGCGGTTGATGCAGAAGAGGTGATCGTTCTCTAGATGCTGTACACGTTGCGTGCTGAGCTCCAGCACATCAAGGCCGTGGTCAAAGTAGCCGATCCACAGGCGGCCATCGGTGGAGAAGTTCAGGGCGGTGACGTCGCTGTCGCTCAGGCCTCCCGGGGGAAGAGTGAGCACCGTTTGCCAGAGCCCCGCGCTGGTCGCGCGCAGGAGTTTGCCTTGACTAACCGCGAAGGCCGCGTCCGGCGTCGGAAGTAGAGTGGCTGCCTCTAGCGGCGTTCCGGTAACGACAGCATGTGCCGCCAGGGGGACCGTGAGCAGGCTTTGCTCGGGGCTGCCGATGACCAGCGAGTTCTGATTGACGGAGAGGGTAGAAGCGAAGAGGCCTCGTGCAAGCTGGCGGCTCACATGGTCGCCGATGATCTCTGCGACGCCAAGCGGAGTGCCGACGAAGAGTCCCCGCGGAGTATCCGCCATAGAGAGGATGGTGTTGTCAGGCAGGCCGCCATCCTTATTGAGTGTGGTGAGTTGTCCTGAGTGCCAGTGGAGTAGCCCCTGGTTGCGCGTGCCGATCCAGAACTCTGTCTCATTGCCGGCCAGGGCCGTAACGTCAAGATGGCTGGTAGCGGGGGAGACGCGTCGCAGGTGCGTGCCGTCGAAGAGTAAAACGCCAGCGTGTTGCGTGCCGAGCAGAAGATCACCAGTGGCGAGTGGAAGGATAGCTGTCAGGGTGCGAGAGCTCGGATCTGCAGCAAGTAGCTGTTGAGGAGGAGCGTTCGTGTCGAAGAGTAGCAGCCCTGCGCCACTCGTAATGCCAAGCACCTGCGAAGCAGGGTGGCCCCGAAGGTGCGCTACGGCCAGGCCAGTGATTCGCTCTGGAGGCAAATCGATCCCAAGACGAAGCTGCCTTGGGGGGGCCGAGGGCGTGTCGTAAACGGCCAGACCGGAGGGGCTGGCTATATAGAGTTTGCCGGAGAGTTCCACAACGGCCGTCGCTGTAGAAGAGAAGCCTGTTTGCTCAAATGCCGGAGCCGTTGAATGAGTAAAGGGACGCAGGCTGAACGGCAGATCATCTTTTAGTGCTGCCCGTGAGCGGGAGGCCCGTAGCGTTGAGTTCACACGGCGAAACAGCATGCTGCCCAGGACAAGGGCTACAAGGAGGAACGCCGCGGACAGATAAAAGGCTATCTTGCGCACAAGGAAAAGCTGCTCCCGGACAACTGGAACCAAACTTACCATGCCCAGCCATAGGGCTGGCTTCGATAGCGAGACGAGGGACCCTCTCTATATAGAGGCGTCTAGTTTGCAGACGAAAGCTGCTGAATTTTGAGCCTGGAATCGCTGTCCGACAGGGAAAATGTGACGGGAAGGAACAATTTCATCCAGTGTTTATAGGGTGTTGACCGCGTCTTCCACAGGTTCATGGTTGCGACCGGCGTAGGTGTTTGTTATTGTCATTCAAGTGGTTGAGGCGATGGCGACATCAAGTCAACCTCGGTGCGAAGGAATACAGGGACTTGCAAGAAACGAAAGTCTGCTGTACTCTTAGGAAGTTGCACCAAGCTTCGCGTTCGAGTCTTGTGAGACGAGAGCCGGTCGGAGCGCAGTCCAAGCGTTTTACGGAAAGTAAGAGCTGAAGTTTAGCCAGCCGTTCAAACCCAAGCACTGTAATTTAGAAAGGGGCTTAGTGCTCCGCAGTCATTTTGTGGCTGTATGGTCTTTAGGTTGTAGAAGCGTTGCGTGTGTTGATTGCTTTTTCGCTGCTTTTAGCGCGAGATCGAGTTGGAAGGCCTTGAGGGCCGGGTTGAAACCAGCAGGAGCTGGCCCGGAGTATGGGTTAAAAGACGAGAAAAACAAGCGGTTGACAAGCGAATGAGAGTTCGATACTCTTAAGAAGTTCGCGCAAGACGAAGCGACGAGGTAAGGCGAAGCGGTGAAGTTGACCTGCTGAAACGCTAAAATCCTCTCCCACTGTCAACAATACAGCGCATCAAGTTCGAGGACACGAGTCAGTGGCTTTGCCCGACTTCGTCCTTGATCCAAAAGTGCCCGCTTAGGCGAGAGTACTTAGGATCTTTGACAACATGGTTGAACGTGCCAGTCGTGAGATGACGTAACTTTGGTTGAGTCAATCTCACTAGTTTTAACCTCTACTCCTTTTCGAGCGAGTAGAGGCGCACAGAAACCTTCGGACCTCCGTCCTAAAGGCTGTGCACACCAAGATTAAACGAGAGTTTGATCCTGGCTCAGAATCAACGCTGGCGGCGTGCCTAACACATGCAAGTCGCACGAGAAAGGGGACTTCGGTTCCTAAGTAAAGTGGCGCACGGGTGAGTAACACGTGAATCATCTACCTTTGAGTGGGGAATAACTTCGGGAAACCGAGGCTAATACCGCATAATACCTACGGGTCAAAGCAGCAATGCGCTTAAAGAGGAGTTCGCGGCAGATTAGTTAGTTGGCGGGGTAATGGCCCACCAAGACGATGATCTGTATCCGGCCTGAGAGGGCGCACGGACACACTGGAACTGAAACACGGTCCAGACTCCTACGGGAGGCAGCAGTGGGGAATTTTGCGCAATGGGGGAAACCCTGACGCAGCAACGCCGCGTGGAGGATGAAATATCTTGGTATGTAAACTCCTTTCGATAGGGAAGATAATGACGGTACCTATAGAAGAAGCCCCGGCTAACTTCGTGCCAGCAGCCGCGGTAATACGAGGGGGGCAAGCGTTGTTCGGAATTATTGGGCGTAAAGGGCGCGTAGGCGGTTTGACAAGTTTGGTGTGAAATCTATGGGCTCAACCCATAGCCTGCATCGAAAACTGTCGGGCTTGAGTATGGGAGAGGTGAGTGGAATTTCCGGTGTAGCGGTGAAATGCGTAGATATCGGAAGGAACACCTGAGGCGAAAGCGGCTCACTGGACCATTACTGACGCTGAGGCGCGAAAGCTAGGGGAGCAAACAGGATTAGATACCCTGGTAGTCCTAGCCCTAAACGATGATTGCTTGATGTAGCGGGTACCCAATCCTGCTGTGTCGAAGCTAACGCGATAAGCAATCCGCCTGGGGAGTACGGTCGCAAGGCTGAAACTCAAAGGAATTGACGGGGGCCCGCACAAGCGGTGGAGCATGTGGTTTAATTCGACGCAACGCGAAGAACCTTACCTGGGCTCGAAATGTACAGGACACCCCTAGAAATAGGGTCTCCCAGCAATGGGTCTGTATATAGGTGCTGCATGGCTGTCGTCAGCTCGTGTCGTGAGATGTTGGGTTAAGTCCCGCAACGAGCGCAACCCTTACCTCTAGTTGCTACCATTTAGTTGAGCACTCTAGCGGAACCGCCTCGGATAACGGGGAGGAAGGCGGGGATGACGTCAAGTCCTCATGGCCTTTATGTCCAGGGCTACACACGTGCTACAATGGCCGATACAAACCGCTGCAAACCCGCGAGGGGGAGCTAATCGGAAAAAGTCGGCCTCAGTTCGGATTGGAGTCTGCAACTCGACTCCATGAAGCTGGAATCGCTAGTAATCGTGGATCAGCATGCCACGGTGAATACGTTCCCGGGCCTTGTACACACCGCCCGTCACATCACGAAAGTGGGTTGTACTAGAAGTCGGTGCGCTAACTCGCAAGAGGAGCAGCCGCCCAAGGTGTAATTCATGATTGGGGTGAAGTCGTAACAAGGTAGCCGTAGGAGAACCTGCGGCTGGATCACCTCCTTTCTAAAAGAGACCATCCTGGTAAGTGATTCGACGTCCTGCGATTGCAGGCAGCGAAAGCTGAGTCGATAACGAGGCCAGGCACCTGTTGAGGATCTTCGGATCTGATACAGAGTCTGAACTCAACCTTCTTTTAGTCTACGTATCATCAAAACCGATGGTCAGAATAAGCGTAGCTTGTTCGCACGTTCAACTGTGTCCTCGAAAACCTTCGAGAGAGCTCAAGCGCCAGTGGTTTTCGAACCCTGGCTGCAGAGCAAGCTGCTAAGGCGAAAGCTTTTAGCGAGCCGGGCCTGTAGCTCAGTTGGCTAGAGCGCACCCCTGATAAGGGTGAGGTCGATAGTTCGAATCTATCCAGGCCCACCATATCTCGTACGAATCAGGTATACTGATTCAGGAATGGGGCTGTAGCTCAGTTGGGAGAGCGCCTGCTTTGCAAGCAGGATGTCATCGGTTCGATCCCGGTCAGCTCCACCATTCTCTCTAAAGGTTTTGTGACAAGAACAAGATCGAGCATCTTCGGATGTTGGTTCTTGAGCTTGGCTCAGGCGCGCCTCAGGGCGCGTAGGTATTGCATCTGCGATACCCGACGATTTTTGACAACTGAATAGATTGGGTAAATATAACTACAAGGCTGAGCAATCAGTATGCGTTGGTAGGTTCAGCGCTAGCAACTGATTGATTCAATCATAGTTGAGTGTCTTTAGATAATTTTCGTTAGTTCCTTCGGGCTAATCCTCCGAAGGGGTGACTAACAAAGGCGGACTAATTATAAACATAGTTTGCTTGCAGCGGCCGAAAGGCTGTGTGTGAGTAAATTCTATGGTCAAGCTACTAAGGGCGCACGGTGGATGCCTTGGCAGAAACAGGCGATGAAGGACGTGGCAAGCTGCGATAAGCTTCGGGGAACCGCACACAGGTGTTGATCCGGAGATTTCCGAATGGGGAAACCCAGCATGGTAAACCCATGTTATGCCTCACTGAATACATAGGTGAGCGCAAGCGAACGGAGGGAAGTGAACCATCTCAGTACCTCTAGGAGTAGAAAGAAACCTCGATTCCGATAGTAGTGGCGAGCGAACTCGGAATAGCCCAAACCCGTGATATTTCGGTATCTCGGGGGTTGTAGGGCCAGCAATAGTAGAGTTACCAATCCAGTCGATAGCTGAAGACCGTTGGAAAGCGGTCCCATAGAGCGTGACAGGCGCGTAGGCGAAATTGATCTGGACTCGAAGCTGGTACCTGAGTAAGGCGGGGCACGAGAAACCCTGCTTGAATCCACGGGGACCATCCCGTAAGGCTAAATACTCGTTTCTGACCGATAGTGAACCAGTACCGTGAGGGAAAGGCGAAAAGAACCCCGAGAGGGGAGTGAAATAGTACCTGAAACCGTGTGCCTACAAGCAGTGGGAGGACTATGCCTCCGTAAGGAGGAATGTCTGACCGCGTGCCTATTGCATAATGAGCCGGCTAGTTATTCTTGTCAGCAAGGTTAAGCGTGAGCGAGCCGCAGCGAAAGCGAGTCTGAATAGGGCGTTAAGTTGGCAGGAATAGACGCGAAGCGGGATGATCTACCCTTGGCCAGGTTGAAGTTGGGGTAACACCTAATGGAGGACCGAACCGGTGTTTGTTGAAAAAAGCTCGGATGAGCTGAGGGTAGGGGTGAAAGGCTAATCAAATTCCGTTATAGCTCGTTCTCTCCGAAATAGCTTTAGGGCTAGCGTCGTGCGAATTGGATTGGTGGTAGAGACATGGATAGACTAGGGGGCTTTCCGGCTTACTGAATCTAACCAAACTTCGAATGCCAATCACAACATACACGGCAGTCAGACTGTGGGGGCTAAGCTTCACAGTCGAGAGGAAAACAGTCCAGACCGCCTGCTAAGGTCCCCAAATTACTGTTAAGTGGGAAAGGAAGTCGGAACTCTCAGACAGCCAGGAGGTTGGCTTAGAAGCAGCCATCCTTTAAAGAAAGCGTAATAGCTCACTGGTCAAGAGGTCCGGTGCCGACAATACAACGGGGCTAAAACAGTATACCGAAGCAGCGGATGCACACATTCATGTGTGCGTGGTAGGAGAGCATTCTCACATCATTGAAGCGTAACTGAGAAGATACGTGGAGGTTAGAGAAGAGACCCTGCCGGCATAAGTAGCGATAAGGGAGGTGCGAACCCTCCCCGCCGAAAGTCTAAGGTTTCCTGAGTAAAGTTAATCTGCTCAGGGTTAGGCGAAATCCTAAGCTGAGGCCGAAAGGCGTAAGCGATGGACATCCGGTTAATATTCCGGACCTCCCAACGAGTCGTTATTACGATGGGGTGACGCATAAGGATAATCTGGACCACATATGGCTATGTGGTTTGATACGTGTGAAGCGGGAGTCTCTAGGCAAATCCGGAGATTCTTAACCGTGAGACGTAAAACAGTACCCTGTATTGGGGAAAGCAGATGATTTCATGGTGCCAAGAAAAACCTCTAAGGAGAAACGTTGGGAATCGTACCTCAAACCGACACAGGTAGACGAGGAGAATATCCAAAGGCGCTCGAGTGAAGGCTTGTTAAGGAACTCGGCAAATTAGACCCGTAACTTCGGGAGAAGGGTCGCCCACCTCTGGTGGGCCGCAGTGAAATGCGAACGGCGACTGTTTAACAAAAACACAGGTCTCTGCAAAGTCTAAAACGACGTATAGGGGCTGACTCCTGCCCGGTGCCGGAAGGTTAAAGGGAGCGGTTAGGCGCAAGCCGAAGCTGCGAACTGAAGCCCCGGTGAACGGCGGCCGTAACTATAACGGTCCTAAGGTAGCGAAATTCCTTGTCGGGTAAGTTCCGACCTGCACGAATGGAGTAACGATCGTTCGACTGTCTTAACGAGTTGCTCGGCGAACTTGTAGTACCGGTGAAGATGCCGGTTACCCGCAGCTAGACGAAAAGACCCCGTGCACCTTTACTATACTTTTACAGTGGGTTACGGCAATTGCTGCGCAGGATAGGTGGGAGGCTTTGAGACTCAGGTTCTCGGACTTGAAGGAGCCAACGGTGAGATACCACCCTGCGATTGTTGTGATCCTAACCTACTTCCATTATCTGGAAGAGGGACATTGTAAGACGGGTAGTTTGACTGGGGCGGTCGCCTCCTAAATTGTAACGGAGGCGCGCGAAGCTACACTCAGGTCGTTTGGAAATCGACCGTCGAGTGCAAAGGCATAAGTGTGGTTAACTGCGAGACTTACAAGTCGAGCAGATGCGAAAGCAGGCCTTAGTGATCCGGTGGTTCTGTATGGAAGGGCCATCGCTCAACGGATAAAAGGTACGCCGGGGATAACAGGCTGATCATTGCCAAGAGTTCATATCGACGCAATGGTTTGGCACCTCGATGTCGGCTCATCGCATCCTGGAGCTGTAGAAGGTTCCAAGGGTTAGGCTGTTCGCCTATTAAAGCGGTACGTGAGCTGGGTTCAGAACGTCGCGAGACAGTTCGGTCTCTATCTGCTGTGGGCGTAGGAGATTTGAAGAGGGCTGTCCTTAGTACGAGAGGACCGGGATGGACGAACCTCTTGTGTTCCAGTTGTCATGCCAATGGCACGGCTGGGTAGCGAAGTTCGGTTGTGATAACCGCTGAATGCATATAAGCGGGAAGCACGCTCTAAGATGAGATCTCCCAACCCGTAAGGGAAATGAAGGGCCCTGGAAGACTACCAGGTTGATAGGCTGGAGGTGGAAGTGCAGCAATGTATGCAGCTTACCAGTACTAATCGCCCGTTCGGCTTGTCCATAGAATTTACTCTGCGCAGCATAACGCTGCTGCTCTGAGACATTCAACAATGACAAGCTTTGTAGTTATAGAGATATAGCTAATACGCAAAAAATTAGGTAAATGTCTGCTCAATCTATTCAGTTGTGAAAGACCGCGCGGGTTTCCGCTGCTCTTTCTAAGTTTGCCGGTGAGTTTACCGCGAGGGTCCCACCCGTTCCCATCTCGAACACGGAAGTTAAGCCTCGTTGGGCCGATGGTACTGCACGCGTAAGTGTGTGGGAGATTAGGTGATCGCCGGCATTAAAATCAAAAGCCCACTCCTCGGAGTGGGCTTTTCTGCGCCTGAAATCCCCCACCACGCCACACTGAACTGTAGAGCCCTTCTCCTCACTATCATTAGCGATTCGCGGCGGTCAGGTCGCTGCCCTCACGGGCAGCGACTTGGGCTTTACTCTTATCCGCGCCGTTCTCTTCGTTTCAATCCACGCTGCCCCTGCGGGCAGCGACTTTCGCGGGCTTCTGCCTGCAGGCCAGCCCACAGGTTTCAATCCATGCTGCCCCTGCGGGCAGCGACGGTACGGCGCAAGTGCTGGCGCAGGTCGGCCCGCTTGTTTCAATCCACGCTGCCCCTGCGGGCAGCGACGGCGATCTGCGTGCGCGAATACTGCTGGGTTTCTTCGTTTCAATCCACGCTGCCCCTGCGGGCAGCGACAGCTCAGATCTATGGCGTCGGTCAAAGCGACATGTTTCAATCCACGCTGCCCCTGCGGGCAGCGACCAACGCGACATCTGGCCACAGCGGAATTTGGTGCGTTTCAATCCACGCTGCCCCTGCGGGCAGCGACGATGACGTCCGCGGTCCTGGTGAAGACACTCAAAAGGTTTCAATCCACGCTGCCCCTGCGGGCAGCGACAGGTGCCATCGGCTATGCCGAAGGGACGCCGACCGTTTCAATCCACGCTGCCCCTGCGGGCAGCGACGCGCCGGAGACCGTGCCGTCATACGTCACATCCAGGTTTCAATCCACGCTGCCCCTGCGGGCAGCGACCTTTGGTGTCGTCGCCTGCACATCAATAACGGCAGTTTCAATCCACGCTGCCCCTGCGGGCAGCGACGGATGGCGGCGCAGTTGAGGGAGGGATGTAACGATGTTTCAATCCACGCTGCCCCTGCGGGCAGCGACCCGGGGGGAGGAGGACACCTATGTGTCCTCCCTAGTTTCAATCCACGCTGCCCCTGCGGGCAGCGACGGCCAGGCGTTTTATTACGACCGTGGCGTGACGTATGTTTCAATCCACGCTGCCCCTGCGGGCAGCGACGGTCCGCGCTGCGGAGTGCGCAGAAGCGTGAGCCGGTTTCAATCCACGCTGCCCCTGCGGGCAGCGACGTTGATCACCTCGGCCTTTGAAGGCTCTTTTGCGTTTCAATCCACGCTGCCCCTGCGGGCAGCGACGGCACTTCTCAATCTACGCAAACCACCAGGATCGTTTCAATCCACGCTGCCCCTGCGGGCAGCGACAGTGCTGGTTACCGTTTTGTAGCTATCATTGCGGTTTCAATCCACGCTGCCCCTGCGGGCAGCGACCTTGCGCATGGCAGAGATCTCGCGAGCACGCTCGGTTTCAATCCACGCTGCCCCTGCGGGCAGCGACGTTTCGAGCTGGAGGATCGCAGGATGGCCCCGTAGTTTCAATCCACGCTGCCCCTGCGGGCAGCGACGCTCCCTTCTCAATCTACGCAAACCACCAGGAGCAGTTTCAATCCACGCTGCCCCTGCGGGCAGCGACTTTCATCACAGCGACCGCGATGCAATCCGCTTGCGTTTCAATCCACGCTGCCCCTGCGGGCAGCGACGAGCTTGCGGCTCGCTTCGACTCGTTGGCTGCAGCGTTTCAATCCACGCTGCCCCTGCGGGCAGCGACAAAAGAAAAGCCCTCACGTATGTGAGGGCTTGGGTTTCAATCCACGCTGCCCCTGCGGGCAGCGACGATGCGGCTCGGATCGAGCGGATCGTAGGCGACGGGTTTCAATCCACGCTGCCCCTGCGGGCAGCGACATAACGTGCTGCAGGCTCTCTCGCTCCGCAACGGTATCGTTTCAATCCACGCTGCCCCTGCGGGCAGCGACGCGTCTACGCGCCACACAGCTGCGGACCAGAGGGTTTCAATCCACGCTGCCCCTGCGGGCAGCGACCTCCCTAGAAGGTAGTAAAGAATTTAAGTTAGAAGTTTCAATCCACGCTGCCCCTGCGGGCAGCGACTTAGCGGCGCGAAACTTTGAAACTAGGAGGTTAGTTTCAATCCACGCTGCCCCTGCGGGCAGCGACAAGAAGCGATACCAGAACGGCACGATGGAGAAGATGTTTCAATCCACGCTGCCCCTGCGGGCAGCGACTGTCCGTGCCGAGCTTGATACCGAGAGCCTGAATGTTTCAATCCACGCTGCCCCTGCGGGCAGCGACGATCGTGCCCTTGGCTTCCGGCGCGAGGCCGGTGTTTCAATCCACGCTGCCCCTGCGGGCAGCGACGAGCTCATGCCGCACCTGCTTCCATTTTCCTGTGATGTTTCAATCCACGCTGCCCCTGCGGGCAGCGACACCCATCGCCAAGTGTCGGCGTAATTGTCGTCGAAGTTTCAATCCACGCTGCCCCTGCGGGCAGCGACGTCGATGATCTGATTCTGGATGCCCTGCTCCCAAAGTTTCAATCCACGCTGCCCCTGCGGGCAGCGACTTGTACGCGGTCGGGTCGTAGTAAGAGTGTACGAGTTTCAATCCACGCTGCCCCTGCGGGCAGCGACTCGATTCTGACGTACAGCGGCGATGTGGTGGACCTGTTTCAATCCACGCTGCCCCTGCGGGCAGCGACGTTGACTATGAGTGCCCACAGACGCCGTGGCAAGTTTCAATCCACGCTGCCCCTGCGGGCAGCGACGTCTACTCCCAGCGCGTACGCCTACGAGTGCATGTTTCAATCCACGCTGCCCCTGCGGGCAGCGACATGGGCTTCATCCGCCGCAATAAGAGGCTTACGCCGTTTCAATCCACGCTGCCCCTGCGGGCAGCGACGAGGGCCGTGCCGCAGATAAAAGCGCTCTGCTGCAGTTTCAATCCACGCTGCCCCTGCGGGCAGCGACGATGCACTCGTCGAGCTGATCAATGGTGAGTGCGGTTTCAATCCACGCTGCCCTGCGGGCAGCGACCACAGCTGCGGACCAGAGGAAAAAGGAAATAGGAGTTTCAATCCACGCTGCCCCTGCGGGCAGCGACGAGTTTTGACGCTGCCATTTCTGTCGTTAACGAGTTTCAATCCACGCTGCCCCTGCGGGCAGCGACCCCCCTGGAACAACCAGGGCATCTCTTCGGCGGGTTTCAATCCACGCTGCCCCTGCGGGCAGCGACGATAACTGTAGGCTTGCACTGTCGGATGAGATGGTTTCAATCCACGCTGCCCCTGCGGGCAGCGACCTCAACTCCGGGGAAGCACTGGTTGCTTTATAAGTTTCAATCCACGCTGCCCCTGCGGGCAGCGACAAATCGAGGCAGGACGGCCTGAAGGTGTTGCTGACGTTTCAATCCACGCTGCCCCTGCGGGCAGCGACGCTGGAGGCTCAGTTGCTCGATGGTTACATCGGGTGGTTTCAATCCACGCTGCCCCTGCGGGCAGCGACCAAAGGTGAAGCGGGAGGCCCTCGAAAGAGGAACTGTTTCAATCCACGCTGCCCCTGCGGGCAGCGACATCGCATGCTTTAGCTGTGCCCGAAAACCAAACTGTTTCAATCCACGCTGCCCCTGCGGGCAGCGACGTTAAAGAAAGCTAAGGCTGCCGGACTGCTGCAGGTTTCAATCCACGCTGCCCCTGCGGGCAGCGACAGAGGCAGTGTGAGCGTGAGTCTCGCGAGGATGCGGTTTCAATCCACGCTGCCCCTGCGGGCAGCGACGCCGTCGTTGTAGCTGTGTGCGTAGTGACGACCGTTTCAATCCACGCTGCCCCTGCGGGCAGCGACCTCGGCTTCAAAAACCGCGCCGTTGGCATCACAAGTTTCAATCCACGCTGCCCCTGCGGGCAGCGACGTCGTTGTGAGTGTAGCCATTGATATTACGACCGCGTTTCAATCCACGCTGCCCCTGCGGGCAGCGACGCGGGAGCAGGTGAAGTATGTGCTGATCCCGAAGTTTCAATCCACGCTGCCCCTGCGGGCAGCGACAATTCCCTCTCCCTCTGTACTTTCGATATCTGAGGTTTCAATCCACGCTGCCCCTGCGGGCAGCGACAAGGATGATTCCGTTTCCCTCATTGCCGATGCGACGTTTCAATCCACGCTGCCCCTGCGGGCAGCGACTCCTGATTCCCGGATATCGCGCCGGGGGCGCGGTGGTTTCAATCCACGCTGCCCCTGCGGGCAGCGACGGCCATCCGGGGGGCGATACGCCCCGGGCAAAGGTTTCAATCCACGCTGCCCCTGCGGGCAGCGACGGTGTTCACCAACGTCGGCGTCGGTCTGGCGCAGTTTCAATCCACGCTGCCCCTGCGGGCAGCGACCGTACGGCGACACCACCGCCGTGGGCAATGGCAGTTTCAATCCACGCTGCCCCTGCGGGCAGCGACCTCACCCAGGAAGAACTGGGAATCAAGGCCGGGATGTTTCAATCCACGCTGCCCCTGCGGGCAGCGACAGCACTGGAGCGGTCCTAATAGGTTTGAGGCTCTGTTTCAATCCACGCTGCCCCTGCGGGCAGCGACGTTGCAGGTAGCGCAGGTGTCGATTCCTTCGCCGTTTCAATCCACGCTGCCCCTGCGGGCAGCGACGCGGTTGTCGATCACGGAGCCGTGGTGGGATGTGTTTCAATCCACGCTGCCCCTGCGGGCAGCGACCGCGACGCATGGTGCGAGATCAGACGAGAGCATAGTTTCAATCCACGCTGCCCCTGCGGGCAGCGACCTTGCGTGTAGCGCTTCTCGGCTACCACGCTGTCGTTTCAATCCACGCTGCCCCTGCGGGCAGCGACAGAGCGATGCGAGGAAGGAAAAGTGAGGTGACGAGTTTCAATCCACGCTGCCCCTGCGGGCAGCGACGTTCTGCAGGTTGCCTTCGGTGTCGAGGTAAGTGGTTTCAATCCACGCTGCCCCTGCGGGCAGCGACTCTCAATGTCGACGCCATCGTATTCGGCGAGATGGTTTCAATCCACGCTGCCCCTGCGGGCAGCGACGGCACGAGAGCTAAGAGCTTCACGTACTTGTACTTAGAGTCTCACATTCGCGAACATGGTGATACTGTGGATGATTTTCTCTTTGAGATTGTTGGCTACTAAGCGAAATCATTCAGTACGCACGATTTAGCCAACGCGCGAACTCCCCTGAAAACGAATGATCGCTTCCAGTCCGCGCACGGCGATGTCGCGCACTCCGCGTCCGTAGTCCGAGAGGCGCGTTCTATAGGATCAGTGGGCCCTGTGGGTCATACGAGGGCTTGGTGCCGACATGTTCAACCCGGCGTTTCCACTCATTGCCAAGGAAGTAGAAGCGCAAACTGTCTTCTGCCGCGTGCATTTCCGCAATAAGCGACGCACGGAATCTCACCCACTGCGCGGCATCGACGAGACATTCAAACACTGAGTTCTGCACTCTCTGACCTCGATCTTCGCACAGTCTCGCAATGCGCCGCAGGCGTCGTCGTCCTGCCTCATCCCGTGTGCTTACGTCGTAACTCACCAGAACAAGCATCGTGGCTTATCTCCACAGAAACGCGGGATACGCATCCAGCCCACCGCGAACGTACCGCGAGAGCAACAGGGCCTGCGTGTAAGGAATAAGCCCAATAGGTACGCGTTCTTTCAGGAAAGGATGCTCGATCTCTTCCTGTTTACGCAACTGCCAGGCCGCGACAATCTGCTTGCGGGCATCGTCCTCCAGCAATGTAGCTCCGCCATCTTGCACGGTGAAATCAGATGCCTGCACTTGGCGCCGATTGATCATCGTTAGCACCAAGCGGTCAGCCAGTGGAGCACGCAACTCCTCCATCATGTCCAGTGCCAGGCTCGGGCGCCCTGGGCGATCTGTATGCAGAAATCCAACGGCCGGGTCGAGCCCCACAGATTCCAGCGCCGATTCGATATCGTGCCGCAGCAGGGCGTAGACGAAGCTCAACAGAGCGTTTGGGCGGTCAAGTGGGGGGCGACGAGACCGGCCGCTAAAGCGGAATGCTTCATCCTCGCGTCCGATCATGTAATCAAAGACAGAAAAATACTCCTGCCCCGCCAGCCCCTCGTGTCCGCGCGCGATATCGAGACTCTCCGCGCGGGCTGCGTCCAGGCCGATCCACTGCAGTCTCCGCGCGGCAGCACGCAGAAGCTCTTCTGTTGTGGGATCGGAAGATTCGCGCGCGGCTCGAAGAAGTACCAGACGGCTGTTCGTAATCTTTGCGGTAACGATCATGCGTACGGTTGGTAACGCCGCTTCGCCTCCGTCGCACAGCCGGTACTGTTGGCGTCGCACCAGCACGTTGCCGGAAACAGGCCCCTGCACTCGAGCAAGGAACCGTCCCTGTTCTGTCAGGAAGGAGATGCCAACGCCTTTCTCGCAACAGAGTGAAAGAACGGGCGGTGAGCACAGCACCTGTCCCCAGCACACAAGTCCTTCCAGGGTATGCACGGGAACGCGAAGCTTTAGTTGTTGTTCAATCTTCACCGCAACGGTCTCACCATCGCGATGAAGGTACGCGCCCTGACTCATGACGTGCAGTGTATTGAGCAGCTTACGCATCGTTATTCCTCAGCTTGTAATGCGCGAAGTTGTGCGGCTTTCCACGTTGTTGCAATGGCAACGTGATCGGTTGCGTTGGGCAGGCAAACGTCGACGAGCGAGCAGTTACGACAGTGTTTTCCCGGCGTTGCTTCTGGAGTGATGCCGTTCGTGTAGAGCCGATGCATCTCTGCCGCAAGCTCCTCCGTGCGTGCACGTAGCTCTACCGTGAAGCTCACATCCATGCACCTTCGCGGGTCTCCGTAGAAAATGGCGCCGTCGGCAACGGGTACACCGAGCATCTCCTCCAGGCAGAGTGCCTGCGCACAGAGTTGCACGACATCGCAGTCGTTGGGCTTTCGCTTGCCCCGTTTGTACTCGACCGGAAAGGGCTGCGGGCAGAACTCCACAACATCAGCGCGGCCGGAGAGCCGTAATCTTCGGCTCTCCAGCATCAGCCCGCGCACCGTGCGCAGCTTCCCTCGACGGCTTTGCCCCGGCAAGTCTGCCCGCTCATGTAGTACTTTGCCTTCGGCGGTCAGGCGGTTTTCCGCCCACGCCTGCTCCAGATGGATCAACGCCCATTGGCGTGGACAGAAAGCAAGATGCTGCAAGCCGCTCAACGGCAATGCGTCCTCGAGTTGCAGTCCATCGGCCATCGTTAGAAGCCGTCGATCTCTTCCGGTGCAAGACCGTCCAGGTTCGAGAGCTTGTAGCTGCCATTCGGCTCAACGCTCACCGTGCTGTGGACTCTTGCGGAGGAGTACTGACCCGCGGCGCTATTGTGTTTCCACCACAAAAGTTTGCTTACCGACATGCTGCCTTCGGGACGCGCAGAGGACGCGTCGTTCTCAAATAACTTTGGCAGCACGCTCTTGATAGCTTCCGCATCGGCATCGCTGAAGCCTGTGCGCTGCGCCAGTTGCGGGTTCATACTGCCAAAGAAAACATAGACGGCCTTGTCGACACGGTGCTTCATGCCCATGGTGTCACTCCCGCGCTTTGTTCCGTCCCCTTCGCCAGAAACGCTCTTTGTAATTTGCGTGCTTGTGATGTCGACAGGTTCAATGCTGAACGCTGACTGCACCGTGACAGGTCCGCGTATCGGAATGGAAACTCCGGCACCATTGCCGTCTTCTTCTCCAACATCCTTCGCCTTCTTGTTCTTTTGTGGCTTCATGGCGAAGAGCTGCCCGAAAGCGCGAACGTCTATCCACGTTTCGCAGGCTTTCTTCGCAGTCTCAGAACCTCCAAAGGCCGCGCCAAGCACTTTGACCGCGCGATCAGCCAGGCTGGTGGCATCATCAGTCTTTCGGTCGTCAGATTGCACGAAGATACTCTCGCCTGCATCGGACAAACGGTCGCGAAGCTTCCTCTTCAGGCACACATCGGTAATCTCTCCCGTGCCGTTATAGTCGGTGCGCGGGCGGTTGCCGTTCAGGGGATCGCCATTAGGATTTGCATTGTGAACATGCACAATTACGGCGAAATCGATCTTATGGGAAAGGCTGCTCACTCGGTATCTCCTTCAACGTCTGTTTGTGTTGTGGTCGTGGCGGAAGCGGCGTCCCGGGACGGTCGCAGTGCTTCGCGTTGGCTATGGAAACCCAGCAGGAACTCGCCGGAGAGGCGGCGGTTATCGAGAAACGTGCTTTCTCCGTTGACTGTTTCGAAGCTCGAATAGATACGGTCAAGAAGCTGCTGCCGTAACTTCAGAGCACCGACGTAGCGTGATCCATTAAGCCGAGCAATATAGGGGCGAAGCTGCAACTCGAGCGTTCGCCATGTGGTGTAAGGGTGATCGGCAAATCGCTGCGTAAACCGAGCTGCATTGGTCTCGCGAGGTTCACGCGCAATGCTGAGGGCCATGCTCTCGATATTGTCGGCAACGGCAAGCAGGCGGCCGTACAGATAATCTCGGCTCGTTCGGGCTTCATCAAGACTCATCGATGGAAACTCCTGCGGATGGGATCCGCGGTAAAGGGAACAGGCAATGCCGAGGACGCGCTCAAACTCCCAGCGCTCCATGCCGATGCGGTTGGTAGCCCGCTGCACACACGACAGCACGAGATCGCGAGGCAGCGGCGTGCCATCGACGATGCATGGGAGCAGTCGTTCTACGGTGGCACGTCGCAGCTTGTCGTCGACACGCCGGCCATAAGCAGCTTCGGCGATGTCGCGTGGTGCAGGAGCGCCAACGAAGTGATGGTCCTTGCCAAAGTTCTGCTGCCAGGCGAGCAGGCTATGCCACCTCTCGATACGTGCCAGCAACTCCGAACCTGTGAGTTCGCGATAGTACACAATGGCCATGCGGCCGGGCGTCGCTGCATCCAGACTCATGACCACGATATTGTCTGAGTCCCCGATGTGGCTGCGATATCCCTGCATGGCACTCTTCAGTCGCAGAGCATACTCCTGACCCACGTCACCCGCAGAGTTTTCGGGAGTAATGCTTGGTGGAGAGCACTCCGCGTAACCCTCTTCCACGTCCTCGTCTTCCTCGCCAAGTAAGGCGCGTGAGTCAGCCAGCAAGGGGATGCGCGTGACATGCTGCACAGACCAGGCGACGATCACCTGGTCACCATTGCGATACCCTTGCCGTGCGATCAGCCAGCGCAGCGCGTTATGCGCCTTCTGCGTTGCTTCTGCGCTCAGACCATAAGCTTCTTTGGCAGACATGAAGCGTCCACGAAACGTGAAGCCTCCACTATCGTTTGAGGAGATGAGCTTAGCTCCATCTCCTCCATGGCGAAGACGTTTCGGATGACTTAGCGCCAGGGGCCTGTTCTCTCCCTCATAAAGGCTAAAGCCTTCTTCAGCGGGTAGCGTTGTGTGAAACTCTGCCCAGCTCTTCTGCAGCTCCGTATCTTCCCATACGGAGTGTTGCAGACTTCCCGCAAGTTCTACCTTCCAGCGGACGAGAGCATTTCCCTGATCACGCAGCTTTGTCTTCGGATCGGCTGTCAGAAGCTTGGCCAACGGAGATGGGCCATCGTTCCACGCTGACTCGAGAGTGCCGTCGGATTGCATGACGACAATCCCGGCAGCAACTAGATCATGGACCGTTGTTCCCTTGGCCACATAGCTTTTGATGGCTTTGAGCTTTGGGTGCTCAGAATACTTTACCCAGGCATCCAGCGCCGATCGATAGAGTTCATGATCGTTAGAACCATAATCTTTTGCGACGTATCGTAGCTTGTCACAAAGAGGATGGGCAACGGGCCCAGAGGTGCGTCCGGCTGATGCTTCGGTCGCAGGAATCAAGGTAGCCTCTTTGGGGACAACGCTGGCTCGTAGGAACTCTCCATCTTTATCCAGCGTAATTTCTAAGTGCGCCTGTTGCTCGACGTGATTGATAGGAGTCAACGCGAGTTTGACATAAGCAGATTTCCCGAAGCAGGCGTCATAGGTCTCTACTAATCTCTGAAGCCAGCTCATTCAGCTGCCTCCACCAGAGAACCCGTCTCTGCCTGCAGGTGTTCGAACTCGCTGCTCACGGATTGCATATTGTGAGATTCGCCAAAGGCCTTGAAGGGCATGGCGCGGATATCCTTATGCACAATCTGGTCCGTATCATCCGGTCGTGGAAAGGTCAGCACGCCATTTTCTAGCTTAGGTCGCCAGAAGTTCGTGCCCAGGCGCGACGTACCAGTTTCGTCGGGATAGCTAAAGCTGTGAAACATCAGAGCGTAATCAAGCGGGCCATCATTGTCGTAATCGCTGACGCCGGAACCAAACTCACATGGTGTGACATAGCCCTGGCAATCGCGCGTTCCAAGGAAGATGTCCTGTCGTCCGCCACGCTCAAGGCTGCGTTGAGCAATGGAGAAGTGTTTGCCTTCAACACGGTCCTGTTCGAGCGCGGGACGATGCTCGTTCCACTCAAAGTGCGCTCTTACCTGGTACTCGACACCCGGACCGTCTGTTATGTCGAGAAGGTTTTTGCTGCGCGCATCTCCGGTCAGATAGGTGTAGATTGCCAGCGTATTGCCGCCGCTGGTGTACTCCAACGGCTTCATGCCTCGCGCCTGCGTACGGATGCGCCGCATAAGCCTCACCTGGTCGACGTGCCAGATCAGCGTCGGCTTCCAATAAATTGATTTGCAGATACCTTTGAGCGCCTCATAGGTCGGCAGATGATACGAGCACTTCTCGCCTCCCACGCGCGTCAGCGGATCGGTAAAGAGGGCATAGCGGCCCCACACTTTAAATTCGAGGGTGTTCCGTGGTGTCTTCCTGCGATCAGCCAATCAAGCTCTCCAGCGTGCCTGCCACTTCGTGCAGACCGAACTCATTGTCATAAAACTCGCTCCGCAAACAGTACACGCCGCTCTCTGTGGGAGCAGGATAAATCGCGCCCTCCGATTCCAATCGACGAAACTCCGAAGATCGAACGGAGACAGAAAATGGTTGTGCCTGACGAAGTAATTGCCACTCTACGTCAAAGTGCTGTGCGGAACAAAGTTTGTTGATGATTATTAACCCTTCTTCCTTAAATGGAACAACGATACTTTGTGTCGGCTCTATCAAAACAAAAGCATGATTTGCCGTTGAGAAGCTCTGCTGCAGAATAGGGCGTGATAACGGCTCTTTACCAGCCCTGCTTCGAGCAATCAGGCTCCGCTCGTTATTGCCCAGCAACTCAAGCATGGAGCTCTCTCTCCCCACTGTTTTCGCGTCGAGCGGGTAGACCATCGTATTGCGGCGTCCGAAAAAGTGAAGCTCGTAATACTGCTCCATGATCTCGTTGCTATCGAGTGGGATCGCTTCCTCTGGATGATCGCGGTGCCATTTTTGTAATACGCTCCGTGCAGCTTTGCGGCCTTCGCAAATATCTTCCAATTGCGACGGCGGATCGGGAAGTTCAACGAGAACCACCCTGCCAGGCTCCGTGCGTAAGCCATGACGGTTACATCGGCCCGCAGCTTGTGCAAGTGAATCCAACCCTGCAAGATCGCGAACGACGACAGCAAAATCAATATCGACACCCGCTTCAATCAGTTGGGTGCTGATGCAAACCACAGGCGTATCGCTCGTCGCGGTCGTCAACCTCTGATGCAGCGTGGCAAGTGTGTCGCTTCGATGCTCCGGACACATGCTTGTGCTCAGATGCAAAATGGTTGCGTTTGCTGGCAGTGCTGTACGGCAGTGCTCAAAGATGGTTCGCGCATCACGTTTGGTATTTACGATAACCAGACAGCTTCCATACTGCATCGCCTCACGGCAAACTCGTTCCGCGACGGCTTCGTGGCTCCACGGTGGACCGCTTCCTGCGGTTTCGTCCAGCACCACATAGCGCCGGAGGCTCTTCCACAACGCGGTGACGTCATCGATCAATTCAGCTTTGTCCGCAAGATGCGCCACCCCAAGCTTCGCGTCTACCTTCGCCAACAGAGGCTGCGTCGCCGTACAAAGCAAGATGCTACTGCCGCAATGCGTTGCCAGAAAGTTCGCTGCGTTATTGAACAGGTGGACCAGCTTCGTCGGAAGACTCTGTACCTCATCGAAGACGATGACTGCCTTGGCGAGTGTGTGCAGGCGACGTACTGAGCTTGTTCCTGAACCGAACAGAGCATCAAGAACCTGCACCATCGTGGTGAAGACAACGGGCGCATCCCAATTTTCAGCCAGCACCCTGCGACGCCATCCGTCGATATCTTGCTCCTTGAATTCGCCAGCACTTCGCTTCTTCATCTGTACACGATCGCGCGCAAGGTCGGAGTGATGCTCCAGTACTACGGAGGCGTACGGCACGCCCTCCGGCTCCAGGTATCTTCGCGCTACCGCTGCATTCTGGTCCACGATGGAAATGTAGGGACTTACAAAGACAACTCGGTCGAGTTGATGCAACCGCGCATGTTCCAACGCGAAGCGTAGAGCTGCCAGTGTCTTGCCGCCACCAGTCGGAACAGTAAGCGTATAAATCCCGCGTGGCCGCTGTGCTGCTTCAAAACATTGCAGGGAAACGTTCGCGCGTACCTGGTTTACTTTGCCTTCGGTGGGGAAGCTCGACAAAGCCTCGTCCAATCGTGCCAGCAAGACTTCCCACGGTTCGTACTCTCCCTGCTGCCGATGCTGCGCGTTCCTCGGTTTTTCGTAATCGGCGGTATCGCTACGGTCCGCATCAATCAGGCAACTGAATAGTGTCCGAACCAAAAGCCCAAGCTGTACGTTCCCATCCCCAAAGGAGCGGTTCAGCACTCTGCTCATCTTCTTGCGGCATTGGCTTACCAGTTCAGGGTTCTGCATCAGAAGACGCGCTTCACTCTTCACTTCAGGTGGCAGGTGTCGCCACGCTTCTCCTGAGCGCGACTGCGCTTCCGCACGGTTCAGCCGAGCTGTCAGAGCATCGCCACCGTCAATTGCCAGGCAGTCGATCAGACCAGAGTGATGTGAGGCTATGCAGAGTGCAAGAAGTAATGCTGCCAGCGATGCCGGATCTGAAAGATCCTTGCCCCCATGAAGTTCTTTCAGGATGCATTGGGCCCCTGCGGTCGAGTGGTCAATCTTGCCGCGCAGGTGCTCCTGCGGTTTGAGCCCGGACGTCTCGTCAAAGCTCCGCAGATAACTTTGGAAGGTCTCAGTCGCTTTACCTGCATCATGCAGTAACCCCAGCAGCGCGCCAGCCAGAGGCAGTCCTATCTTCGCGGCATACCGTTCAGCGCGTCTTCCTACACCGGAAAGGTGCTCTGACAGGAGCTGCGGACCATTGTCGCCGCCAAGATGCGCAAGAAACTCAGTAGGGTCGATAGGCATGGGTGTGCAAAGAATAGCGTACAAGCAGTGTTTCAAGCGCCATTTTGAAGGGGAGCTTATAAGCACCCATTTCTGCTCTGCATGCCAAAGCCCCGAACCAGTGCCTCCAAAACTTTCTAATGACTATTGACAAAGACTTCACGGCCTTTGATACTTGTCTTCATTCACAGCAGTGCGGAGTCTCTCATGCGAACCAACGTAGGGGGTGCAGAGGATAACTCGGATCGAAGGTTGGGCATCCTCGGTGCCAGCACTTCAAACATGCTCAACATGATCGGTGTCGGTCCGTTCCTGAGCATTCCTCTGGCATTGGTTGCTATGCATGGTTCAAGCGTCCTCCTCCCCTGGGTGCTTGGAGCGGTGATTTCGCTTTGTGATGGTTTGGTATGGGCAGAACTAGGGGCCGCGATGCCGTTCTCCGGCGGCCCATTTTTTTACCTCCGTGAAGCTTTTGGCCCTGACTCGTATGGAAGGGTGGCCAGCTTTCTTATCCTCTGGTCTGCCGTGCTCACCGCTCCTCTTCTAATTGCTTCTGGCGCCGTTGGATTTTCGCAGTACCTGCATTATCTCTGCCCAACGCTGAACTCTGTCGCTTTATGCGCCATATCGATGGCCGTCTGCCTCGTCAACGTTGTTCTGCTTTACCGCAGAATCACAACCATCGGCGTAATTTCAGTAGTTCTGTGGCTCCTCGTTATCGGTACGATTCTGTGGATCATCCTGGGTGGCGCGGCACATATCCCAGCGGCTTTCCATCAGCAGATCAGCGGGTTTCATTTCTCTTTGCAAGGCGGGTACTGGCAAAGTCTCGGGGCCGCAACGTTGATTGCTGTCTATGACTATGCCGGCTATTACAACGTCTGTCTCATCGGCGGAGAACTGAAGCGGCCGGAGCGAACGATCCCTTACTCGATCGTTCTTTCCATCGTCTTTGTGGCCATTCTTTATATAGCCATGAACCTGTCCATTCTTGGCGTGCTTCCCGCAGAACACAGCATGCACTCGAGCGCCATCGTTGCCGAATTTATCCAGCATGTTTATGGCGCACGCTCTGCGATGGTCGCCGATGTACTTGTCCTCGTCGCGGCTTTTGCCTCGGTCTTCGCCATTCTGCTTGGCTTCTCTCGCATCCCCTACATGGCTGCTCGTGAGGGAGAGTTCTTTAGCATATTTGCAAAAGTTCACCCGACCAAAGGATTTCCTCACGTCTCACTTTTGATCCTTGGAGCGCTTTCTGCCCTGGCTTGTCTGTTGGATCTCAACACGCTGATTAGCTTGGTCATCGTCATTCAGGTCATCGTTCAGTTCCTTGCGCAGTGTGTTGCCGTAGTGCTTCTTCGCAGACGAAACCTCAGTGAGGGCAAGCGAACCTTTCGAATGCCTCTTTATCCGTTGCCGGTAGTCGTCGCTTCTACCGGTTGGCTTTTTGTCCTTTTCTCCAGCGGCGCGAAGAACATTCTGTTCGCGGTCTTCGCCACGTTACTCGGAGTCGCAGCATTTTTTTACAAGTCACGTCAGGTGCATGGACGTCCTTTTGAAACCCTATGATGAAACGCTGGAATATCGCAGTAGTGGGCGAAATCTATGTGGACCACATCTTCACTGATTTCGACCATGTCCCATTACCTGGTGAAGAAGTCTTTGCCGAGCAGTATCGTCGCGAAGCTGGTGGAGGCACGGTCAATACCGCCTGCGCGCTGGCTCGACTCGGCCATGAAACTTCTGTTTTTGGTGTGCTCGGTGCCGACGAGGAGACTTGGCTGAAGGCCCGCTTGAGTTCCTTCGGCGTTCACTCCGAGCACATTCATTCTTCCAGGCTGCCCAATGCTCTCACCGTCAGCATGTCCACCACGGAAGACCGTAGCTTCCTTAGCTACGCTGGCGCCAACCGGATGCTGGCGGAGTATGTGGCGCTACCTGAAACGATCACAGCTCTCACGAAAACGCAGCATGTTCACTTTGCCATGCCGCTGGAGGTCGACCTCGCTCGTCATCTGCTTCCGGCCCTCCACGCTGCGGGTTGCACTGTGTCCATCGATCCAGGTTGGCGTAAAGAGTGGTTTCTCAGCCCAGGGAGCCTCGAAGTTCTTCGTGATGTCGATCTCTTCCTACCGAACGAAAGCGAAGCGCAGCTGCTAACAAAGCATAAAAACCCTGAAGAGATGCTGCGTGTCTTCGCCGCTTTGGGCTTGCAGAATACGGTCATTAAATTAGGGCCTCGCGGAGCTGCAGCCTTCCATCATGATCACCTCTACACAGTGGTTCCTCCTTCTGTTCGGGTTGTAGACACAACTGGAGCAGGGGATGCCTTCGACGCAGGATTCATCGACGCCTGGCTCTCTGGCGCTGATATTGAAGAGCAGTTGTGGCGGGCCTGCATCTGTGGTTCACTTTCCACGCGGGCAGCTGGTGCTTTGACGGCATTGCCCTCAAGACTTGAGATGATGGACGTTGTCTAGCAAGACCACTTTCTCTGGAGGATCCATGTCGAACCGTTGGATGGACCCCGAGTTCATGCCTCTCATCAAGACGCCCCGGCCGGTTCTCAACGACGCGAACCTCGTTCGAGAGGCAAGCATCGCCTCCAGGCAGCCGATGGACTACGCCAGCTTCGACCTTGAGGTGAACGATCTCAGCATCCCGTTCTCCACTAAAGATGCTCGTCAAATCCCCTTACGAATTTACCGGCCCAAAAGCATCGCGGCTCCGTTACCCGCGTTGCTCTACCTGCATGGTGGCGGGTTCTTCTGCGGAGACCTCTTCTCGGAGCAATGGCAGTGTGCGCACTATGCGGCGCAGGCACAGTGCCTCGTCATCTGCGTTGACTACCGCCTCGCTCCAGAAAATCCTTATCCAGCTGCGCTCTTCGATAGCTATCGTGTGTTGGAGTTTCTGCGTGAACAAGGGGCTGAACTTGGGCTCGACCCTGCCCGTATCGCGATCGGAGGATCGAGCGCCGGGGCTAATCTCGCAGCAGCAGTTGCACTTCTGGCAAGAGACCGCAGCGGCCCCGGACTCTGCTTTCAGATGTTGCTGATCCCTGCGCTGGACAACCGCCTCGACTCTGTCTCTGCTCGCGAGTTCACGGATGTTCCAGACTTCGCCACTCCTGAGGCCAGGGTCATGTGGCAGTGGTACCTCGGCGATCAGGATCGCGATATTTCCCCTTACGCCACGCCTGTCCATGCCGCGGACCTCACGCACCTTCCGCCTGCGTATGTTCTTTGTGCGGGCCTGGATGCTCTGCGCGACGACGGCCTCCGCTACGCACAACGTCTGCTCGAAGCCGGAGTTAGCGTCGAGTTACACCTTGTTCCTTCGCTCCCTCACGGCTTTGCCAGCATCTCTTCTGCTGCAACCTCGAAGCAACTGCTGCAGGAGCAGGTCCGCGTACTGCAAAAGGCGTTTCAGTTTGGGGAAAGAAATCCTAAGAATCGTTAGAATGTTTCCTTGAGATACGAATGGGAAGCGGGCAGGGTGCCAGATCAACGCCTGACCGAATGCTAAGGAATTGCAACGGGTGAAAACAGCGGTATGAGTGGAAATCGAATCTTGATCGGCAGTCCGGCACTGATGCGCGAGACAAACGCTCGCGCAATTTTGTCGTTGCTGAAAAAACTCGGTCCCTGCTCCCGTGCCGATCTCGTTCGCAAAACAGGAATGAGCGCGCCAACCGTTGCGAACGTGATCTCTGATCTGGATGAGCGCGGCTTGATCGAATGGATGGGAGAGGGAACGTCAAGCGGCGGACGCCGTCCCGATAACCTTCGCTTCAAAGCCGAACATGGCTGTCTTGCAGGCGTAGATGTTACGGCCGACAGCCTAAGAGTCCTGCTCACCGACCTGAATGGCGAGCGAATCGAAGAGCTGGTCGAAGCTCTGCCAAAGGATGCTCGCAACCCCCAGGGTGTCGTCGATGCATTAGGCGTTTCCCTGCGCGCGCTCATGCAGAAGAACAGTCTGCCATGGAAGAAGCTGCTCGCCATGACCGTTGGCGTAGGGGGCATCACCAATGCGCGCGATGGCGTAGTCATCTCGGTGGGCGACTCCAGTGTTTGGAGAGGCGTGCCCTTGCTTGAAATGCTCCGCAAGCAGTTCTCATGCGCTCTCTTCGTGGAGAACGACTCGAACCTTGCCGCCATAGGCGAGCATTTCAACGGTGTCGCCCAGTCGGAGGAGAGTTTCATCTGCATTCTCATCACGGCAGGCTCTGGCGTGGGAGCAGGCATTTTCGTCAACGGAAAAATCGTACACGGTTCCAGCTGGACAGCTGGCGAAATCGGCTACCTTCACGTTCCGAACATCTCCAGCATGCAGCCTGCGCTGTATGAGTATGGTCGGCTCGAGCAGATCCTCAGCGGCCCAGGCATTCTCAGAAGCTGGAATGCAGTTAGCGCTAAATCTGGAGTTCCCGGCAAGATCCATAAAGCGCTCAACGTGCTGGACCTTGCGATGACAGGGAATAGCACTGCCATCAAGGTCGTGCATCAACGCGCGCGCCTTCTCAGCGACGTCGTACTCAACCTCTCGTTGACGCTCAACCCAAGCCTCTTTGTCTTTGGCGGCGATCTCGGCTCTCATCCCGCGCTGTTGGAGCCCACGATAGCAATGCTGCGCAAAAACGAGGTTGGTACCGCTCGTGTTCTGCCCTCCAATCTCGGCAACTCAGCCGTTGTTTGGGGCGCTCTTGCTGTCTCCATGCAGGAGGCAGAGCAACATCTGTACAGCTACCCCGCGCCACACAAGTAAGCACAGGGGAGAGCTAGTGCCGAGCTGGTGACACGTCGACAGGCAAGGTCGATCTGTTCAGACAAGTCAACGCAAATTGTATGAAATAACAGTTGACCGACTCAGTTCTTAATGATACGTTCATAAGTATCTTTTGCATCTCTAGTTAAAAAGTCTTGATTTGTGTCTCCGTCGTATCTGGGCCATAACCACCGTCTTGTTTTCAAGCTGTGCGTTCCGTTCTGCTTCAACGACCATTCATGGGAGATTTCGCATGTCTCGAATCTCGGATTCCCGTTATCTGCTTTTCCTGTCGACATGGCTCAAGATACCTCCATTACGCTATCGGTCTTTGCGAGAGTCTTTCGCTCGTGGCATCGTTGCGGTTCTTCGTCTCACTTTCTCTCTGACTTGTATGGCCCGCACCAAATGGAGCTCCCAAGCTCCTAAACCATTCGCGGGGATAATCTCCCCCTTTCTTGAAGTCGAGGTGAGTTGATGAAACGCAAGTTGCTTTCCCTTTTCCTCTTTCTAGTAACAAACGTGGTCCTGTTCATGCTTCCTCATGCAGCGGTGGCGCAGAGCTCATGCGCCGCTACGTGGAGTTCTACAGCCATCTACACCGCTGGCATGACAGCAAGCCTGAGCGGTGAAAACTACGTAGCGAACTGGTGGACGCAGGGTGACAGCCCCGCCACAAACAGCGGTGGAGCGGGCTCCGGAGAGCCCTGGACGCTCACCGGCTCCTGCTCCAGCTGTACGACTATTCCGGCTGTGCCGACAGGTCTCGCGGCCTCGGGCACTACGAGTTCCGGAACGAATCTGAGCTGGGCTGCAGTTACGACTCCGACAGGCTGCACGGTCAGCTATAACGTACTGCGTGGCGGCTCGTCGATCGGTTCCATCAGCACGACCTCCGATGCCATCACCGGTCTTTCCGCCTCGACGACCTATAGCTTCTCGGTTCAGGCCACGGACGCTGCAGGCACCTCTGCGGCCAGCTCGGCGGTCAGCGTCACCACTTCCGCCAGCTCTTGCTCTGCGGCTCCATCGGCTCCAACAGGACTGACGGCTGCAGGAACCACCGCAACGAGCACAACGCTTAGCTGGACGGCAGCAACAGCTCCGACCGGTTGCACCGTGAGTTACAGCATCACAGGTGGGCCTTCCACGCTCACATCCTCTTCGACAACGGATACCGTCACCGGGCTCACTGCTTCTACGAGCTACACCTTCACGGTTGCTGCAACCGACAGCGTTGGTACGTCTTCGGGAACGTCCGTGACGGTTGCTACGCCTGCCACCAGCAGCAAGCTATTCGTGGGTGGTTGGTTTGAAGAGTGGGGAACGTATTACGCGAATTCAAACGTTGCTGATCTTCAGACCAGCGGCGCAGCCGCTTCGCTCACGCATCTTATTTACGCTTTCGCCAAGCCCTCTGCCAATGGAAGCAGCGTAAGCTGCGCTCTGGCTGACAGCTATGCGGATTATCAGAAAAGCGTTCCGCAGGTAACCGGAGCGACGGCTGCAACGTCGCCGCTGCTGGGTAACTTCGGTGCTCTGGCGCAGCTCAAGCAGCTCCACCCCGATATGAAGATCCTCATCTCAATCGGTGGTTGGAACCCACCCACCTACAACCAGCTCTTTGACCAGGCTTCCAGCACGGCTGCGCAGCGTCAGGCGTTTGTCAGCTCATGCGTCAGCATGTTCATCCAGGGCAACATAGCTTCGGGTGTTTCTTCGGGAGCCTTGTTCGATGGTTTCGACATCGACTGGGAGTTCCCCAACGCGAACGAGACGGCTGGCTTCACCGCTCTGATGACGGAGTTCCGCACCGAGCTCAATACCTTGTCCGCAACCACGGGTAAGCAGTATTACGTTCTCGCCGATCTCGCTGCAGGTCCTTCGAAGGCTGGCTCCGCTGAGTTCTCTGGTGACGACGGTGGGTACGACACCATCGATATCTCTGGTCTTAGCGCAGTCCTGGATTATCTAAACGTCGACGGCTATAACTACGCCGGCGACTGGTCCAACGCTTCGAACGACGCTTCGCCGCTGTACGACGAGGCGGCCAGCCCGATCTATGGAACTGGGCAAACCATCAACGACACCGTGCAGTACTACCTCGCTCACGGCGCTCCCGCAGCGAAGTACACCATGGGCTTCCCACTTTACGGCTCTGGCTGGGCCGGCGGCCTAACCTCCGCCAACGGTGGCATGTATCAAAACTCAACCGGAGTTACAGATCCGACTGGAGCCCTCACCTTAAACGGAGCGACTCCTGTCTTCAACCTCAACGGACTGGGTAACTGCTCCACCGGAAATAACCAGTCGAGCCCTGCTGCAGGTTGTGACTATCTGCTGACGGATGGCCTCATCACCTATCGCACCATTCAGAACTTGTTGAGCAACGGGTACACCTCCAGCTACGACGCTACCCGCTGCACGGCTCGCATGTTCAACTCGACCACTGCGAGCGCTATCAGCTATGACAACCCGCAGTCCGTGCAATGCAAGGTCAGCTACATCAAAGCCAATGGCTTGGGTGGTGGCTACGTCTGGGCATTGAAGGATGACGACGCTACTTCCTCTCTCACCAAGGCTCTGGCAACAGACCTCAACCCGTAGCCTCTGTCCGCCGCGCAGGCCTCTGCGTGGCGGTCACCACTAACCTTTTCTGGGCCTTCGGCGGTCAATGCCGAAGGCCAGAAAGACCGCATAGGAATCGAAAGAATCGGAACGAAGTCAAAGTTCCCTTATGCAATCACTCATGGAGAGCCTAATGTTTAGATCTTCTTCTAGCTCCTTGCTTTGTGCCGAGATGGCATCCGCTTCGGGCATCTCAAACAAGGGGGCGAGCTTCATCACGCTATGCTCCTGGCTGATGTTGGCTGTGGCGGCCTTGTTGTTGCTTTCCCCTGTGGCACGTGCGCAGGAGCTGGCCGGAACCTTCACCGGAATCGTCGCCGACAGCACCGGCGCGGTGATTCAGAACGCCACGATCACCATCACACAGAACGGCGTGAACGGTGAGCCACGCATCGTGCAGTCCAACAGCTCTGGCAGCTTTACCGCCAGCAATCTTCCTGCTGGAACGTACACGATAAAGGTCTCCGATCCGAACTTTGCCACTTACTCCAGTCCCAATGTGATCTTGAACGTGGCACAGAGGCGCACGCTGAACGTCGTCCTCAAGCCGGGCTCTGAAAGCCAGACGGTCACGGTAGAGGACAATCCGGTCTCTGTTGACACAGGCAGCAGCTCTCAAGCCGGTACGATCTCAGGAACGCAGGTTCGCGAACTGGAACTTGTGAACCGTAACTTCCAGCAGTTAGTTACGCTCCAGCCAGGTGTGGTCAATATCCTTGGCGATCAACCTGGATTTGGCGGCCTCAATAGCAACGCCTTTGTCTCGGTCAACGGAGCTCGCGCCACGGCGAACAACTGGACCGTAGATGGTGCCGACATCAACGACAGCGGCGCGAACTCCTCACTGCTCAATGTGCCGAGCATCGATGCCATCCAGGAGTTCACGCTCGAGCGCAGCTCCTACGACGCCAGCTTCGGACGCAGCGGTGGCGGTCAGGTAGTGGTTGCCACACGTTCAGGCACCAGCGCCTTCCATGGCTCCGTGTATGAGTTCGCACGCACGGCGAATACCAACGCAAACTACTACTTCAACAACCAGCAGGGAATTCCGCGCCCTCCCGATCACTACAACAACTTCGGCTTCACTCTCGGCGGCCCCATCTATATTCCGCGGGTCTATAACACCGAGAAGAAGAAGACCTTCTTCTTCTGGTCAGAAGAGTGGCGCAAGATCACCAGCCCCACGTCGAACAACGTTGCGGCTCCAACGGCGGGAGAGCTCGCAGGCTCTTTCTACGCAGCGAACGAGCCCTCTGCACCGGCTGGTTGCATTACGAACTGGACCCCGAATCCCGACATTCCTGTTGGCGGCGGTACGGGGACCATCAACCCTGCCTGCTACAGTGCAAACGCGCAGGTGTACCTCTCCCAGGTTCTCAATAAGAATCAGGCCAACTTCAACACCTTCAACGCCAGCAACAACTTCACCTACGGAACGCAGATCTCTTCGTTCTCCACGCTCAACAACTTCCGTCAGGACCTTGTTCGTATCGATCACTACTTCAACGACAAGCTCCACTTCTTCGCTCGCGGCATGGAAGACGACGCACCCAGCAATCTCCCGACCGGCCTCTGGGGAGGTGCGAACTATCCCGGAATCGTCAACGCCGGCATCAACGCTCCCGGTAAGAATGTCGTCGCCAATCTTACGTGGACCATCTCTCCCCGCATGGTGAACGAGCTTGAGTTCGCCTACTCACAGGGCACGATTAACGCCTCGCTCTCTGGCCCGGCTAACTCGCCCAGCGTCCTCTCTTCGTTGACGAACAACATCGCCAACCCTGACCCCTACGGCCGTATCCCCAGCGTCAATATTCTTGACCAGTCCGTCACCGTTCTTTCGCAGGGCTCTGCTCCTTACAATGAGCGCAACCTTGACCGAAACATCTTCGATAACTTCACCATCACACTTGGAAACCACACCTTGCGTGCCGGCATCACGGCGCAGCAGATGCTGAAGACCGAGAACGCCAGCGAAGGTAATCCGAGCTTCTCCTTCAACACCTGGGGAGATTTCCTGCTCGGGAACGCCGTTCAGTATCAGCAGGCAGATCGCGACATCGTCCCCGATCTTCGCTTCTGGAACACCGAAGCCTACGTTCAGGATGACTGGAAGGTGAACCGCCGACTCACGTTGAACCTCGGTGTTCGCTGGACGCGGTTCCCCGCGCCCTCCGACGCGAAGAACACGCTGGCCAACTTTGCTCCTGCGTTCTACAACCCCTTGCAGGCTCCGACGCTGAATAGCGATGGAAACTTCGCAGCGGGCCAGCAGTTTACTCCGGCTACCTATGCCAACGGCCTGATCTTCCCACAGGGCGATGCCTGCACGGCGGCGAAGGCCATCTCTTCCCAGGTCTCCTGCTCACCGTACGGAAGTACGGTAAACCCCAACAATAACTGGAACTTCGGTCCGCGCGTTGGCTTCTCGTACAGCCTCTTCGGCGATGGCAAGAGCGTCCTGCGCGGCGGCTTCGGTATCTTCTTCGACCGTACGAGCAACGGCATCTGGGAGCAGAACGCCTTCAGCGACCCACCGCTCGTGCAGACGACCACCATCACCAAAACAAGCTTTGATAACCCCATCGGCGCTGGAAGCATCACGCCCGCCTATGGCCCGAACCCTCTGACCACTGCTGGCTCACCGGTTTTCAAGGTCCCGTCGTATGCGGCCTACAACCTGTCCGTTCAGCAGCAGTTGGCGCCCACAACCCTCTTGGAGATCGCGTACGTCGGCTCCATCTCTCGCCATCTCCAGGGTGAGATCGACAGCAACGTCCCAACGCTGTCGACGCGTGCCGATAACCCCACCTTACCTCTGAACAACATTCGTCCTTACCTTGGGTACTCCTACTTCAAGAACAGAATTCCCGCCTTCACCGCAAACTACAACTCCGTTCAGGTTTCGTTGCAGCACCGCACAACTCGCGATCTGACTCTCGGAATCTCCTACACCTGGTCCAAGAACCTGACCACTTCCTGGAACGACCGTGGAACCGCTGCCACAGGCTCGGCTCTCAGCGGACCTCCGGGATCGGCAAGCACCTACGCCTACAACCTCAAGATGGATTACGGTCCGTCCGGTCTCAACCAGCCTCAGACCTTCATCTCCAACTTTGTGTACAAGCTGCCCTTCTACCGCGAACAAAGCGGTCTGCTTGGCCACATCGCTGGCGGTTGGGAAGTCTCCGGTATCGTGACCCTCAACTCCGGCCAGTCCATCAGCGCCTATCAGACGAGCGATCCGTTCGCCTGCCCGACGCCAACGACGGACAACCCGGGCACCGCGGCGAATCCTCTCTGCGCAAACAACAGCCCGGCGGGAACATACCCCGGCGGTCTCGGCATGGTCACCTCCAACTCGGACGTCTCACCTCGTCCGGATCAGGTTGCGCCTATCCAGCACACCAAGAACAGAACGCAGTGGTTCTCTACCAGCTCCTTCGCTACGGCTCAGGGACACTTCGGCAGCAGCAGGGCCGGAAACATCCTGGGACCCGGCACGGAGAAGGTCGATCTAGGACTGATGAAGAACTTCAAGTTCACCAACAGCATCAGCCTGCAGATGCGAGCGGAGTCCTTCAATCTGTTCAACCACACGAACTTCTGGCTCATCGACACCGGTTTTGGCAATGGTTTGTTCGGACAGGCGACCAGTGCACACGCCGCCCGCATCATGCAGTTCAGCGGAAAGATCTACTTCTAGCCTGAGCTGTAGCCTCAGATCGAAGGCCGAAGCGTCAGCTTCGGCCTTCGATCGCAAGAAAGGGGCCTTATGCCGCCGTTCTCCGCGGCATAAGGCTTCGCTCACTTCTTGTAACGTTATGAAGGATTTCGTCGAAGAGGTACCGTGTTCAAGCCCGCTTTGCTCTGCACAAACTGCATGATTGTCCTGCTCTGCTTCACGTTGGGTCTCACCCGCGCGGACGCGCAACAGCAAGCTCCGCTCACGCTCCTGCCTGTGCCGCAAAGCGTCGTCTCCGCTCCCGGTCAGTTGAACCTTCCTTCCGGCATCAGGATCGACTTTCAGGGTTACACCGAACCTCGCCTGAAGGACGCTGGCACTCGTTTCCTCGACGTCCTCTCTCGCCTGACCGGCACTCCGGCCCTCCCCTCGCAGCCGTCCAAACAAGTGCTGCTGATCGTCAAGACCGCCGGACCATCCGCTCCCGTGCAGCAGCTTGGAGAAGACGAGTCCTACCATCTGCAGGTCACCTCGCAGCAGATTCTGCTTAGCGCCCCCAACCCTCTCGGCATCCTTCATGGCCTGCAGACGCTACTGCAACTGGTCCACACCACGCCTCAGGGATTCGCCCTCTCTGCCGTCACCATCGACGACAAGCCCCGCTTCCCCTGGCGTGGACTCATGATCGACTCCAGCCGTCACTTCATGCCGCTCTCCATCATTCGCCAGAACCTCGACGGCATGGAAGCCGTGAAGCTCAACGTCTTCCACTGGCACCTCTCGGACGATCAGGGCTTCCGCGTGGAAAGCAAGGCCTTTCCTCTGCTGCACGAGAAAGGCTCAGACGGTCTCTATTACACCCAGGATCAGGTTCGCGAGGTCCTTGCTTACGCTCGCGCCCGCGGCATCCGTGTCATTCCCGAATTCGATATGCCCTGCCACACCACCTCGTGGTTCGTTGGCTATCCCCAACTCGCCAGCGGCAGCGGACCCTATCAGATCGAGCGCGACTGGGGAGTCTTTGATCCCGCGATCGATCCCACCCGCGAGAGCACCTTCAAGTTTCTGGATCGCTTCCTCGACGAGATGACCAGCCTCTTTCCGGATGCCTACTTCCATATCGGTGGCGATGAATGCAACGGCAAGGAATGGGACGCCAACGCCCATATCAAGCAGTACATGCAGGCGCATCACCTCAAGGACAATGCTGCTCTGCAGGCTGAATTCACCGCCAGAGTGCAAAAGCTTGTCGCGGATCATCACAAGATCATGGTGGGATGGGATGAAGTGCTACAGCCGGACACACCTCACGACGTTGTCATCCAGTCCTGGCGTGGCCCCAGGTCCCTCGCCGAAGCCGCACGTAGCGGATACCGTGGAATCCTGTCGGCGGGCTATTACCTTGATCTGAACCACTCTGCCGCTGACCATTATCTGGCCGATCCCCTCGATAGTGGCAAGATCACGCTCACCGCCGCGCAGGAAGCCAACATCCTCGGCGGCGAAGCTGCGATGTGGACGGAGTACGTCACTCCGGAGAACGTGAACATGCGCATCTGGCCACGGGCCGCCGTCGTCGCCGAGCGGCTATGGTCGCCACGCGCCGTGAAGGATACCGACTCGATGTACGTGCGCCTCGACGTCCTCGCGCAGAAGCTCGCCTTCTATAATCTTCCCGTTCAGGCCACGGAAGCGCAGGAGCTCAAGCGGCTCAGTGGTTACGCCGATCCTTCCGCGTTGCAGGTCCTTGGCAGCGCCGTACAGCCAACGCGCGACTACGTGCGCGAAACGCTCAACCACTACAACGTCTTCTTTCCTTTGAACCGTCTGGTGGATTCGATCCCTGCCGAGAGCGAAAAGGCCAGGATCTTTCACCAGCTCGCCGAACGCATCGCCTCCGGCAAAGCCACTCCGGCGGAGTGGGAGCAGGCTCGCCAATGGCTAACCATGTGGCGTGACAACGACGCCCGCTTACAGCCTTCGCTGAAGAACTCTGATCTGACTGCGGAACTTGTTCCGGTCTCTCATCATCTCGCCGATGTCGCGGAGATCGGGTTGGCGGCCCTCAGCAATCTGCAAAAGAAGGCCTCCGTCAGCAAGAAATCGCAACAGCAGCAGATCGTTCTTCTGCAGCACCTCGAACAGCCCGAAGCTGCTCTCCTCGACCAAATCGCCCCGGCGGTGGAACGGCTCGTACGATCTGTCGGACATTGATTGCCCTCAGCATTTCAAGCGATCCGTACCGAGTCAGAGACTCATCCCTCGCCCATGCCTGCATGGGCGAGGTTGCTTTCATGCAAAACCCTGTTGGCTTGCTGGGCCATCTGTTCGGCGGAGTCTGGGTGCTGACGTAGCCGGAGGCATCCGGCCGCGATCTCCTGCGGTGTATCCGCGACGAGAACGTCCCGGTCCGCTGCGAAGGGAAGTCCGCTTACAGCGTGTGTCGTAGTGATGACCGGACAGAACTCCGCAACGGCCTCCAGCACCTTCAGCTTCGTGCCTCCGCCATAGCGCACCGCGGCCAGAGCGGCATGACTGGCCGCGTAGTAGGGCGACAAATGCTCGACCTCTCCCACAAAGCGAATCTCCGGCTCTTGCTGTAGGCGAGCCGTTAGCGAATCACTCGCACCACGTCCCACGATGACGACCTCAAAACCTTGCGGAATCGCCTCACGCAGGGCGGGAACAATCTCCTCTGCAATCCAGAGAGCTGCATCCGTATTGGGAACATAGTCCAGCGTGCCAACAAAGAGAAGGCTGAAGACACCAGGAAGTCGCCGTTCTGCCCGGCTGGCAGGAATCGTGATTTTGTTCGGCCTGTAGTGAAGCCGTTCCTTTGGCACTCGTTTGCTCAGGTAGCGCAGGTCCTCGGGATTCGAAAAGTACACTTGCGACGCGCGACCGAGGCGCGTGCGTTCAAGAATGCGGTACTGCAACGAAGCGGCAAAGAGGTGAAACGCAAACTTTGGCTGCTTCCGTCTCCACACGCATCGCGCGATGCTGGCAAGCGTGTTCGACTCGACATCATCCAGATCGATACCGTAATCGCGAAGGCCATAAGCGCGCGCAAGGAACTCACCGATCATCATCGTCCGAAAGCGGAAGACATGGATATGGTCAATCTGCTCGGGCAGTTGAGGTTCCCAGCCAAGCGGTTGCACCCAATCGTCCGCAAGCTGGGGCTTCCACAGCAGCGCCAGAGGGCAGAGCAGCGCCGCCAGACGCAGCCACTTGGGCGAAGTAGTCGCACGGCAAATCTCTATCTGCGTCACATAAGGCTGAAGCTCCTGCGTCGCTCGTGCTTCAAGCGTAGAAGCGATGTTTTCAGCCGGCAGCGCCAGAACGAGGGTGACGTTGTACTCGCGAGCGAGTTCGAGCAGCCACGCAAACGCACGCTGTTGCAGGCCGGAGCCTTCGCGGCCGGGCAACGTGGGCGTGACGAGAACGCAGTTCTTCTTCATCGCGTTTGGCTCTTCCAAAGTCGCGCAACTCTCCTTCGCACAGCGCCTGCGATGTTGCGACTGAGGTCGTCTGCTTTCTGCGCCGACCGCTGCAGCCGGTACGCCGTTGCGCTTCCGGTCTTCGCGCCCGCAGGCAGCAGCGTTCGTGCGTAGTGCGCGTACGTCGTCTCTGCATGGGCAACATACTCTGTTGTGAGCCGTCCCTGGTGAAAGCGGCTGATGTCTACGCGGCTTTCACTCCACCAGAGATGCGCCCACAAATGCAGCGAATAGACCTCTTCTTGGAACGTTTCAAAACGCTCAAAAATCCTCGCGATGCCCTCTGCGGTCCAGTCCAGCGAAAAGAAGGAACTTTGTGGTTCGACATGGATGATTTGCGGGTGCTGAACGCTGAGTTCGTACGGAAGAAAGGTGGAGTGGCGACTCCACGACCCATCGAAGTGCGCGCTCATCTTGTCGTACCAGAGCGCGCCAAACTCTGAACCAGCTTCGGCCATGAGAAAGGCGTTGCACAGGGATCCGCCCAGTATGGCGGCAGCAGCGGTCGTATCCACCGTTTCGTGTCCCATAACGTACTGATTCTCAAAGAGCACGTCTGGCAGAGGATGCAGGAACAGCGTATCCATGTCTGCATAAACACCGCCTTCCCGCTGCAGAATATCGACGCGCAGAAAGTCCGAAGCATGCGCATAGCCGTACGCCGCAGAGCTACTCCCTTCGGCGTAACGATAACCGGAAAGGGGGAGAGCGCCCTCAAGCGGGCGAAGGGTAAGATGAGGACGAATCGCATCCCAAAGCTCTCCCCAAGGCTCGTGCACATAATGCAGATGGATTGCGTCTGGCGCATTGCGCTCCAGGCACGATCGCAGGCAGAGATAGTGCATGAGATGAAACGGTTCAATTTGCTGTTTCAAGCCGAAGATGAAGTGAAATATTCGGGGAATGCTCATCGTTTTCGAATATAACCGCAATGCCCCTTACGCAGTAGATGCCACAACGCTGCGCCCATCACTTATCGCATTCATTCCAGAAGAGTTACTTTATGAGCTTCCCTGCTGATCCTGCGCCCCTGCTTTCTTTCATCGTGGCCACGCTCGACCGCACATCGGAGTTGCAGAGCTTCCTGCGTAGCCTCCAGTCCTCGCAGCTCTCGGATGTAGAACTGATCATCGTGGATCAGAATGATGATGATCGTCTTGTGGACCTGCTCGCCAGCATTCAGCTTCCTTTGCCTGTGCAGCACCTTCGCATGAACCGCAAGAGCGCAAGCTCTGCGAGGAACTTCGGGGCTTCGGTTGCGGTTGGAGAGTGGATTGGCTTTCCCGATGATGACTGCGCGCTCACTCCGGTAACGCTAGAAAGGTTGCGGCATCACCTGCAAACTACGGCGTGCGATGTGCTGAGCGGCCGCACGATTGATCGTGAGGGGAAGGCCTCCGTGCTGCGCTGGCCGGATCAGGCCTGCGAGATTGATCGTCGCAGCCTGCGCAACGCCTTCGCGGAGTCCACTCTGTACATCCGTCGCAGCCTGTTCGATCAGATCGGGGGCTTCGATGCTTTCTTCGGGCCCGGCGGAGTCTACGGAGCAGAAGAAGCGGTGGATCTGATTCGGCGCTTATGGGCGGCCGTGCCCGATGTGCGCGCGGCGTACGTTCCCGATGTCTGTTTTATCCATGCGGATGCAAGCCCTTACAGCGATGAGGTCGCGCTCCAGAAAACGTATCGATACGCCCGCGCACGCGGCGCCTGCTTTGCTCGCCACTGGAGGTCCAGCTACCTTCCTCGCGCAGTCTGGGAGACAGGCAAGCATCTCGCCGGCAGCGTGCTGCTTCGTGGCAAGCGCAGGCGCAGCCGCATTCTGAGTCTGAAGGGATACGCTGTTGGCTTCATCGGCTATCGGCGAAACGAAGCCCGGTGGTTGAACACCGAAGCTCACCAATGGATCGTAAAGAGCGATGTTGCAGGTTAACTACCTTGCCCCTGCGGACCAGACCGGCTACGCGTGTGCCGCCGGGCAGTACGTCAGAGCCCTCAGCCGCATGGGTGTCTCCGTCTGCTTTCAGCCTTTGCTTCCCGGGCCGGGGCTTGGCCTTTGGTACGAATGTGCCGCTACGGACATGCTTCCTGCGGGGCTTCGTGAACAGTGCTCTGCGACTCTCTTTCTCGACGGCATCTCTATCCTGCACTGCGTTCCCGAGTACTACGCGCCCCTAACGGCGTGGCTTCGGAGTCGTGGCGTTCGCGGGCCTATCGTCGGCATGACGGTCTGGGAGACGACGCGGATTCCGCAACACTGGCCAGCGTTGCTGCAGCCACTGGATGCCTTGATGGCGCCGTCTCCGTGGAACGTAACGCTCTTTCGTGAGAGTGGCGTGTCGTGCCCCCTCTTCGCTGTACCGCATCTGTCAGAGTTTCATGGCCATGCGCCGCAGGATGCCTGCCTGCAGGCTTTGCGCGTTCGTCTTCCGTCCTCAAGCAACCGCTTCCTCTTCTACAACGTGGGTACGTGGTCTGCGCGTAAGGGCAACGATCTTCTGGTGCAGGCGTTCCTGCGTGCCTTTGCGGCACGCGAGGACGTAGCACTTGTTCTGAAGACCCCAGCGACGCGGACCTCTGCTCCGGGAGGGCGGCTACGGCGTGCTTTCTGCAGGATCGTTCCTTCTCCCATGGATCGCGCACGAAAGCTCGCCGAAGAGTCTCCACAGATTCTTTCGATCGAAGAGGACTGGCCGTCCTGCGAGATCGCCGCGCTGCATACGCTTGGCGGCTGCTACGTCTCCTGCACGCGTGGCGAAGGGTGGGGCATCGGAATGTATGAAGCCGCGCTTTACGGGAAACCGGTTCTTGCGCCGAACGAAGGTGGACACCGTGCCTACCTGACGGCAGAAGCGGAGTATGGCTTGGTGGAGAGTGCCTGGTCGCGGATTCCTTCCCGGGACCGCGATGGCTCCTACACCGCAGATCAGCAGTGGGTGGAGACGGATGTCGAGACGATGGCCGCGAGGATGCAGGCTTGCTTTGCGAATCGCATTGCGTTCAAGGCAAAGGCCGCTGCCGTGGCTCGTCATCTTCGAGAGACGTTTTCAGACGAGTCCATTACTGCCAGCCTGATCGAGAATCTGCAGGAGACGATGCGCGCGCAGCGGTAGTAGCCGCGTTACTGCGACGGAGGCTCTGACGCTTGCTCCACCAGCTTCCCGTTCTCGAGTTGCAGGGTGCGGTCGGCGATGCCTATGTCATCGGACCGGTGCGTCACAATCAGCACCGCCGTGTCGCACTGGATAATGCGTTCCAAAATCTGGCGCTCGTTCTCTGCATCGAGTGCGGATGTCGCTTCATCCAGCAGCAGCAGTTTTTTTCCACGCAACGTGGCACGAGCGATGCCGAGGCGTTGCCGCTGGCCGCCAGAGAAGAGCACACCGTTATCGCCGACTCTCGTGTCGAGCCCCTGCGGCAGAGCTGCGACAAACTGATCCAGATTTGCGATGGCGAGCGCCTGCATCAGAACCTCGTCAGGCAAGGGAGCCAGCCCGAAGAGCAGGTTATGGCGAACGGACTCATCCAGCATCGCGATCTCCTGTGGCACGTACGCTGCCGTCGCGCGATCGATCAGAACTTCTCCGCTTGTGGGCTCCGCGACTCCAGCGATCAGGTTCAAGAGCGAGCTCTTTCCGCTGCCGGAAACGCCGCGAAGAAGCATGGTAGTTCCTGCGTGCAGGTCGAAGGAGATGTCCTCCAGGACGCGGCTGCCATCGTCATACGCATACGTTACATGGTTGAGTTGCAGCGCATAGCCGGGCTCCGGGCTGCGGGGCGACTCTGTGGTTGTTCTTGCTGTTCGAGAGTCCTTGAGTTCTTGATGGACGATGCTGAGGTTCTCGTACGCTCCGTCCATTTGCCCGAAGAGGAGAGCGAGTTGGCTGATGAGAGGAAGCATCCGCCGCGAGACGACGAAGTAAAAGATCAGCAGCGAAAGCATTTGATGAATGTCGCCGCCCCAGATCAGTGCGGAAAGGATGATCCCAAGAAACACCAGGATCACGCCTTGCTCCGCAACCACGCGAGAGAACTGAGGCAGCAGCGCAAGCTGCGTGTTGCTGTCTGCCTGTATCGCGGTTTCTCTGGTCAGAAGCTTGTAGAAGAATGACTGATTGCCGTACGCGCGTATCTCCTTGGAGGAGGTGAAGACTTCGGTCAGCACGCGTTGCATGACGCGCAGCGACTGCTCTCGGCTGGCCGCTGCCAGCTTCAGTCTGCGCCGCAGGATGTAACGATGCAGCAGATAGAGCAGAAGGATGATGACAGAGAGGCAGGCCGCAATCGTGACGCTCTGATACACCAGTGCTGTTGCCATCAGCACAACAATCACGGAGCCCGCGATCAACTCTGTGTAGATCTGAAACGAGTACGCTGCATCGAGCGCGGTAGAGGTCGCGTGTTTGACCAACTCGCTGCGGTTGCGCTGCACAAACGCATTCCAGCGAAGCTCGCTGTATCCCTGCACCAGTTGCCGAGAAAACTCGCCATAGAGCTTCTGCGTAAATCGAACGACGTGGTGAGACGCTCCCAGATCCAGCAGCAGCCGTATGACTACCAGCACAACAGAGCAGAGCGCAGAGGAGAGCGCGGTCTGGGGTATCCATGCTGCGTGATGTTTGGGGTGGCCGCCCTGGAGCTGCAGAAACATCAGATACATCGCCCCGGCAAGCAGAAGATCGCAGATGCCGAGAAGGATGCGCTCTCCGACGATCAATCCCATGAAGCGCTGCTGGCTGGGCGACAGCAGTCTGAGAGCAAATCGAAGACCTGCCGCGTGGAGCGTTTTTCCCTTGCGGTTCATCCCATCGGAACTGATTTCTGTTTGCATAAAGGACGCCCGATGGCTCATGAAGCGTAAATATCTCTTGTATTCTACCTACCTTGAGAGTCCTCGTTGATCCATCGGTCTTTCGCTTTGGTCGTTGCGGATTGACTCGTTATTACACGGCTGTTTGCGATGGCTTACGCGAGCGCGGAGTGGAGCTGAACGTTCCTCTGGTCTCCAGCAAATGCGATTTCCATACGCCGCTTTCCCGCCGCACGTTGTGGCTGCACCGCATTCCCTTTGCGGTTCGCGTGATGGACTATCTTTCTCGGCGCCTGTTTCGGCGTGCCGTGCGACAAGGCCAGTACGACGTCATCCTGTTCACGTCGCCCGAGTTTGACTCCCGCTTTCTGGACGAGAGGGCAGACGCACCGTTTCTGATGGTCGTGCATGATCTGATGACGTGCGTGACCGCACCGGATGGGCTCTTTGACGCCGCAGGCCCTGGCATGACCAGCCTCCTCTACGCCGCTTGCCGGGCAAGCCTCGTGCTCTGTATCTCAAACGACACGCGCGACGCGCTGCTCAAGCAGGTTGTGGTGGATCCTCGTCGCGTCGTCGTCGTTCCCACGGGAAACCTGCTGGCGAGTGCCCGCGCGACGCCGACAACCTCAAAGCTGCCAGAAAAATTCCTGCTCTTCGTCGGCGAACGCTCTGGTAGGAAAGGCTTCTACTCGCTCGTCCGCGCCCTGCAGCCCATCCTGCAGGAGTACCCCGATCTGCAACTCGTCTGTACCGGCCGGTTGAGCCATACCGAAGAGGATTACCTGAGCCGCTGGGGCCTGGGCGGAGGCGTCACCGCAGTTGTCGCAGACGACAGCACGCTGGTGGCGCTGTACCAGCGCGCCTTCGCACTGGTCTATCCGTCGCTCTATGAGGGCTTTGGTCTACCCGTCCTCGAGGCCATGCACTTCAACTGCCCCGTCATTACGACGCAGGAGGGAGCTCTGCGCGAGATTGCCGGTTCCGCCGCGCTTTTTGTCGATCCCTTTGCTGTCGATTCCTCTGCCCCGAGCAGCATCGAGTCGGCTGTTCGCAAGCTGCTCGAAGAGCCGGAGACGCGTCAGGAGTACATTGCGCGTGGGGCCGCACAGGCCGCTCTGTTCCGCGTCCCGCAGATGATGGACGCCTTTCGCGATGCGCTCGTGCGAGCTGCAAAGGACGATTAGCGGAGAGCGTGGAGAGAAGAGCAAAGAGCCCGCTGCTTAGCGGGCTCTTTCGCATTCTGAGGCCGAAGCCTCATTCAATCTGGCGGTGGATGTAGTCTGTGGCGAACCCTGTCTCTAAATGACATTCGCTGTTTCAGGGAATTAAACAAGGAATTGGGGAATTCAACAGCAAGCAGACGCACCGTGTATTCGGTCTAAAAGACTGATCCTAATCTGCGGCCCGTAGTAAACAGGAAAAAACAGGGAAACCATTTGCGTAGGGCCTACTCACCGCACCTTGTATTCCTCTAGGGATTCTTGAGGCGTACGCCTAAAGGGGGAACCCTCAATCATCATAGATTTCATGATTGTTCCGTCCGCGGAAGAGGTGTAGACGCGATCCGCAGCTGTTTGACATTGTGACTGATCGTGGGTAACGTGAGTTCGTGGACTTCTATCACCAGACTGCTTGTTGTCGCTACTAATGCGATTCTTTTCTAAGCGCTCTGCTATTCCTTTTTCATTTCAAAACTCATTGTTGTAGCCGTCTGGGTTCCAGAGCCTCTGGTTGCTGGCGAGTTGCGTACGAGTGTTGTATGCCAATGGTCGATCGCGTTGATGGTCACTCCTCGCACATGCTGCGCTGAATCCATGGCTGCAGAGCGCCGACTCTTTGCATGTGTCCTCAAGAAGTGTCCCGCATTCTGAGGCTGGTGAGCACTATTTGAAGCATGCCGGACAAGAAGCCGGCGGAGGGATATTGATGTCTCAATCACCGAACTCCCGTAGGTCATTTCTCAAAAAGTCGGTCGCCGCTGCACTCACGGTTGGGGCAAGCCAAGTCGAAGTAACCACGGCTGCAGCTGCCACAACGAAGAAGAAGCCGGCACCGAATATAGTGTTGTATCTGGCTGACCAGTTCCGCTGGGATTTCGTCGGAGCGAATAGACTCAACAACTCTACGCGTACGCCGAATCTCGATGCGTTGGCAGCGAGAGGGAAGAACTTTACTCAAGCGGTGACGAACCAGCCGGTGTGTGCTCCTGCGCGTTCGGTTTTGTTTACTAGCCGTTATGCGACGGAAACCGGAGTGTGGCACAACGGTCTTCCGCTCAACAAGTCGCTTCCTACGTTGGCTGGTGAGCTACGCAAGGCCGGGTACTCGGCAAATCTCATCGGTAAGTGGCATCTTGCACCCGGGAAGGCTCAAGGTGGTGGGCCGGGCGCTGTGCCTGCTGCCGAGCGCGGTGGCTTTGACGATTTATGGGAGGGAAGCAATTCGATTGAGGGCACCACGCACCCTTACGAAGGCACGATATGGGATCGCGACAATCAACCTATCGAATACAAGGATGAGTACCGCGTCGACTTCCTCACGGACCGTGCGGAGCGATTTCTTCGTCAGAAACATGACAGGCCATTCTTCCTGTTCATCTCGCAGCTAGAGCCGCATCAGCAGAATGATCGAGGCACGCCGGTCGCACCAAATGGTGTGGCGGATACGTTCAAGAACATCACCGTGCCGGAGGACCTGCGCGCGCAGCCAGGAATCTGGCAGTCGCAACTTCCCGACTACTACGGCTGCATCTCGGCTATCGATACTTCGGTGGGGCGAGTACGTCGCGTGTTGGAAGAAGAGGGCTTAGCGGAGAACACGATCTTCGTCTTTATCAGCGATCATGGCTGCCACTTCGCTACTCGCAACAAGGAATACAAGCGCAGCACGCACAACAGTTCGATTCGAGTGCCGCTCATCATCGATGGTCCGGGTTTTCGTGGAGCACAGCAAGTGCCGGAGCTGATTGGACTGATTGATGTTGCGCCTACGTTGCTGGAGGCAGCAGGGGTAGCGGTGCCGGCCTCGTGGAAGGGCCGCAGTGCGTATGCGCTTCTGAATGACTCTGCAGCACGTGAGCATTGGAAACAAGAGCAGTTCATCCAGATCAGTGAGTCGATGACGGCTCGTGCTATTCGGACGCCGGATTGGACATACTGCGTCGCCGACCTGAGCGGTTCAAGCACTTCACCTGCGGCGGAGAGTTACACGGAGTATCAACTCTATGATCAGCGCGGAGACCCCCATGAACTTATCAACCTCGCAGGTAGGCAGGAATATCGAAAGAAAGCAGATGAACTGCGCGAGCGACTCAAAGAGTTACTAAGGGCCGCTGGTGAAGGCGAGCCTGTAATACGGTCTGCGGCTTTATATCCCTAGGATGGAAGGTAGGTAGCGAAGAGCCTATTCTCTTTGCTACCTGCCTTTATCGAGCAACGCGTAATTTACATTGCCACATGTTGACTATTGATTCTTGTAGTGCTAAGGTCTTGCAATGCAACCTGCAGAATTCATTTCTGTACTTGAGCGCTCGCTCTCGCAAACCACGACGCCCTGTTGTGGTTGTTGCTAGTCCATTCCCGGATCTCCCTCTTTCTCTTATTTGATTTGCCTTCTTAGCTAGCCAAGCTGCGCTTCGCTCTATATGCGTGCGTTTGGTTGCGGAGATATGTACATGCGATTGTCATCGCGTTGGAGCCATGTTGCTCCATCCTCATTTCTTGTGCTGTCGATCGTTCTTGGAGCCTTAGCTTTAGGTTCTGTCATCAGCTCTGGCACGGTTACTGTAGATGCTGCGGAGAAGCCCGCTGCGGCTCCGCACGCGACGGACGCAGCTTCGTACGAGAAGACGGTCGAACCGATTCTCAAGAGCCGTTGCTATGACTGCCACTCCAAGGACACGCGCGCCGCAGGTGGACTGTTGCTAGACGATCGCGAGAGCATCTTGCGCGGCGGGCGATCGGGACCAGCGGCCATCGCCGACAAGCCCGACGAGAGCTTGTTGATAGAACGCATCATCACGAGCGATGACAAGAAGCGCATGCCCAAGGGAGACGATGCTCTTCCAGAGGCGGAGATCGCAGCCCTGCGTGCCTGGGTGGCGCATGACCTGCCTTGGAGTGAGTTGAAGGCGCAGCAGGATGTGATGGAGAAGTCAAAGACGCCGCTCATCGCGACGGCCGTAGCGTATCCACGCGCCGCAACGGCAGAGCAGCTTGCGTACTTCGAGAAGAACGTGCGACCCATCCTCGTGAACCGCTGCTACAACTGCCACTCAGACGCTTTCAAAGAAGCTGGTGGCCTTCGCGTTGATGTTGGGATCAGCATCTTCGCCGGTGGTAACACCGGACCTGCGATCGTGCCTGGACATCCGGAGAAGAGCTTGCTCATTGAGCGGGTGAAGAGCAGCAACGAAAAGCAACGCATGCCGCAGGAGAGCAAGGAGGCTTTGCCTGCAGAAGAGATCGCTATCCTCGAGCGTTGGATCAAGGATGGCGCCGCTTGGCCGGATGAAACCGAGAAGCTGCCGCAGACGCCTGGTCGGCTTGCTGCACTGTATCCGAAGTTGAAGCAGAGCCATTGGTCATGGCAACCGCTGACCAATCCGGGCGTTCCCGTGCTTCAGGATGCTGGTTGGGCGAGCGGAAACATCGATCGCTACGTCCTTGCGAAGTTAGACGAGAAGCATCTGGCGCCGGTTGCCGATGCCGATACCGGCACGCTTGTGCGCCGAATCACCTTTGACCTGACTGGTTTGCCGCCTACACCGGAGGAAGTGCGTGCTTTCCAGCGCGATCATTCTCCGCAGGCCTACGCCAAGTTGGTGGATCGCTTGCTTGCCTCGCCGCGCTTCGGCGAACGGTGGGGAAGACATTGGCTTGATATCGCTCGTTATGGTGAGTCTTCGGGGCCCTCGCGCAACATGCCGTATCCGAACGCGTGGCGCTATCGCGATTACGTTATCGACGCGGTAAATCGTGACGTTCCGTATAACCGTTTTCTGCGGGAACAGATAGCAGGCGATCTTCTGCCTGCGAGCACTCCAGAAGAGCGTGATCGCCTGCTGATCGCGACCGGCTATCTTGCTCTGGGGCCGAAAGACGTAAACCAGCGCTTCAAGGCGCGCTACAAGATGGACAACGTCGACGATCTCATCGACACGGTGACACGCTCCACGATGGCGATCACTGTTTCCTGCGCGCGTTGCCACGACCATAAGTTCGATCCCATTCCGACGAAGGACTACTACGCGCTGGCGGGCATCTTCACCAGCACGGACGACAATGTTGGATTGAGCAGCCGTATGGGTGGCGCGAGCCTGGACTACTACGACCCGAAGCACCTTGGATACATGAGCGCCGCTAGCTCGGTGTCGATTGAGGACAAAGCGGCGAAGGCGAAGCTGCAGGCGGAGGCTGCAAGCTATCGCAAGCAGCTGGACGAGATGAACGCGAAACGTGAGGCTGCGCTCAAGCTCAATCCGAGTCTGCCTCCGCCATCGGATGAAGAGAAAAAACATCGGCTCGAGCTGCGAACACACTTCATCGCTGCACGTGAAAACCTTCAATTGCTGGAGGACAAGGGCGAACACGGCTATGGCATTCACAGCATGCATGATGGCGTGATCGCAGATACGACTGTGCGTGTGCGTGGCGTGGAGGAGCGCCATGGACCAACGGTTCCGCGCGGCTTCCTCACTGTGCTCTCGTTACCGAATACGCCGACCATTCCTGCAGATCATAGCGGGCGCCTCGAACTCGCTGACTGGATTGCGCGTCCGGACAATCCGCTGACAACGCGCGTGTATGTGAACCGCGTATGGCAGCATTTGTTCGGGCGGGGAATCGTGGTCACGCAGGACAACTTCGGCGTGACGGGAGGTACTCCTTCGGATCCAGCGTTGCTTGACTATCTTGCGAATGATTTTGTGGAGCAAGGATGGTCGACGAAGAAGCTGATTCGCGAGATCGTACTCTCACATGTCTATCGCCTCGGTTCCGATGCACCGGCGAAGAACCAGAATGTAGATCCCGAGAACCAGTATGTGTGGAGACATTCTCCACGCAGGATGGATGCGGAAGAAATTCGCGACAGTATTCTTGCCTCAGCTGGTGACCTGGATTTGCATGCGGTACATGGTTCGCCAACGATGGCTCTACGCATGATCGAGGTCAGGGATGATGGGCCGGCTGTTGCCTCGATCCTGAAAGCAGCGGACGGCAGTCACTATCGCAGTATCTATCTGCCGTTGCTTCGTGATGAGACGCCGCGTTCGCTGGCCGCTTTCGATCCCGTGACGCAAACGTTGATTGCGGGCAAGCGAGAGGTGACCACTGTGTCAAAGCAGTCGTTGTTCATGCTCAACTCACCGTTTGTGCGTGAGCAATCGCTGGAGTTGGCGCGGAATCTTCTCGCACATCATGGCGGACACGATGGAGTTCGGATCGCCTATGAAAAGGTGCTTGGGCGAGATCCCTCTACCGCAGAGCGGAAGCGTGTGACCGCGTTTCTGCGTGAGTACTCCGCGACCTGGGCGCGGTCGAACAAGCGCGTGGCCCGCATAGCTTTTCAGGGGCAAGACAAGCCGAACGATCCTGCGCGCATCATTCGTGAAGACGGTCTTGCTCAGGACGATGAGGTCGAAGATGCGAAGGCTCCACCCGCGCAGTCTGCCGTGACCCTAGATAACGCGCAAGAGGCTGCCTGGTCTGCATTCGTGCAGTCGCTGTACGGTTCTGCTGCGTTTCAGTTTGTTCACTAACTCGTGTTGATTTCAGGAGAATGCAATGAATCGCTTTACCCGAAGAGATATTCTGCGATCCGCTGGTGCGGGCTTTGGCCATCTGGCATTGGCTGGCTTGCTCGGCTCGCTTTCTAAGACTGCGGCTGCAGCGGAGTTCAATACGCTCAACCCTCTCGCAGCGAAACGCCCGCCGCTGCCTGCGAAGGCGAAGAAGATCATCTTCCTTTTCATGGAAGGTGCGATGTCCAGCGTGGACACTTTTGAGTACAAGCCACAACTGGAGAAGCTGAGCGGCAAGTCGGGCCCAGGAGGCGGCACGATCACGCCGTCACGCTTCAAGTTCAAGCAGTATGGTGCCTCTGGAGCGTGGTTCTCGGAGCTGCTGCCACATATGGCAACGCATGCGGATGACTTCTGCTTTTTGCGTGGCCTCTACACAGACACGCCCGCGCATCCGCAGGCGGTAGTGCAGTTGCATACCGGCAGTTCGAACGCATCACTCACGCGTCCAAGCATGGGGTCGTGGTTGCTCTATGGGCTGGGTACGGAAAATCAAAACCTCCCTGGTTACATCACGATCAATCCGCCGGTCGCATTCGGTGGAGCGTCCAACTACGGCAGTGCGTTCCTGCCTGCGTACTATCAGGGGACCGCGATCAGCGATTCGGGTCTCATGCCAAACATTGAAGCCGCTACGAGTCGTGAACTGGAGCGCCAGCAGATTGATCTGATCCAGTCCTTGAATGAGTCAGAGGCACGGAAACCTGGAGCTCCTGAAGAAGTAGAGGGGCTCATCAAGTCCTACGAGCTTGGTTTCCGCATGCAGGACAGTGTGCCTGCGTTGCTTGATATCTCGAAGGAGACGCAGAGCGTGCTGGATGCTTACGGCGTGAAGGCAGGGATCGAGGGATCGTTTGCGCGGCAGTGCTTGATGGCGCGACGTCTGAGTGAAGCAGGCGTTCGCTTCGTGGAGGTTCGCCAACCGGGTTGGGACCATCACACGAATCTTCATAATGGCCTGATCGAGCAAAGCCGTCGAATTGATCAGCCTATCGCGGCTCTGCTGACAGACCTCAAGCAGAGGGGCCTGTTGGAAGATACGCTCGTGCTTTTCGGTTCTGAGTTCGGACGTTTGCCAACGTCTCAGGGGCTTGATGGTCGCGATCACAACATCACTGGTTATGCGATGGCCATGATCGGAGCGGGAGTCAAAAAAGGCTTTAGCTACGGCGGCACGGATGATCTCGGCATGGCTGCAGTGGAGGGACGTATGCACATCAACGATCTTCATGCGACTCTGCTCGCGCTGATGGGCATCGACCATGAGCGACTGACGTACAAGTACGCAGGCCGAGACTTCCGTCTAACGAACGTCGCGGGCGTTGTTCAGCAGCAGGTCTTTGCGTAGAGGTCTTACGCACACCGGTACTTCATCTCTCTTCACGAAGGAATTTTCTGATGTCACTCATGCTCTGTTGTTGCACGGAATTCGCTCTGGTTGCTCATCCGCCTCGTGGCGTCTGGATACTGCGCTTGTAATGACAAGCGCAATCCGTTTCATGCCCACGATCAGTGAAATCGTGGGCTTTTTCGTTTTTGATTTGAGGTCATTTGTTATGCCGCAACATTCTCGCCTTCGGGCACGCTCTTTCTTTCGCTCCGCTATGGGGGCCTTCTTCTTCGCTGCGGTCCTCTTGGTGGGCGGCTTGGCGCATGCTCAGAGTTCACAGATCTCAGGGGTGATCGCGGACGAACAAAACGCTGTTGTCGCCAACGCGAAGGTTACTATCAAGCAGGTTGAAACCGGCGCGGTGCAAACATCGCAGTCAAAGCCGGATGGCCACTACGTCTTTCCGCTTCTTGTTCCCGGCCATTATGACGTGAAGGTGGAACATGATGGATTTGAGACGAAGATTACGCGCGGAGTGATTGTTCTCACGGGCAACGCGTCGGTGGCGGATATCGTTCTGCATGCAGGCGCTGTGAACCAGACGATTGATGTGTCTGCTGAGACTCCGCTCGTGCAAACCGAGAGCTCAACCATTAGCAAGGTCATCGAGAACGAGACCGTCGTGGATATGCCGCTGTTGGATAGGCGAGCATCGCAACTGCAACGCTTGAGCGGATTCGTCGTTGGTAGCAACAGTGGTAGTAGCGCAACGTTCTCCATTGCTGGCGGTCGCGGCGGCAACGCCAACTATCTCATTGACGGTGGAACCGCGCAAAATCTGTTGCAAGGTGTTCCGACGCTTTCCTTCGATCCTCCTATCGAGGCATTGCAGGAGTTCAATCTCGCGCTCAGCAACTATGAAGCCGAGCTCGGTCGCAGCGGCGGTGGTGTGCTGCAGATGACGACTCGCTCCGGAACCAATCATTTCCACGGTTCGGCGTACGAGTACATTCGCAACGATGCAATTCAAGCGACTCCATACTTTGCGACGACCAAGCCGCGCCTTCGTTATAACCTCTTCGGCGCGAGCTTTAGTGGTCCGATCATCCGTGATCGAACGCACTTCTTTTTCACCTATGAAGGTCGTCGTTCGACGAAGTCGACCACGGTGACGGCGAACGTGCCAACGGCTGCGGAACGTGCTGGCGATTTCTCGGCGTTCAGCACAGTAGTGACGAACCCCTACACTGGATTGCAGGCGGTGGGTGATGACGGCACGTTGAACAAGCTGCCATCGAGCGTTCTGGATCCCGTAGGTGTGAAGTTGGCCGCGTTCTTTCCGAACCCAAACGTGAGTGGTGCGGCTGCGAACACGAACAACTACCGCGTGAATGATCCGACGACCGCGATCGTCAATGCCTACACCGGTCGTATCGACCACATTATTGGACCTAACGATCGTCTGTATGGACACTTTCTCGCGCAGGTAGATACCTCGAACACAACTGCCATCTTTCCGACGCCTGGAACGGACTCTTATGGCAATCGGAGCGACAACTACTACTACAACGAGCTCGCTACCTGGATCCATAACTTCAGCCCTTCGGTGATCAACGAACTGCGCGTCACGTTCACGCAGCGCAAGGCCTTGGCTTATTCGCTGGGGGCGAACACAGCACTGGCTGATCAAGTGGGATTGAAGGGAACGGACGCTTCCTTCTTCCCAACGGTTACTCTTTCTGGATTGGCGACACTTGGCTACTCTCAACAAGAGCGCCTACAGGTGCCGATCCTCAGCGACGAATACACCGATCACGTGACATTTGTGCGCGGCAAGCATCAGTTCAAGGCTGGTGTGGAGTGGCGCACCTCGAAGAATTCGGACGTGTATCGTCCTTCAGCAGGCGGCGCCTTCGGCTTCACAAATCTTGGTGTGAGCTCGTCTACGGCGTTGGGCAGTCTTGCCAATCTGCTGATGGGGCGCGTGAATAGCGGCACGCTAAATGACACGCTGCGATTGAACACTACGGCCTATGGTTGGGCTGCGTTCTTTCAGGATGACTGGAGAATCACACCTCGTCTCGTGCTGAATCTTGGCGTTCGCTATGACGTGGACACGCCACGTTGGGAGGATCAAAATCGTCAGAACTCGTTTGATCCAACAACGCTGAATCCCGTGTCAGGAACGCCTGGTGTCATCACGTTCTCAGGACGCAATGGACTGACTCGCTACGCACATCAGTGGGATCTGAACAATGTTGGTCCACGCCTCGGCTTCTCGTACAAGGTAGACGACAACACCGTGGTGCGTGGTGGTGGCGCGATCCTTTACCCCGGTGAATACGATCAGGCGACGCCGATCGTGGCGTACACGGGCTTCTCCAAATCGATCTCCTTGACCTCGACGGATACCGTGAGCGGTACTCCTGCCTTTCTGCTCAAGAACAACGCAACGGATGGCACAGGCAAGGCGTCAGTGCCCACTGATTTGCAGCTCAACTCGTCCTTCGGAGCGGTGACGGTCGGCAGTCAGCCGACACAGGCGCCGGATTACTTCAACAGGAACCGCATCACCGGCTACATCTATCAGAGCAACCTCAACGTGCAGCGTCAGATCACACCGACGCTGCTTGTTGAGGTGGGCTATCTGGGATCCTTCGGTCACCATCTCTCCGCGACGAGTTCGATCAACACCAACCAGGTTGCTCCCGACAAGATGGTGCTCCTTGCGACGACGAGCAATAAGCAAACGTTGCGTCCCTTTCCGCAGTTCAACAACGTGAGCATCCTCGCAAAGGATTACGGTGCCTCAAGCTATAACGGCCTCAACATCGGGATTCAGCGTAGGGCGAAGTCTGGCTTGCAATTTGGTGCGAACTACACATGGTCGAAGTACATCGACAATGTGGATGCTCGTAGCAACGTTGGCCAAACGAGTGGAACAATTACTGACTACTACCATCCTGCGGCGTGGCGTGGACTCTCCGCGAACGATGTCAGGAATCGTCTGATCGCGAACGCGCTCTATAACCTTCCGTTCGGTCGAGGCAAGCTCGTGAACGTCAACTCTCGTTGGCTGGATGAAGTCGTCGGCGGCTGGACACTGGGCGGCATCTTCGAAATTCACTCGGGCTCACCTCTCGAAGTGTATGACGCGACAAACAACACGGGTACGTACTCCGGTGCTGTGAGGCCGAACCTGACGAGTGATCCAAACGCTGTTGCGGCCTCGCGATCGCGCAATGACAAAATCAGCAAATGGTTCAACACTGCGGCTTTTACGGCTAACGCGAACTACACCTTTGGCAACGCTCCGCGCAGCTTCGGCAGTGGTCCAGGAACGACACTGCTCGATGCGTCTCTGTTGAAGGAGTTTGCGCTTGTGAAGAGCACGAAGCTTCAGTTTCGTGCGGAGGCGCTCAACGTGCTGAACCATGCAAACCTTGCAAACCCAAATACAACCTTCGGCAACAGCGCGTTCGGTACGATCTCTGCGCTGCAGGCTGGAGATAATCAATCTCGAGTCTTGCAGTTCGCGCTGCATCTTGCCTTCTAACCGAGGAGCCTCGTCGGGATTACTCGCCGAGGTCTCCCATCTCTCGTAGGGAGGTATCGCGAATGTACTGTACTTGATCCACTCCAAGGGCGTTCTGGATCCCGCTCAGCATCGTAAGGCGATGCTGAGCGCACATCTGTGCCATACTTAGGGCAGATGGTTTTCCTTTGCCAGAATTGTTGTAGCTGTTGTTGCACTCCGTCTCTCTGACGTTGAGGACGCGCGCGTGCGTGCGTTGATTGCACAGCACAACAATCCGAGCACCATTAGGTTAAAGCGTTTGAGATCGCTTCCTTAGTGGGTGTTCAGGGCAAGACCATGGACAGACGCGACCTTCTGAAGGCAAGTATTCTTGCCGCGATTACAACTTCCTTCCCACAGCTGGATTGGGCAAGCGCTGAAAAGCGCCCTAACGTTTTGCTGCTGATGTCCGATCAGCACAAGCGTAGTTGCATGGGCGCCTATGGCGACAACGTCGCGAAGACGCCGCACCTTGATGCGTTGGCTGAACGAAGTGTGCGCTTCACGGACGTTTACTGCACGAATCCCGTCTGCACACCGTCGCGTGCCTCGATTCTGACAGGCCTCTACAGTCATCATCACGAGGCGCAGGACAACGCTCATGGTTTTTCGTCGAATCATAAGACCATGGCGCACCACTTTGGAGCTGCGGGATACACGACAGCTCTCATCGGCAAGATGCACTGGGTTGATGCGCAGACACATGGTTTCGACTATCGCCTTGAGTTCAATGACTGGTTGCAATACTTAGGGCCGAAGGTGAAGCTCTATGCCGATGAGTTGGCGATTCCGAACTCGGGATCAGGCTTGCCTGAGATTGATTCTCTCTGGAAGGACGAAGGCGATCCTTGGAAGGGTGTTCGCGAGAAGGATGATCGTGAAGGCTTCGTGCACAACGGGCGTGTCTCCAAGATTCCAGAGCAGGATCAGTTCGACTCGTTTGTGGCGCGCGAATCTGTTCGCTTCTTGCATCAGCATCGTGAGGAGGGCGGCCCGTTCTTCCTCATTACATCCTTCCTCAAGCCGCACGATCCCTTCATGCCCGCGCAGCGTTTTGCAGATATGTTCAGGCCTGAAGACATGCACCTGCCCGCGAGCTGGGGCAAGGCTGATTTGAGTACGCTTCCGCGCGAGGTGGTGAAGGGGATTCAGTACAACAACCCAACGCCCGAGGTGCGAGATCCTGAGCAGGCGAAGAGGCATATCGCGTTCTACTACGCGAACCTCGCTCAGATGGACGATGCGCTTGGCCAGGTGATGCAAGCGCTGAAGGACACAGGTCACGACCGCGATACGATCATCTGCTACACCTCAGATCACGGTGAGATGCTTGGTGACCTCGGCCTGTGGCAGAAATTCGAATTCTATGAAGGATCCTGCGGTGTTCCGTTGCTCATCCATGTTCCGGGTGGCGATGCTGGGGTAGCGCATGTGCCACTCAGCCAGGTATCACTCTCCGCAACGCTAACGTCCCTCGCTGGCGTGAAGCTGGTGCAGCCAAATGACGGTGTGAGCTTTGCCACCTTGGTAAAAAAGCCTGAGAGCACGTTCGAGGCTGGGCCGGTCTTTGCGGAGTATGAACTCGGTAAGCCACGCGCAAAATACATGGTGCGCGAAGGCTACATGAAGTACATCTATCGATTGAATGATCGCGATGAACTCTACGACTTGAAGGCGGACCCGATGGAGTTGCGGAACCTCGCGGTGGATCCGCGATGTCGTCCAGCGGCCGATCGCTTGAAGGCTGTGCTGTTTGCTTGGCATAACCCTTCGCTGTAAATCCCACTCAATTTCATAAAAGACGACGTACTCAGGTGCGATCGCCTAATTCCTGCATCTTTTGGAGGCTGTATCTTGTCGCGTTTTATTCGTTTCTTCCTGCTTTTCATCTTCGTTTCTGTGCCTCTACTGGCGCAGCAAACTGGATCAATCGTCGGCGTCGTTGCTGACGCTTCAGGTGCTGCAGTTCCCGGCGCGAATGTCACGTTGGTCAATACCTCGACGGATCTGCACCGTATCGTGACGACAAACTCTGTAGGTCAATACACTGCGGCTTCACTGCCTGCTGGTTCGTACATCATCACGGTAGAGAAAGCTGGCTTCCAGAAGCTTGACCGCAGTGATCTCACGCTCTCCAGCGCATCCACGCTGAATGTTGACCTCAAGCTCGTTGTAGGTAGCGCCACAGAAACGGTCAATGTATCTGAGGCTGCATCGTTGCTGCAGACGCAGAGCGGTGTTGTTTCATCGCTTGTTGATTCGAAGCAGATGGTAGCGCTTCCTCTAGCCACGCGCAACTTTACGGACCTTGTACTGCTGACGCCCGGTGCACATACTGGCTCGGCTTTAAACCTCGCTGAGGGGGCAAGCGCATACTCCATTCGTGGTGGCGCAAACTACAGCGTTAACGGTGCGATTGCGGCGGCGAACTCCTACTTGATCGACGGTATCTACGACCGCAACCAGTGGTTGAACACGCTTGTGCTTGTGCCCATCGTGGACTCGATTCAGGAGTATCGCGTGATGACCAGCAACTTCAATGCAGAATTCGGTGAAGCTGCAGGCGCGATCACAACGGTCACCACAAAGTCTGGTAGCAATCGCTTCCACGGCAGCGCATGGGAGTTTCTGCGCAATAACGTGATGAATGCAAATAGCTACTTTGCGAAGCAGAGCAACATTGCTCGCGCGGCGTATCACCGTAACGTTTTCGGCGGAACTTTCGGTGGCCCCATCGTTTCGGACAAGACATTTTTCTTTGTGGACTATCAGGGAATTCGTCAGTCCGTGCCGAATACTTATACGTCGACACTGCCGACGGACGTTCAACGCAACATGGTGCGTACAGGTAACTTTTCCGCGCTAGGTACGCAGCTCTATAACCCGTTCTCAACGACGACTACAGGCGGCGTGACAACGCGTGCGGCCTATGCGAGCAATATCATCACGAGTTCCTTGGACCCTGCAGCCATCAACCTCATCAACAGCCTGCCTGCGAATACGACGAGCAGCGCGACGAACAACTACACCATCACACCCGCAACGACGTTGAAGGATAATCAGTTTGATGTGCGCATCGATCAGAACTTCCACAATGGCGATCGCATCTTCGGCAAGTACTCTTTTGACCAGACGGAGCAGATAGCGCCCGGCACTGTGCGCACCCTTGCAAGTGCTGCCGCGAGCATTGGTCCGTATGTCGCCACAGGCGGCAACGGTACCGATACTCCGGTTCGCACGCAATCGGCTACGCTTGGTTACTCCCACATCTTCACGCCGAAGACACTGCTCGAGGCTCATGCTGCGATCGTGCGTTGGCGCGCAGAGGTCACTCCGCTTGGCCAACCGTATGCTGCCGCAACAGCGATCGGGATTCCGGGCATTAACTACAACTCGCTCGCGGGCGGGTTGCCCGGCTTCACGATCTTAGGGCTCTCGACGCTGGGCGATAGCTCCTCGTATCCGGAGAACAGCTTCATCACAACCTTCCAGTACGACGGCGATGTGATCCACACCTCGGGGCGCCATACGGTGAAGGCTGGCATACTCTTCCTTCGTCATCGCTTCAACGGCTTCTCGGCGTTCCCGGTGCGCGGCACATATGACTTCAATGGTCAGTTCACACGCCAGATCGGTACAACGGGTGCGGCTTCGGCACTGGCGGACTTTGCGCTCGGCGCAACGGACGCAGCCAGTCGGAACATTCTCACTGGCGAGTTTGGCATGCGAACCTTCCAGCTTGCCCCGTACATTCAGGACACATGGCGCGTTTCTGACCGCCTCACATTGGAGTATGGAGCTCGCTACGAGATCAGTGCGCCTCCGTATGAGGTTCACAACCACTGGGCAAACTTCGATCTGGCATCAGGCACGATGAAGGTTGCCGGGCTCAATGGCAACAGTCGCCGTCTGCGCAACTTTGATTTCAATACGTTCTCGCCGCGCGTTGGTCTCTCGTACAGCCTCGATAAGAATAAGAAGACCGTGATTCGTTCTGGCTTCGGAATTTCCTACGTTGATACGCTTGCCGGTGGTGCTCAGCTTTATAAGAACCTGCCGTATTACTTTGCGCAGACCATCACGACAAGCTCCACGGCCGCGCCGGTCACGTTATTGAGTAACGGCTTCACGACCCCGGTTCAGCCGGATCCGACCAACACCGCTGCGATCTCAACCGGTAGCCCGACTGCGTGGGATGTGAACACGCGCCAGACCGGCGTCATCCAGTACAGCCTTGGCGTGCAGCGTGAGTTGCGTTCGGATATCTATGCTGATGTGGCATATGTGGGCACTCGTTCAGAGCACTTGCTCATCAATAGCCTCAACATCAATCAGTCACGCCCTGGCGCTGCGACGAACGTGAACACGCTGCGTCCGTACTACAGCATCAATCCGAATCTAGTGAACGTGGGCTATCGTACTGCCGGTGGCGACGCGAACTACAACAGCCTGCAGGTTCACCTTGAGAAGCGTACTTCGCGTGGTCTGAACTTCGGCGCTTCGTACACCTACGCAAAGTATCTCTCGGACGTGGGTAACCCGAATGGCAGCGGTAACTCTGACATTCAGGATGCACAGTGCCTGCGTTGCAACTATGGCCCGACGCCGGATGATTATCGTCACACCCTTGTGATCAACGAGGTTTACGAACTGCCCTTCGGCCGCGGTCGTCAGTTCCTTTCGCATGGTCCGCTGTCGTACATTGTTGGACCGTGGAATCTCAGCAGCATCTGGTCGCTACACTCTGGCTCGCCGTTCACGGTCTTCTACGGTAGCAATGTATCGAACTCGTCAGGCGGCGGCACGCAGCGCCCGAACCGCATTGCCTCGGGCAAGCTAAGCACCGGCAAGACTCTGACGCATTACTTCGATACAAGCGCCTTTGTGGCTCCTGCAGCGTACACCTTCGGAAACTCCGGCACGGGCATCCTCACTGGCCCCGGATATTTCGATGTAGACATGACGGTCGAGCGTCGCTTCATCATCTCCGATCGCTTCAGCGCAGATCTTCGCGGCGAAGCTTTCAATACCCTCAATCGTGCCAACTTTGCGAACCCTGCGGCCACGATCGGTACGGCTACTGCCGGCGTGATCAGTTCAACATCTTCGCCACGCGTGCTGCAGGTGGCGCTGAAGCTCGAGTTTTAAGGAGAGACATGGAGTCCAACGGAAGTTCACGTCGCCAGTTTGTGAAGGCATCGGCCGCTGCCGCGGTGATTGCAAACGTGCTTGGTCGCAAAGCATCCGCGCAATCGCCTGCGGCAGCAGGGAAGTACAACATCGTCTATTTGCATTCGCATGATTCAGGACGCTATCTGCGGCCTTACGGGCATAACGTGCCAACGCCGAACATTCATCGTCTGGCGCGAGAGGGCGTTCTGTTCCGCAATATGCATAGCGCATGCCCGACGTGCTCGCCGAGTCGTGCGGCGTTGCTCACGGGGCAGCCCTCTCATGCCTCCGGTATGCTCGGCCTTGCTCACCTTGGCTGGTCTTTGCATGACTACAGACAGCACATCCTCTACACGCTGCGCGAGCATGGCTACCACTCCGTACTCGCGGGGGTGCAGCACATCGCGGCAGATCCGAAGGTGATTGGGTACGACGAGATACTTAAGCACGCAACGAGCAGCGCAAAGGATGTCGCCCCTGCCGCCGCTGGCTACATTAAGAGCCGCCCGCAGCAACCATTCTTCCTCGATGTTGGATTCTTTGAAACGCATCGTGAGTATCCTGCGCCGGTCGACAATCCTGACTTCATCCAGCCACCTGCACCTCTGCCGGACGTGCCGGAAGTTCGCCGCGATATGGCTGGCTTTCATGCCAGCGCGCGCATCCTCGATCGTGGTGTCGGGGAGGTGCTCGACGCGCTGGAGAGCGCTGGGCTTCTGGAGAACACTCTCATTATCAGCACCACCGACCACGGCATTGCCTTCCCCGAGATGAAGTGCAGCTTGCGTGATACTGGCACAGGTGTCTCACTGATCATGCGAGGCCCTGCGCAGTTCTCGGAGCCGAAGGTGGTCGACGCGATGCTTTCGCAGGTCGATGTCTTTCCGACAATTTGTGAGTATCTTGGTATCCCGCGAGCCTCTTGGAACACGGGTACATCCTTTCTGCCGGTTGTTGAGGGCGCGAAGGCTGAGATTCATGAAGCCATCTTCGCGGAGGTGACGTATCACGCAGCGTACGAGCCGAAGCGTTCGGTGCGCACACAGCGGTGGAAGTACATTCGTCATTTCGATGACCGCAAGAACATTGTGGCGCCGAACTGCGATGACAGCTTGAGCAAGACGTACTGGATGGAGCGTGGCTGGAAGTCTTTGCCGAGTGTGTCGCACGAAGAACTTTACGACCTTACGTTCGATCCTCAGGAAAAGAACAATCTGATCGCAAGTAGAGAGTCTCGAGTGCATGACGAATTACCGGGATTGCGTCGTCGCCTTGATGCATGGATGCATGAGACGAAGGATCCGCTCTTGCTGGGGCCCGTGCCCCTCGCTCCCGGCGGACACATCATGCCGCAAGATGCCGATTCACCTAAGGGACTGGCGCAGTATGTCCCGAAAACGCTAAGGTGAACCTTTCTTTGATCGCTGATCGGCCACGTTATTTCTGAACGAGTCTGAATGTTAGTTTTAGACCAAGACCTAACTTCCGAGGGTGGAGGCTTTGGAAGAAGGAGAAGCGTTTTTCTGTGGAACAGCGTCGGGTGATGTCGGCTGTAATGGCCTGACCGATGTTTTGTAGCAGTTGGATTGTTAGTGTAGCGCAGCGATCTCCGAGATCGGATCGATGCAGGATACGGTAGGCGGAGGAAGTGTGAGCGAAGCGAGCGGCTCCTCCGCCTGCCGAGCGGTCGATGCCAGCCATGCCTCTGGTGCCGGTGGGCGATAGCCCAGCGAGGAGTGTGGGCGGACGGTGTTGTCGTGCCTGCGCCAGCCTTCAGCAAGCACTCGGAGTTCCTTCATCGAGTAGAAGATCTCACCATTCAGGAACTCGTCGCGCATCTTCGAGTTGAAGCTCTTGCAGTAGCCGTTCTCCCAGGGGAAGCCGGGTTCGATGTAGGCCGTCTTCGCTCCTGTATCCGCAAGCCATTTGCGAAGATCATGCGCGATGAACTCAGGTCCGTTGTCCGATCTCAGATGCTCCGGTATGCCCTTGAGGATCATCGCATCGGCCAGCGCTGCGATCACTTTCGCGCTTGAGGAGGGCAATCGCTTCGGTGCGAGCCTCCGGCAGCGTCTCCGAGGGCGCATCCCAGATCAAAGCTTAGCGAAGTCTCGGATGGTCGAGCTAGTGACGAAAGCGTATGTGAAACGCCAGGGTGGCACACTCCGATTGGTGCTATCACCTGAATGTGGGGCTATAGAGCCGACACCGCCCCCTTACTTCACGCTGTGGCTCGCGCTCATGAGTGGCTAAGGCTCATCCTGAAAGGCGAAGTTCCCAATCAACGAGCACTTGCTCAAGCTACAGCTATGACGAGCGATATGTCAGCAAGATCTTGCCTCTGGCGTTCTTGGCTCCAGATATCATCGAACAGATAATTGATGGTCGACTACAGTCAACATTGTTCCTCAGCCGGCAGTTGTTCACGATACCCAGCGAGTGGGAAGACCAGAGACGGATACTGGCCAACTGACGAAATCGGCGTTTATGGGGAGTGATGTACAAGGCCAGTACTGGAATCGTTTCGGTGAATGCGTTGACCGGCTCTCATCACCAAGCATCGGGGTTGTGCCCAAACCCACAGAGAGTCCCAGATTTCCAGCGGGGATGTTCTCTTAAAATAGGATGCAGGAGCCTATGGAATTCATGGCACATCCGTTTCTATGCTTTGAAGAAGCCTACCTGGAGTATAGGCAGATCGCCCTCGATTATTGGAGCGGCGGCGTGGTGGATGGCCGCTTCAAATGGAGTGCTTCTGTTGAAGACATCTCCGAGCTGCATGGGGTTCCCAAGAAGGACGTCCCCAAACTTGTGAAACTAGCGGCTATTGCTGTGAATCCTTCCATTCGGTGTCACGGTTGCCATTCTCCGCAGGAGCTTTCGTCTCGTTCGACGTTCACCGCTAAGGTCTACGGGGATCATCTCTGCACATCGTGCCTTCAGGCCAGGAATCGAGCGCGTCTGGAGAAGCAGGCACAGGAGGAGGGGCAGAGATTTTCTACTCTTCGGGAAATTGTCATCAATGCCAGCCAACGGAACCAAACTTTTTGTTACGACGATATCCAATACGCCGATGCAGTGATTGCTTTTGCCGTCATGCTCGCTTCTGATGAAGCATGCGAGGAAGGAAGATTCCGACAGAGTGATGGCCTAAATTTGTGTACCACCTCAACGCTTTCCGGGACGCTGCTAGGAAGGCTGTTCAACCGAGGCATTCTTGGGATGGAGGAGACGACCCCTCCGCAGGCAATTGAGCTAGGTAAAGAGGGCGGATGGAGCTACTTCCCTCATCGCATTCACTGGAAGTTTGCTCGTGATTCAAATGGTCGGTCATTCCCAAGTGTCATGAAGCTACTGGGAGAGATTATCGATGCACGCGAAGATGATCCAGAATATGAACAAGCGGTTGCGGAACTGTGGCGCATGCTTGCCTACGATGACGCTCTCGATCATGTCGCGCAGGAGGTGGATAGCTACCGGCTCCCCGATGTTCGAGTAGGTCCCAAAACTGAGGAAGCAGTTTTGCATGCGCTCGAGCACTTTTCTATCCCACAGGTGCGAAGGGAGATCACGAATGTGGTCAAGAATGCTGCCGCTTTGTCACAGCGCCGCGATTTTGTGAAGCGCCACGCTCTGAATACGATACCTGGCTCATTGATTAGCTATGTTGATAGGGCTGTTAGCGAAGGTTGGCAAGTTTCGCCGATATTACGCAACTGGCAGAACGAGGAGCCAATCCTTCTTACGGTGTTGTTCAATCGGGTGCTTGGGACCGGCTTACCAGGTTTCAAGACGCTTTCGAATAGTCTTTTGAAAACGTCCGTCTTTGGCATTGATGCAGCGGCTGAGTAGACCATCAGGGATGCGATGGGTCCTGCTCAGAAAGATCTCCGTAGCGCTGCTTTCTGATAACAGGCGTGGGGATTACTCCTCATATGTCGGCTTGTCGGAAGTTCACACGTCTCTGCGGAGAAATCTCCAGTCTGGCTTCAGGGAGAAAATTCTACGAATCGCTGCATCCGTGTGCATTCTCTAGACGGAACTTTTCATACTAAAACGCCAAAGTCCCCGCAGTATGCGGGGACTTTGCTTTGCTTCTTCGGCATTTGCTGGATGCCTACTTTGATCTGGCGGACAGTGGGGGATTCGAACCCCCGATAGAACTTTTGGTCCTATAACGGTTTAGCAAACCGCCGCCTTCAGCCACTCGGCCAACTGTCCTTCGATGAGCTTGATTATACCTCGACACGCTTTCGTGTGAAGCCTCTAGATCACCCGGTTTTCTCGAATCACCGATTTGTAAAACCTGGCCGAAAGCTTCAGCGTGCGCTTCTGGGTGGCAAAGTCGACATAAACCAGCCCAAAACGCTTGTTGTAGCCATCATTCCACTCGTAATTGTCCATCAGGCTCCAGACAAAGTAGCCTTTCACCGGGATACCCTCGGCGATCGCTTTTTGTAGCTGCGAGAGGTAGTTACGGAGGTACATGATCCGGTCGACGTCCAGAATCTCTCCGTTCTGGTTGGGGTGGTCCTGCGCGGAAGCGCCGTTTTCGGTGATGTAGATGTTGTTCACGTTCCACAGCTCAGCCGTCAGCTTCGGAGCCCAGTACAGGCACTCCGGTCCAATCGTTAGCCAGGGGCTCTGCATCCGCGGAAACGTCGCACTTTGCGGCACGATGCGGTAGCCTGCCTCGTCATCCGGCATCACGTACGTTGGCTGGTAGATGTTGAGGCCGAGAAAGTCGATTGGCGCGGAGATGGCCTTCATCTCCGCAGGCGTGAAGTGCGGGGCATCCGCCCCGAGCGAGGCAAGGTAGCGGTCGGTGTAACGACCTTCCATGATCGCGGTCAGGTATTGCGCGTTCTCTTCGCGGAAGGCCGTTCGTGCCGCTTGTAGGTGCGCCTCATCGTTGATCACCGGCGTGGTGGCGATTGGGTTATCCGCAAAGCCGACAAGCGTTCCGCCCGGCGTGCTGGCGCGTACTGCAGCGAGGCCCAGTCCATGCGCCAGCACGGCGTAATGGTTGAGTTGCGCCATCGCGCGCCGGTCCACTTTTAGCCCCGGAGCATGCGTGCCGGTCTTGTAGCCGAGTTCGGTGAACGTGCGCAGCTCATTCACGGTCATAAAGCGGCGAACGCCAGCGGCAGACATCTGGCGAGAGGCAAACCCCGCATACTCGGCGAAACGTTCTGCCGTGTCGCGGTTCTGCCAGCCGCCTTTGTCCTGCAGGGCTTGCGGCAGGTCCCAGTGGAAGAGCGTGCAGTAGGGCTCGATACCGTTCTCGTGCAGGCACTCGACCACGCGTTTGTAGTACGCGATGCCTTTAGGATTCGGCGCGCCGCTGCCGGTGGGGAAGAGCCGTGTCCACGACATGGAGAAGCGGTAGCCGCGTACGCCAAGGTCCTTCATCATCGCGATATCGTCGCGGTAGCGGAGGTACTCCTCGTCCGCCACGTCGCCGTTCGCATTGCCGTCGATCTTGTTCGCGGTATGCGAGAACGTGTCCCAGATGCTGGGCCCGCGGCCGTCGACGTTCCACGCTCCCTCCACCTGGTAGGCGGCGGTCGCTGTACCCCATAGAAAGTCTTTCGGAAAAGCATGTTGGATTTCGTAATTGTGCGCGAGCGCCTGCGGTGCCGCGGCTTCCGCAGCTACCGCGGGCAATGCTGCGGCTGCCGCGGTGCCAAGAGCCAGACGCCCAAGTTGGCGTCGTGAAAGTTGCGTGGACATGGTGTTCTCCAGAGCGAAGGAAGCAGGCGGCGAACCGCGAAAGGTCAGGGTTTGAGCGTGAGGAACGTCGTGCCATAACCAGGGAAGGTAAGCGTTATGGTGGAGGTCGGCGTGAAGCTTGTAGCCGTAGGGCCAGCGGTAAGGCTCGTTGCACCGTTGAGGTCGATGCGTGAGCCGGAGGTGAAGGTGCCGAGCGCGGAAAGGTCGAGCTTCACGGTACGCGGTGCCCCGCCGAGGTTGTTATCGCTGGTCGTCGTTTGCGCGATCGGCGTCACCATCACGGTGTAGCTGCCATCGGTGTTGCGCACCGCAAGCGTTTCCACGGAGGCAGTCTGTTCGGTGCTCGTCGTCGTCAGAATGGTGCTTCCGGTGGCCGAGGTGCCGTCCCAGGGGAAGAGGTGCGAGAGTTCGTAATCCGTCCAGTACGCAAGCGTTTTGCCCGCAGTCGTCTGCAGGATTTCGCCGTACTGCTGATCGCCGTTAAAGAGGAAGTGATATAGCGCCTGGTTGCCCGCTTTGCCGAGGATCGAGAAGACGTACGGCCGCCACGAGGTAAAGAAGGAGCTGCTGCCACGCGTATCACTCACGAACGTGCCGCCGTTGCAGTTGGAGATGTTGCCCGTTAGCTGGAAGTCGGAGTTGACGTTGTTTTCCGTCACCCAGACCGGGGTGTTCGGGAAGCGTGTCTTGAGTTGCGCACGGATATAGTTCATGTCCGTTGCAAAGGCTGCGGCTTTGCTGAAGACCGTGGCATCGGTGTCGCTCTGTTTGCACGTTGAGTAGTAGTGCGTGGAGAACGCGTCCACCTGTGCCGTGAGTCCGGTTGTGGCCACGAGCGTTGGCATCCATAGCTGCGCCTGCCCGGAGTAGCCGGAGAGTTCCATCGCGCTGAACTTCAGCGAAGGGTCAACTGCAAGCATCGCAGGGACAAGCGTGTTGTAGAGCTGCACATACTGTGCCGGAGTCAGACCGTTCAGGTTTGGCTCATTGAAGATTGCCCACCATGTAATTGGATGCGAGCTCTTGGACTGGAAGTGCTTGCCGGCAACGTCGAAGCCGCCCTTGTTGTAGTAGCGGACAAGGTTCGCGGCATACTGCGCAAAGAGCGCAAGATTTGCAGTGTTGAAGACGAAGTTGCCGGAGGAGTCGCAGAGGAAGTTCGGCGCTTGTGCAACTTGAAAGACCGGTGAGTTATCGCCTGTGGCTAGTACCGGCTGCACTGTCTGGTCCACCAGCGTGAAGCTCCAGTCCGTGGCTGCAGCGGGCGAAGAGTTCGCGACCCACGGCAGGTCATAGTGTGTTGGCTGCAGTCGCATGTGCAGGCCGTTCAGCGCAGCAAGGTCTGCCGTCGAAGGGAAGGTGATGAAGAAGCTGTTGGTGTACTGCTGCGGCTGAAAGCCTGTGGTCATGAACTCCTGCAGCTTGCCGCTTATGCCTTGTGCGGTGTTCGTTGCGTTGGCAACGGTCACCGTTGCGCCGACAGTTACGGCCACCGTCGTTGCCCCTGTCGCCACACCATCATTCGCTGTCAGCGTCACGGTGTAAGTGCCCGCAGCCGGAACGCTCGTCCCTGTGCCGGACGCAAACGTAACGCTGCCTGTTGTGCCAGCGTTCGGTTGCGTAAAGCTTGCGGTAAGGTTCGTGGGCAGGCCCGTGGCGCTTACGCTCACGTTGTTTGTATTGCCGTACGAACGAGTCACGCTGAAGCTGGTCGACGCCGTAGCGCCTGCTTGAAAGAGGGTCAGGGCTGCGGGCGATGCCGAGAGGCTGACGGTATCGACCTCCTGCAGGGTAAGGTTCAGTGTCTGCGTTGCCTTGTTTGTGCCGTCGCTTGCGGTGATCGTGATGGGGTAGAGCCCCGGCGTGATGGTGGTCGTGGTGAAGAACTGAACCGTTCCGTAGGTGCCATAGGCCGGTTGCGTGAACGTCGCGGTCACGCCAGAAGGCAGAGTAGACGCTGAGAGCGTGACAGCCGCTTGATTGCCGCTGCTGCGCGTCACGCTCAGCGTGAGCGCAGAGGACGTGGCGTTCGGCGCCACGGAGAGTGCGTTCGCTGAACTGGCAAGCGTAAGTGAGCCAGCCGGCGTGGTGTTCGTCGGTGCAGAGCTGGAGCAGCCCGTGACGTTGAGTACTGCGCAAGGCGCAAGCATCACAAGGGCAAGAGTGGCGAAGCGGGCGGAGGTATGGAGCTTGGCGATGGGCGACATGGCGGCGGCTGGGCGTCTCTGGAAGTGTTCTGGCGGTGAAGGGAAGAGGCTGCTTCGCCTCTTCCCGATGAGTTAGAAGGAGTACTTGGCGGCGACTTCGACCACGCGACGACCCTGCTTATAGCCTGCGTAACCGAAGCAGCTCGAGCTTGTTACTGAGCAGTTTCCGTTGTCCGGGCTTTGCAGCGTCGGGTTTGCATAGGTGCCGGAGTAGGTCAGGGTCGACTCGCTGGGGAAGCGCGACGAGAAGCTCGTGACGGGGTGGTTCACAAAGTTGAACGCCGCCAGACGAATCTGCACTTCCTTCTGGTTGCTGATGCGGAAGTGCTTGACCAGCGTAAGGTCCGTGTCGAAGTAGGCCGGTCCATGAATGTACGGATAGTTGAACTGGCCGTTCACCGTGCCGATGGACGGCAGCTTGAAGCACTCACCGCGCACAAACTGCTTGTCCTTCAGGCCCGTGCTCGGGTCGCAGGTCAGCATGGGCTGCAGGCTTACCTCGGATGTGCCAAGGTAATTCGTGTTGTTCACGTTCAGCAGCGTCGCCGTGGTCGAACCTGCAATGGCCTGCGTGACCGTGCCCTTGGCCTTGAGGCTAAGGCTATAGATCGCTTGCAGATTCGGGCCGGACTGATAACTGGTGATGCCGGACATCTCCCACCCATTCACTCCAAGGCCGTACAGGCGATGCCCTGCGAGATGGTGGTTGCCAAACTCGATGGTGTACGTTGCGTTGAAGATGTCGGAGCGGTCGCTGTTCAGCGGGCCGTAGTTATTGCGCAGGTAGATTGGATCGCCAGGCTGCCCGGGGATCGAGCGAATACCGAGAGACTTCGACCAGGTGTAGTTCAGACCCCAGCGAACGAGCCCAGCCGTCTTGTTGAAGCCAACCTGCAGTGCGTTGTAGTTCGAGTACGCAAGATGGCGCGGCACTTCAACCGCCTGATACGGCTTGTATGGACGATAGTCGCCCTGCTGCGCGATCGACTGCGACGACGGAGCGATGACGGCCCCGGTGATCGGGTTCGGCTTGAAGAGCGTGCCAATCGGATTCGCGTTGATGTTCTGCAGCGTGCCTTGCAGCAGCAGGTTCTGCGAGTTCGACCCTGCGTAAGCAATCTGGAAGACAGTGCGCTTGGCAACCGCCTGCGTCACGGTGAAGTTATAGGTGTAGGTTAGCGGTTGGCGATCATCACTGGCGTCGAGCCCGAAGACGGTCGCGTTCAGCGACGGGCACTTCGAGTTTGCATTGGAGATCGCGCGATTGGTGCAATCCGCTAACGATGTGGTGCCGAGCGAAAGCTTGGACAGTTGAATGCCCGAGCCTCCTGCTGTCGACGAATAGACACCTGCAGCCGTTGCGGCTGCGTTGGCATACGGGTTCGCCGGATCATGCGAGCGATAGAAGCCGAAGCCTCCGCGAAGGATTGTCTTGCCCGTGCCGTAGAGGTCGTACGCCATGCCCACACGTGGCGAGTAGAAGAAGGTGCGTCCCGGCGTGCCAGAGTTCGGGATGGAGGGATCGACTCCATGCCAGGCAAGGCCGGGGAAGGCGGCTACGACAGGGTTGTCGTAATACTTCTTGCTGAAGACGGCGATGCCGTTGCCGTGCTCATCCTGCCATGCACCCATGTGATCGAAACGGATGCCCAGCGTCAGCGTAAGGCGACGCGTGGTCTTCCAGGTATCGGTCGCGAAGAAGTCGGTGTTCCAGTAGTAGAGGTTGAGGTTCTTCTGCTGGCTGGTCTGCACAAACTGCTGCACATCGCCGATCAGGAAGTCCGCAAGGAAGTTGCCATTGGAGAGGGTATTGCCCTTCGAACCATCAGGATTGGTGAACTGCGAACCCGAGGGCAGGTAGTACAGCGTACTGATGCCCGAGGTTGTCGATTGCAGAACGTCCGACGTGATGTTGGTGTTCACGTTCGAGGTGGCACGCTGTACATAAGCGCCAATCTTCAACGTGTGCGACTTGATGACTGTGGTCAGGTTGTCGCCAAACGTCGGCGTAAAGGTGTGCTGGAAGTACGGGCCATTGGAGGTGTCTGGATAAAGCGCGATGGGAAGGCCATCGAAGCCGTAATCGCCAAAGCCAGGAATCTGTTTGCTGGCATTCGGATAGATACCCGTATTTGTATAGCCGAGCGCGGCTGCGTTCAACATCTCCGGGTGAGCCAGTGCAAAGTCGTTCCGGTTCAACGCCGCCGAGAGGTACGCCTCGTTGGTCAGATGAGGATTGAATACATACGTGCTGTTGATGCTGGCCGACTGCGTGAACACACGCGCCGTCGACTTACCCGGAGTGTTGATGCCACCCATGCTGGGGCCGCCGTTCGCAGGCGAGTAGGACTGCGCTTCGGGGATCCCTGTATGGCGTCCGCGTTCCGCAGAGTACGTGAAGTAAAGCTTGAAGCGATCCGAGATCGCATCATCGACACGCGAAACCATCTGCCACAGATCGTTGTTTTCGAAGTTGGTCGTCAGGTAGTTATAGCCACCGGTAGTCGGGCGGTTCGGCAGTGGCATGCTGTTCAAAAGAACCTGTGCGTTGTGGTCAATCGCACCGGGGTCGAACTGGCCATTGAGCACGTTATAACCAGCGTTGTTTGAGGCTCCAGTTGGCACGCCGCAGAGATGAACATAGTTCGCGAGCGTTCCGGAGGTGGTGCACTGCGTGTTGATGCTGCCCGTGTCCGTGCCCAGGTAGTTCGCCAACTCTGCTGCTGTAAAGTTGCCGTTGCGCATGTTCTGTGTGGGCACTAGCGCCAGCACGGAAGAGTTCAGCGCGTTGCCGTAGGCGTATACATTGCGCTGCACATAATCTTCGCCACCGACGAAGAACGTCAGCTTCTTCGATTGGTTGAAGCTGGTGCCGGGAATCAAAACAGGTCCGGAGAGTTGTGCGCCTGGGTAGAGGTAGCGGTCATGCGCGTCGGGCAGCCCCTGGTTCTTCGTGAACCAGTTGTTGGTATTCAGGTGATACGAACGCAGATAGGTATAGATCGATCCATGGAAGAGGCGTGTGCCGCTCTTCGTCTGCACATTGATGTTGATCGGACCCTTCGCCTGATCGGCACCGAAGGCTGAGGTCTGAATCTGAACCTCCTGCACCATCTCCTGATTGATGTTCTGCGTGGTCTGGTTGCCTGCGGTGGGGTCGGTAATGTCCGCGCCGTTCGACGTGATGCTCACGCCGCCCGACGGCGATCCATTCGCCGCAAAGTTTGCCAGACCGCCACCTGTTGTCACCTGACCGGGATCATACGTTCCGTTCGTAATGCCGACCGGCGGGATGATGGCGAAGCCAGGCTGCGTCTTCACAAGCTCTGAAACATCGCGGCCCTGCACGCTGAGGTGCTGAATATCATCAGCAGAGATCAGCGCCGTGCGTTCGCCGTTCGTCGGAGGCTCATCCGCAGCATCCACTTCTACGGTGTCTGTCACCGCGCCAATCTGAAGCACTACATTCATGGTGCGGCTGTCTGCGGGATGCAGCGCAATGTTGCGTGCATTGCTTATGCTGAAGCCATCGCGCTCCGTATGCATGGAGTACACACCGGGTTCGAGCGCGGAGAAGTTGTACACGCCCTCCGCGTTCGATGTGGCCGTGCGCTTGTCACTGCTCTTGTCGAAGGTCAGCGTAATCTGCGCATCGGGAATGCGTGCGCCGCTGGCGTCGGTGACGATACCCGAGAGCGAGGCTGCATTGGTCTGCGCCCACGCCGTCGTGGCGAACACACCGAAGAGGGCTACGAGAGTTGTGAGGAGAAGTTTGCGAAAGTTGCTCTGAATCATGGTTCCTCTTAGCGCACCGTCAGGGTGATGGGCAGGCTGGTGGTTGCTGTCGTGCTCTGGGCGGTTACGGTCACGTTGTACGTTCCGGCTGGCGTCGTCGTTGGCGAACTGCCCGAAGAGCATCCCGAGAGGGAAGCCATCGCAGCAACGCTAAGGAGCACGACTGCGAGCAGCGAGCCGATGCGGCGGCGCAGGAAGAGCAGCGGTGTCGCGAGCAGCAGCGCAAGGCTGATGGTCGAGGACGTTCGCAACGAAGAAACTCCCTGCAGCGGCGTGCCTGGGTTCACGGAAACCTCGATGGCAAGGTTCACCTGCGTGGCGGGCACTGGTGTTGTCGACGGCGAGGCTGGCAGCGAGATGAACGCTGGCGAGAAGCGGCAGTATGCATTCGCCGGGAGACCCGAGCAGGAGAAGGTCACCGTCGCTGGCGTGCCATTGGCTCCAAGTCCTGCCACGGACCGCACCGAGAGCGTGACCGCTCCGGGCGTCCCTGCGGACGAGGTAATCGTGCTAGCGCTCGAGGTGAGGTTGATGCCCGGCGCCGAGACGATCAGTGTTTGCGCCGCAGACTGTGAGCCGCTGTAGTTGGAGTTGCCTGCGAACGAAGCCACCACGTTGTACGTGGCTGCTGCAACGCTCGAAGTCGTCAGCGATGCGGAGTACGTTCCATCGGTGTTCGCGGTCAGGGCTGCGGTGCCCAGCGTGGTGGATCCGCTGACAAAGCTCACCGAGGAACCTGCGAGCGATCCTGCGACACTCGGTGTCACCGTCGCGGCGAACGTAATGCTGCCACCCGTGGAAGAGCTGGTCGGGTTGGAGTATCCGGTGGTCAACGTTAGCGCCGTCGTCGTGCTCGCGGTGCCTACCGTTGCGTTGATCGAAGGCGCCGTGCTGGTCGCATAGTTGATGTCACCGGAGTACACGGCATACACCGTATTTTGTCCGCCGGGCAGCGCGGACGTTTGCAGCGTGGCTACATTGTTCGTCAGCGTTGCTGGCTTCTGCGCCGTGCCATTGATGTAGAAGGTGACCGTGCCGCTGGCTGCTGCCACGTTGAACTGCGACGGTGTGAGCGTGGCGGTGAGCGTCGCTGTTTGTGAGTAGGTAAGTGTTGTCGGCGAAACTGTAACAGCCAGCGAAGTCGGCGCGAGGTATGTCCCCGTTCCGGTCAGCGTGAGGGTGAACGGTGAGGTTGCCACGGTAGGCGAAGCGCTCAACGTGTAGGTCGCCGTGTTTGTGGCGCGTGCCACAGGCGTGTACGTCGCGCTCAAGGTGCAGCCTGATCCTGCAGCAAGAGACGCTCCCGCAGCGCAGGTGCTCGAGCCCTGAATGCTGAAAGAACTTGTGTCTCCGCTTGTGGTGTAGAGCGGCGTCCCCAGTGTCAGTGCCGTGTTGCCCGACGATGCAATCGTCGCGCTAAGTGCCGCACTCGTCGATCCTTGGTTGACCGCGCCGAAGGCCAACGCTCCAAGCGTGCGGGAAACCTTCACCAACGACTTCGCCGACGTGTCGGTGAAGAAGAGATTGCCGCTGTAATCCGCCGCCATGCCGTAAGGGGCTGTGAGCGAAGTAACACTGACCGCGTTGGCATAGCTCAGCGTTCCGTTTGTGTTGGGAATGCGTACAGCCTTGGCCGTGCCTGCGTCGGTGAGGAACAGATCGCCTGCCGCATCGGTAGCGAGTGCCGATGGCGTGGTCAGGCCCGAGGCAATAGCTGTTGTCGTCGTGAATCCCGGATACGAAAACTCCACTACGCCGCTCGTGCCATCGGCCAGGAAGAGGTTCCCGGTGGGGTCGGTCGTCAACGCAAGGGGTTTGGCATAGGAGGTTGAGATCGTTGCCGTGCGTTGTGCTGGCAGAATGGAGCGCACAGCGTACTGGTCGAGACGGCCTGCTTGCGCGATGAAGAGTGCATCGAGCTGACCGGTCGTAATCGCAATGGGCAGTGCCAGTCCGCTTGCGATCGTGACCTGCGCGCTGGCCTGCAGCACGGAGCCCAGCGAGGGAATCTCCACGACGCGGTAGTTGCCGCTATCGGCGATGAAGAGATCGCCATTCGCATTCACCGCAACGCCCGTGGGGCTGCTCAGACCGCTTCCGTAGCTCACCGGCGTGCCCGTTCCTCCTGCATATGCGAGCACTGCGTTGCTTGTGGTATCCACGACGTACACCGTGCCGAGACGGTCGACAGCAACGCCCGCAGGCGCAGTGAACGACGAGGAGATCGTCGTCGCCGTGCCCGGATCGATGTTCACCGCAGAGCCTGTGCCCGTGGTGGTGAACGCAAACTGTCCGGCGATATTGCCGTTGCTATCTGTAACGCCGACCAGTGCTGAGACAGGGCCAACGCGTACTGGCTTCACCTGTACATTCAGCGCGCAGCTCTTGGTCGCGGTGTACGTCGTGCCGAGCACGCATGTGTTCACGGAGGCGATCATGTTCGCGCCCACCGTCTTCTGGTAAATGGACGCGAACGTAACGTTTGCGTTGAACGACGCGTAGACCAGGTTCGACGTCGTCGTTGCGTTTACGTTCAGCGCGGCAGCGTTGTAGGTGGAGCTATGCATCTGCGAGACGGCAGACGTGCCACCGGACGCACCCGTGTAATAAATCGTTCCACTCGCATCGATACCAACCGAGTTCGCCGAGTAGTACGGCGCAAGCAGGTACTGATCGCTGTAATTCAACGCACCGTTTTCATTCGGGATCACAACCAGACGGTTGTTGCCCGTATCGGTGACGATGAGGTTGCCGGCGTTATCGAACGTCACACCTGTCGGCTTCGATAGCGTCGACGTGTTGAGTTGCGTAAAGCTGCTGGCACCAGCGGCGGCGTAGTAAAGGCCTGTCCCGTTGGCGTACCAGAGATTGCCTGTAGTGTCGGCCGCAAGCTGCGCGTTTGACGACGTTGTAAGGCTGTCGATCAGAATCGAGACTGTTCCCGAGGGCGTCAGCTTGACGATGCGGTTGTACTTGCCTGACGAAACACTGTCGTTCACATCGACGAAGTAGAAGTTGCCCGTCCCATCCTGCGCGCCGTCCTGCGCGGTATCCGATGTCTGCGCGTAGTAGCCCACCAGGACGCCGAGTGTCGGTAGAACGCAAGGTGCCGTTGCACCCGCAATACAGGTGTTGGCCTTCAACGTCGCATCGCTTGCGTCTACGTTTGTGGCATAGGTTCCGTTCGCCAACGGAACCTTGATCACGCGACCACCGTAGGTGTTGTTGAAGTAGAGATTGCCGAGCTTATCGATATCCACGGAACTCGGGCCAGACGTCGAAGTCGTGGTGTTCGTGTTTTTCAGAATCACAACCGGCGTAGTCGTTCCCGCGGGCAACTCCAGCAACTGGTGATTGTAGGAGTCATGGAAGAAGACGTCGCCGCGCGCGTTCGCTGACACTCGTTGCGTGCCGTTCGTCAGGGCGGAGTAGAGCGTCTGATGGTTGCTCATCACAACCGCAGGAACCTGTGCCGAAATCTGCAGCGCGAAGAACGCACCGACAGCGGAAAGAAGCGTAAGAGTATTACGGAGTCGCATGGAATTTGCTCTCAAAACTAACTTGAAAAGATCGAAAAATTGCTCCGCTGCCTGCACCGGCAGCGGAGCTCATGGGAACGTTTACGGGCGCTGGCCCAGTGTGTTGTTCTTCGCTGCAAGCGAAAGCGGAGCCACAGCCGGAACCGCTGCGCCAACCAGTTCGGTCACGTAGCTGTACGACGTTCCATTGCTCGTCACCCAGACGTTGCCGGACTGGTCAATCGCAATGCCACGCGCAGTTGCCAGCCCATGCGGGCCAAAGCCGGTAGCGCTTGAGATCAACGTCCCGGAGCTGTTGAACTCGCAGACCGTCGTGATGCCGCTCGTCGCCGAGGCGTTCGTCACCCAGATGTTGTTATTGCCATCCACCGCCGGAAAGTTCGGCGCGTTCAGGCAAGCGGAACTGGGAGCCGCGGTGAAGCTCGTACCGGAAAGGTAGCCCAGGTTCACGCCGGACGTTCCCCCGACAGCATTCTTGTTCACTACCCACGCGTGGCCGTTTCCGTCCGCCGCGGTGCCGTAGTTTGAGAAGCTGGTTGCCGTGCCGGAGGTCGCTGCTCCGAGCGGGTTTGTCGTGAAGTTATACACCGCAGCGTTCGCCTGCCGCGGAGCATACACAACACTGCCGCCAGTGACGGCCAGTCCTACCGTGGCTCCGCCGAGATGCGTTGTGTCAAAGCTCGGAGACGTGGTGTTGACCGCAGTCGCGCTGATGTAGTCGAGGTGCGTGTCGTTGGTCGTGGTGTAGACCGTATTGTTGCCGTCGACCGCAACCGCATACGGTGCGTTGTTGCCAGCAGTGTAGGCGTACACCGCATCGACACCCGAGCCGGAGACCGCGCGGAACAGGTAGTACTTGCTATCTGCTGCAGCGGTGTAGCTGCCGAACCACGCCTTGCCATTGGTATCGATCGCAACCTGTCGCACCGCGCCAGCCGTGATCGTCGTTCCGCCGGAGTTCGCACCCGACGAGTAGAAGCCGATCACGCCGCCTGCCACACCCGCGCTGCCACCTGCAACGCCCGTGCCGCCATTCAGCACAACCACGCCGCCGGTTGTGTTCTGGTTCGAGAACCAGACATCGCCGTTTGCATCGACCGCTGCCGAGGAAAGGTAGTTGATGCCTGTACCTGTGTACGCAATCGCCATCGTCCAGTCTGTTGGAACAGCGGAGAGCGAAGGGCTGAATGGCTGGAACGCTGACTGCAGATTGAACAGCGTCGTCATGTTCGTCGACGACGTCGCAGAGTTCACCGAGATCGGATTCAACGAAAGATACGTCGCCGCCTGGAAGATATCGGTGGGCGCAGTTGCACCGCTCGGAGCCACCGCCGCAAACAGCGAGAGGCAGTTCGGCTGGCTGGCATCGGTCACGTTCACGCAAGCTGCCAGGATGTTTGCCATCGTGTTCAGCTTCGACTGATCGCTCGACGGCAGGTAGTAGTTCGTGCCGGAAGCCGCACTCGTGCCTGTCGCCACACCGGTCGTCGTGCTGGCAAGATTGTGAGCGGTCGCAAACGCATTGTTCAGTCCGACAAGATTCGTGGACGACGTTCCGATCGATACGGTCGATCCGCCAAAGCCACCGACGAACTGGCCCAGCGCAAACGCTGCAGCCGCTGTCGTTACTTCGTTCACGTTGATAAACGTGCTGGCGCTCAGGTTGCCGCAGTTGCCCAATGCTGCAACCAGCACGGCTGCCGTGTTGTCGACGCTGCTGCTGGCTCCGCCGGTCGGGTCACCACCGCTTGCCACCAGGTACACCATCGGGCTGCCGCTGGTGGGGCAGTCGTAGGTCCCGGTCATGTTGAACGTGCCGTCCGCGGCGGTGCGAATGTCTACGCCGGAGTGCATCAGGTTCGTCGCGCCCTGACCGTAGCCCGTGTTGCCGGCCTGCCACAGCGTGATCTGCGAGTTATAGATGGGCTGCTGGCCGCCAAGGACTGAGCCGTGCAACGCTGCGGCGTTGCTTGAGGTGGTGGCGCTTTGCAGAAGATTGCCGCTGCCCATGCCGCAACCGCTGACCAGAAGGGCCAGGGACGGGACGGCAAAAACGGCGAGTGTACGGGCGAATGGGGATGACATGCTGGGCCTCCGAAAAAGGGCGATGCTCGGCTCTATCTCAGGAAGCGGTGGAAAGCCCCCGGACGAACCTCTAGTGATTCCTCGAACTCACGCAATATATTCACCAGCACGCAGAGTTGTAAAGCTAAAAGCTTTTAGTAAAGGAAAAATAAAGATTTCGCGAAGTTTGGGGGCCAGGTTGAAGCGGGAAGTGGGCCTAGCGGGCCTTACGGGCAGGGGTCTTCATGAGCCTCGTCGGCGCCGCCGTGGACTCGCGGTGGATCAGCTCCGGAGCGAAGCACAGTTCGCGTTCCGCAGGCGCCGTGCCTTCGATCGCTGCGATCAGCGTCCGCGCAGCGGTTTCGCCCATCTGTTGCAGTGGCTGGCGCACGGTCGTCAAGCGGGGAATCGAGAACCCTGCGCCGGAGATATCGTCAAAGCCAACAATGGAAAGGTCCACCGGGCAGCGCAGCCCGCAGTCGGCCACAGCACGAATCGCGCCGATCGCCGCCTGATCGTTGAAGCACACCAGCGCCGTGAAGTCCTGCGTGTGGCGTAACAGTTCGAGCACCGGTTGATAGCCCAGGTCGGGCGACCACGAGTTATGCTCCAGCGAGATACAAAGCTTCGGGTCGACCACAAGCCCAAGCGCCTTCGCCGCGCGCATGGTCGCGTCCCAGCGTGGTTGGCTATCCAGCGAGTTCGTCTGGCCGTGCATGAAGGCAATGCGTCGATGCCCCAGATCGTAGAGGTGCCGCAGCGTCAACGTCGCGGCGACTTCGTGGTCCAGCGAAACATCGATAACGTTCGAGTGCGTGGAGTGCGAAGAGATCGCCACCGTCGGTATCGGTAGTGCTTCCGGAAGCTGCGTGTTGATCAGCAGCACGCCATCCACCTGCCGGTTCACCAGCAGCCGCGGATACTCCTCCAGCAGGTCGCGCTGCCCCAGGTGTGAAACCGTGAAGTACAGATACCCGGCCTGGATGAGGTATGTTTCAATCGCCATCATCAGCCCGGTAAAGTAGCCTTCTGAGTGCTCCGGCGCAATGATGCCGACGGTATGCGTGCGGTTCATGCGCAGCGACCGCGCCAGCGGGTTCGGGCGATAGTTGAATTTTTTGGCCGCAGCCACCACGCGCTGCCGGGTCGTCGGCGGAATCGAGTTCGCCACTGGCGAATTATTCAGCACAAGAGAGATCGTAGCCGGCGACAGGTCCAGATACTCTGCGAGAGTCTTCAGGCTGACTCGCTTGGCCACCTGCGCTGGTGCAGGAGCAGGAACGTCAGCGGGCTTCTTGTTCGACGGGCGCGGCACGATGGAGTCAAGCATATCCTGCCAAAGCCACGTGCGGCGACGGGCTTCTACTAAAAGCATTTAGTATTTCGTGGTGCGTTCCCGGCCGCCTCTTCGCGCAGGCTGGGTAACAATCTGGAAGCACAGGGAAGGTAATAGGACGATGGCGGCAATCTCACGCAGAACGATGTTGGGGCAGACGGTTTCGGTTGCAGCTGCAGCCATGGCCACAAACCTGCCGTTAGCCGCCTGGGCTAAGCGCAGAGACCCGAAGCCGTGGGTTCCTCTCGGCAAACTTGCCGCGGCCAGGGGCATCGATTTCGGTATGGCGGTCAACCCGCACAGGCTTGCCGACACTCCCAGCTACGGCGAGCTGCTGGCCCGCGAGTGCACCATCGTGACGCCTGAAAACGCGATGAAGTGGGAGGCCCTGCATCCTGCTCGCGATCGTTACGACTTCCAACAGGCCGACGCCATCGTCGACTTTGCGGCGAAGCACAACATCAAGGTGCACGGCCACACCTTCGTCTGGCATCGTGCTCTGCCGCCGTGGGTCGCACGCGAGGCGACGGACAAGGCGAGCGCGGAGACGATCCTCCGCGAGCACATCACAGCCGTTATGCAGCACTTCAAAGGCCGCGTCCTTTCGTGGGATGTCGTGAACGAAGCCATCCAGCCGAAGGACGGCCTGCCCGGCAACATGCGCAACTCCTTCTGGTATGAAAAGCTCGGCCCGGAGTACATGGACATCGCCTTCGACGCCGCGCACAAAGCCGACCCGAAGGCCGTGCTCTCCTACAACGACTACGGCCTTGAGTACGCCAACCGCGTCGATACCGCCAAGCGTCAGACCGTGCTCACCATGCTGCGTGAGTTGAAGAAACGAGGCGTGCCCATCACCGCGCTCGGGATGCAGTCGCACCTGCGCGCAACCGGCGAAAAGTTCGGCCCGGACCTCGCGGATTTCATTCACGAAGTCCACAGTATGGGCCTGGAGTGCTGGGTGACAGAGCTTGATGTGGACGACAGTCGCGTCATCGCTGCCGACGATCACTCGCGCGACATGCAGGTCGCCGACGTCTACAAGCAGTACCTCGATCTCGTGCTTGGCACTGGCTGCGTGAACACGGTCGTCACCTGGGGTGTCTGGGACCAGGTCCGCGCCGTGGGCGCTGAAGCCGGAGTCGCCACGAACATCGGCAAATCGCAGCGCCCCTTGCTCTTCGACAGCAACGGCCAGCCCAAGCAGGCCGCATGGGACGCAGCAGAGTCCTTCCGCGAAGCGCCCCGCTGCAAGCGTTAGATCACGCCGAACGTGTAGCTCGTCGTTGAGGTCAACACTTCACCGGGACGCAACGTCGTGGAAGGAAACGACGGCTGGTTAGGAGAGTCAGGAAAATGCTGTGTCTCGAGACAGAAGCCCGTGCGTTTGCCAAACGGCACACCACCCTTGCCGCGCACGGCCGGGTCGAGATGGTTGCCGGTATAAAACTGCAGCCCCGGCTCGGAGGTCTCGACGCTCAGCGTCCGCCCCGTCAACGACTCCTGCACGAACGCCGCAGGCTGCGCGGCATCGAGCACGAAGTTATGGTCGATGCCCGATCCCTGCACGATCTCCGTGTTCGGGTCTGTCACACGCGAACCCACCGCGTGAAACGAGCGGAAGTCGAACGGTGTCTCCTCCACGGGAGTCAGCTCGCCTGTCGGGATCATGCTTTTGGTTGTCGGCAGAAAGCGGCTGGCCGCAAGCCGAAACTCGTGGCCCAGAATCTCTCGCGTAAAGTCGCCGGTCAGGTTGAAGTAGGCGTGGTTGGTCAGGTTCACAACCGTCGGTGCCGTGGTTGTTGCGTGATACGCGATACGCAGCGTGCGTCCCAGCAGGCTGAACCGCACGCGTACTTGCATCGTTCCCGGAAATCCCTGATCGCCATCGGGCGAGACCAGCGTGAACTCGGCCGTGCTGCTGTTCACCTCTCGCCACTGCCACACATGCTTGTCGAAACCGACTGCGCCGCCGTGCAGCGAGTTCGGCGGATCGTTCGTCGGTATCTGGAAGCTCTTCCCATCCAGCCAGAACTGGCCATAGCGAATTCTGTTGGCAAAGCGTCCGCAGGTCGCGCCCAGGAAGAACGTATCGGCGTCATACTCCGCCAGCGTTTCATAGCCCAGCACCACATCAGCAACGTTGCCCTCGCGGTCCGGCGCAAAGACCGAAACGATGCGTGCCCCAAGGTCCGTCAGCACTACGCGAAGGTGGTCGTTCTTCAGCGTGATGCGATGTGCAGGTTGGTTGTCCAGCGCAGCCTGGCCCCACGGTTCGACGTTGAGTTCGCTCAGCATGGCTTCCAGTAAAGCATCGCCAGTTGCGGATCGGGAAGCGCAGAAAGATGACAGACACAACCGCAGGCGATAGCTTGCTCAATAGAAGGAGAAAAGGATGAAGATTTCGCGACGTACGTTAGGGCGGCTGCTGGGCGTTTCCGCAGCGGCTGCGGTGGCCTCCCCGGCCGTAGTGGCAGAGGGCCTGCTTCCCATGAGGCACGAAGGTCACGAACGCTCCTTCCCGCAGGGCTTTCTCTGGGGTTCGGCAACGGCGTCGTACCAGGTGGAAGGTGCGGTGAAAGAGGATGGCCGCGGCGTCAGCATCTGGGACACCTTCTCGCACACTCCCGGCAAGACGCACAACGGTGACACCGGCGACATCGCCGACGACTTCTACCATCGCTACCCGCAAGACATCGAGATGATGAAAGAGCTCGGCCTCAAGACCTGCCGGTTCTCCATCGCCTGGCCGCGCATCTTCCCCAACGGCACCGGCCAGCCCAATCAGAAGGGCATCGACTTCTACCGCCGCCTCTCCGACAAGCTCCGCGCGGCGGGCATTGAGCCTTACTGCACGCTCTACCACTGGGATCTCCCGCAGGTTCTGCAGGACAAAGGCGGCTGGCAAAACCGTGACACAGCCAAAGCTTTCGCCGACTACGCGGGATACACCGCCGGCAAGCTCTCCGACACCATCTCCCACTGGATGACGGTGAACGAGATGAGCACCTTCATCGGCGTCGGCTATCGCGACGGCCGCCACGCTCCGGGTCTCAAGCTTGGCCCGAAAGACCTCGCCCAGGCGCAGCACCACGCGGTGCTCGGCCACGGACTCGCCGTGCGAGCCATTCGCGCCGCTGCAAAGAATGCCATCGTCGGTCTCGCGGAAAACGTCTCCGCCAACGTTCCGGTCATCGAAACGCCCGAACACATTGAGGCGGCAAAGAAGGCCTTCCGCGAAGGTAATGCACCGTACATGACCGTCATCCAGGAGGGCCGTTACACCGAGCGATACCTCCGCAAGCTCGGCGCCAACGCTCCCACCTTTACCGCAGAAGACCTCGCCATCATCTCCTCGCCGTTGGACTTCGTCGGCGTCAACGTCTACACCGCGGGCTACGTTCGTGCGGACAACTCGGAAGATGGCTACGCCCATACCTCCTGGCCGAACGGCTTCCCCGCCATGCAGAGCCCCTGGCTCCGCGTCGTGCCGGAGTCGCTCTACTGGGTCCCGAAGTTGATGCATGAAGTCTGGAACGTGAAGACGCTCTACATCACGGAGAACGGCGCTTCCGCTGCCGACGTTATGCAGGCCGATGGTCAGGTCTACGACATCGACCGCGTCATGTACCTGCGCAACTACTGGACGCAGCTCCAACGCGCCACCGCCGAAGGCGTCCCGGTCAAGGGCTACTTCCTCTGGAGTCTCCTCGACAACTACGAGTGGGCCGACGGTTACGAGAAGCGCTTCGGCATCGTCTACGTCGACTTCAAGACGCAGACGCGCACGCCGAAACTCAGCGCCAAGCTCTATAGCGAGTTGATTCGCCGCAACGCCCTCGTCTAACGAAGGCAGAGCAAAGCAAGAGGCCCGGCGAACTTCGCCGGGCCTCTTGCTTTGTTGCTTGTTCTTCGCAGCTTTGCTCTCTGCTGCTGCCAGCGTTAGCTGGCCTGAGCGAGCGGAAGCGGCTCCATCGCCATCGCTGCCGCAGCCATCGGCGTCACGCTGGCGGGCTGCTTCTTCGGGCCGCGCTTGCGCGCCACGAGGATACGGATACGGTCTAACAGCTCTGCCGGTGTGCTTGCGCCCTTGGGCAGGAAAGCGTCAGCCGCAGTCGCGCGGTCAAAGCTCGTCACCGTGCCGGAGATCAGCAGCGCCGGAAGCATCGGGTGCATCTCCTTGGCGCGGCGAATCAGTTCGTTGCCGTCCATCTGCGGCAGGATCAGGTCGGAGAGCAGCAGGTCGAGCGAACCCTGCGGAGCGTCCTTCAGGTACTCCAGCGCCTCAGCCGCCGTCGTGACGGGAATCACGCGGTATCCACGGGTTTCGAGCAGGAACTTCCGTACTCCGAGCAGCTGTTCGTTGTCTTCCACGCAAAGAATTGATTTCCGAGGGCGCATTGCTGGTCCTTCTGTCTTTCTCACCGAATCGCGGTGCTGCTAAAGGGTCTTGCCGTTCGGGGCAGGAAGGCGTGGAGAGCGCGCTAGCCCATTTCAGGGCGCACTCCGGCCACGCCGCTGACCCACGTATTTCGAGCCTGCGGGGCCGCTTCCGGTGGGCTTCTGTGCATGGCTGTGGAACCGGTGGAAAAGAGCGTAAAAATCTTTTCCAACCTGCAACCAGCGTTGCAAAGAAGGTGACCAGCGGACGCCTATAAGAAGCCGTATCCGGCTCATTAGAAGGCGTTGCGGTGTGAAAGGACTGTTACAACCGAGAATCCGAGGAAACCGTCGAGAGGGAAGACTGCGTCCCCCTACGCGGTTTGGTCGAGTACCTGCTGTACAGGCCCTAACACGCTAAATTGTGTGAAAACTAAAGGAAAAACCGAAAATTTTGCTCACAGCCGTTTCCATCTCCGTGCTGCGATTTGCTAACGGTACAGGTGTGAACCCCGTGTGACAATGGCGAAATTTAGGCGAACAAAGTGCGGTTTCCCGCAGGCGGTTCCACCGGCCTTTGAAGACCCCCCGTGCCTATTGGCGTTTGAGGTTCCTGGCACTGTGGGAAACTCCGGTTTCAGGGCAGGAAATAGCGTCCCATTGCCACAGGAATGGTGCGACCCGAGATGTCGATTTCGTGAACACGATTTCCGTCTTGCGAAGCTCGGGCATAAAGACGTGAGGGCCGACGGATCTCCACTCCCTGATCCAGCACGCACTCTGCGCCTGCGGGAACCAGTCGATTGGCGACCAGCCACGCAATCGCGGGCCCGGCGGCAGAACCCGTGGCCGGGTCTTCGCCTCCATTGAACTGCATCCGGCAGCGGAAGTTCAAAGGAGCGTCCGTTGGTGCCATCACATAGAACCACCGCATCCCGCGCTCCCGCAGCCACGCCTCTGCTTCCCGCTGGGGAATGCTCAGTCGCTCCAGCGTTGCCAGGTCGCGCAGCAGAACGATGCAAAACGTATTCCCTGTCGAAACGCTTTGCGGCGCAAACCGCGTATCCAGCTTCGCAGCGTGCAACCCGATCACCTCGGCCACCTCTTCGTGCCCGAACGTTGCGCCAAAGGCAGGATCATTCTGCCGCATACTGGCAAACGCCCCCGCGCCCGGCCGTTCCAGAAAACACACGGGGATCGGACCCACGTTCAGATCGAGCGTGATCTCGTTTCGTCCGCGCAACTCTGGGTGGTGTTGGTGCAGCCACGTTGCCGTGCCGAGCGTCGGATGCCCGGCGAAGGGGAGCTCTTCTTCTGTCGTAAAGATTCGAACGCGCACGCTACCCCGCGCGCCGTCTTCCTCTGACGGCAGCACGAACGTGGTCTCGGAGAGCCTCGTCTCACGCGCGAGCGCCTGCATCTCGTCATCGCTCAAGCCGCGGGCATCATGGAAGACGGCAAGGGGATTGCCCTCCAGCGCGTGCTCGGCGAAGACGTCGAAGACGGTGTACTCGTAGGCTCGTGAACTCTCGGAAGTGTTTGCAGACGTGGAAGATGGCTCGTGGATCATGGTCTGATAAGTATCTCGCGTCAGCCTGCAAATTTGACAGCGAAGAAGACGCATCGTAGGGTAGGTGTTACCGCAGTGAGGCGCAACCGTCCTCATGCCAGTGAACTTTGTTTGCAGGCGGCGGTTCTAAATATTCATGAAGCAGACCGTTACCAACTCGCCCCTCATGTGCTGCCGCTGCTGTTGCTGCGGCCCCGTGCGGGTGTGAGTCGAAGCGAATCGCAGAACGCGTAAAGCGTACATCAGCGAACGAAACGACCCACCCAAGGCCAGCGCCGGGTGGGTTTTCTGCTTGGTGCGACCGAACTGAACTGTTTGAAGGAGAAAGATAATGTCACTTCGCATCAACGACATCGCACCCAACTTCCAGGCTGAAACCACGCAGGGCCCGATCGACTTCCACAACTGGATTGGCGACGGCTGGGCTGTTCTGTTCTCGCACCCCAAGGACTTCACCCCGGTGTGCACCACGGAACTTGGCGCGATGGCTGCCCTCGAAGACCAGTTCGCTGCCCGCGGCGCGAAGGTCATCGGCCTCTCGGTTGACCCCGTCGAGTCGCACAGCAAGTGGGAGAAGGATATCGAGGAAGTCAGCGGCCACGCCGTGAAGTACCCGATCATCGGCGACCCCGAACTAAAGGTAGCGAAGCTCTACAACATGCTCGCTGCGGAAGAAGGCGATAGCTGCGAAGGACGCACCCCGGCTGACAACGCTCCCGTCCGCACGGTCTTCGTCATCGGACCGGACAAGAAGATCAAGCTGAACCTGACCTACCCGATGACCACCGGCCGCAACTTTGCCGAGATCCTCCGCGTTCTGGACTCCATCCAGCTCACCGCGAAGCACAAGGTTGCCACCCCGGCCAACTGGCAGCAGGGCGACGACGTCATCATCACGGGCGCTGTCTCCAACGAAGAAGCCGACAAGATCTTCCCCGGCTTCAAGACGGTAAAGCCTTACCTGCGTATGACGCAGCAGCCTAAGTAACGCTTTGGTTCCGGGGGCAGGGTTTCGCACAGGTGGTACCGCTTGGTCGCTGAGCAGAAACCTTGTACCCTAGAACCTAACGAGCACCGGTGGCGAAGTGGCTAACGCGCTGGTCTGCAAAACCAGTATTCGTGGGTTCGATCCCCACCCGGTGCTCCAAAGACTTTTGATTCCTCCTGAACGCCTCCGACCTTTGTGGGAGGCGTTCTTCATTTCTCTCGTCTTTTCCGCGATATCAGGAGCGCGTTCACGAACTGTTCACCTTACTTCAACACTCTGTTCTTATAGTTGAAACGTTTCATTCATCGAGCCAGGCGACCCTATCTCCAGTCCTTCAAAGGAGTTGTCATGCTCGAATTTTGCCGAAACCCGCGTCGCAATATCGCTACGCTGGCTTTCCTGATTACTGCTGGTCTTGGCTCTGCTGTCGCACAATTTGACGCCGCTTCGGTACTTGGAACGACGCGCGATTCTTCTGGTGCTGCAGTGCCGCACAGCCGCGTAGTCCTCATAAACGTCACTACTGGCGTCACGCGCGAGGTCACCACGGACAGCGCTGGCCACTTCACCTTTGTCAGCGTGCCCATCGGGCAGTACCGCCTGGCAAGTGATGCGAAGGGCTTCCGGCACACGGAAACCCCGGTATTCCCGCTGAGCGTCAGCGCTCACCAGCTGTATGACCTCTCCATGGCCGTCGGCGCAGCCGATACCACGGTCGAAGTTCAGGGTGCCCCCACTCTGCTTGAGACGGAGAGCAGTTCGCGCAGCCAGGTCGTTGCGACCCAGCAGGTGGAGAACCTTCCGCTCAACGGCCGCTCCTACGCCGATCTGGCGTTGCTGGCCCCCGGCGTTCGCAAGTCGACGCTGGAAAACGGCACGACCTCCAGCCGCGAAGGCAGCTTCAACATCAACGGCCAGCGTTCGGCGTTCAACAACTTCCTACTCGACGGCCTGGACAACAATAACTACGGCACGTCCAACCAGGGCTTTGCGAACGAAAACATCGCTCCCTCGCCGGACGCCGTCAGCGAGTTCCGCGTCGAGACCGACAACTACTCTGCGGAGTTCGGTCGCAACCCCGGTGCTGTCATCAACGTGTCACTCCGCAGCGGTACCAACAAGTTCCACGGCCGCGTCTGGGACTACAACCGCAACACTGCCTTCAACGCAGCCGGGCCGTTCCTGCCAACTGGTGGCAATCCTAAGTTCATACGCAACCAGTTTGGTGCGACCTTCGGCGGCCCCCTCTGGAAGGACCACACCTTCTTCTTTGCAGACTATGAAGGTGTTCGCCAGATCTTCAACAACACGCAGACGGCATCGGTACTGCCTACCGCAAACCAGCGCGCCGGCATGTTCTATCTGAACGACGACTCGTCCGATCCCAACAACGCGATCCCGCTCAAGAACCCGATCACAGGCCAGACCTATCTGGGACAGATTCCTCTCACGGACATCACGTCCTTTGCCCAGGCTGTCATGGGCGCACTTCCCACCAACACTTCGGCTGGTCTGGCGAACAACTACTCGTACACCCCGCGTGGCGTCATCAATGACGACAAGGGCGATGTACGCATCGACCACACCTTCAACCAGAAGCTTACGGTCTTCGGTCGTTACAGCCAGCACGCTGGCTACATCTTCGATCCTCCGGGCATCCCGGGCCGCGCTGGTGGAAACTCCAACGGCAACACGGTGATCCGCAACAAGAATGTGGCTGCGGGCGTAACCTGGGCCTTTCGTCCCAACCAGATCTTCGACGTCCGCTTTGGCTGGTCCTCGAACGTCGGTCAGAAGACGCCCATCGGTTATGGTGACACGTCGATCCTGACGGAGCAGGGCATCACCGATGGCCTTCCGGCAGCCGCCACTCGCGATCTCAACACGCAGGCCATCACTGGCTTTACTCAGCTTGGTGCGCAGAACTCCAACCCACAGTTCCAGAACCCGACGGTCTACAACCCGAAGGTGAACTACACCTGGATCAAGGGTCGCAATACCTTGAAGGCTGGCTTTGAGTTCCAGGCTGTGCACACGCAGCTGAACGATTTCAACCCGAGCTATGGCTCTGACACCTACGGTGGTCAGTTTGCGAGCAACGGCAACCCCGTGAACACTGCTGTGGGCAGCAACCCTTCTTTGACCACGCAGCTTCAGCAGGCGCAGAATCTTGCCGACTTCTACTTCGGCAACCGCAGCGCCTATGCCATCACGAACTACGCCGTGGTGAACCTCCGCCAACGCTACAACTTCATGTATCTGCAGGACGACGTGAAGCTGCTGCCCAACCTGACGGTAAACGCTGGTCTTCGTTATGAGATCGTGACCCCGCAGTGGGAAGCAGACAACAAGCTGGCGAACTTTGATCCCACCAGCGTCTCGCTTGTGCAGGCATCGAATGGCAGCATCGCCCGCCGTGCGCAGGTCAACACTAACTACCTGAACATCGCTCCACGTTTCGGTTTCAGTTATCAGGCGCGCCCAAACACCACGGTCCGCGGCGGTTACGGCATCGTCTATACGGAGTGGAACCGCGCTGGTGGCGAAAACAACCTGACTTACAACGGTCCGAACGTCGTCAACGCCAGCATCACGCAGACACCGACGCAGGGGCTTTGCACCACCGATACGCAGTTGCAGTCCAACTGCTTCCGTCAAACGCAGCAGGGTTACTCGAACGTGCTGACATCGGCTGCAAACTTCAACCCACTCATCGCCACCTCGCGCTACATCCCGAAGAGCTCTCCTAAGGGTTACGTGCAGGAGTACTTCTTCGGCGTGCAGCAGCAGGCTGGCAAGTGGCTCTTCGACCTCAACTATGTGGGCAACAAAGGAACGCATCTGCAGACCCTGGCCGACTATAACCAGGCAACCAACTGCACGGCAGGAACGAGCTGCGCGTCGTATGCAAACCGTCGCCCGATCACGACCTTCGGTCAGATTGAAATCGCTTACAACATCGGTGTTTCGAACTACAACGCCATGCAGTTCCGCGTGGAGCGTCGCACGAACAAGGGTCTCTACTTCCTGAACTCCTTCACCTGGAGCCGCGCGTTCGATATCGCGGGCGGTCACCTGGAAACAGGCGTCGGCGACACCTCGCGTGTCGACTACACCAACCCAAACGCCAGCTATGGCCCGTCTTCGTACGATCAGCCGCTAAACGACACCTTCTCGGTTGTCTATGACCTTCCCTTCGGTCACGGACGCCCGTGGGGTGATGGCGCCGGCCGTCTGATGCAGACCGCGCTGGGTGGCTGGCAGGTTACGCTCATCAACTCCATGACCAGCGGTCAGACCGAGAACATCATCTACTCGCTCTCCTCGTCTTCCGGTCTCTACACCTCCAGCTTCATCAACTACCGCGTGAACCGTGTTGCCGGGCAGCAGCTCTTCGCTTCCAAGTCCAACCGGGTGAAGTCCAACACGCAGGTTACGGGCGTCTTCAACAACGCAGCCTTTGCCACACCGACAACCTACGGCATGGGCAACATGAGCCGCAACGCTCTGCGTTCGGACGCTTACTACAACGCCGACCTCGGCCTGCACAAGCAGTTCCCGCTCTGGAACGAAAGCTCGAAGTTCGACTTCCGTGCCGAGGCCTTCAACGTGCTGAACAAGGTCAACTACTCTGCCCCCGCAACGACGTTCGGAAGCTCGACGTTCGGCGCCATCACCAGCGCATTCCCTGCACGTCAGCTCCAGCTGGCTGCGAAGATCATCTTCTAACCAGCAACGGAGAGAACAGTGCAGATTACCCGCAGAACCTTTGCACAGCTGGGCGCCGCTTCCCTGGGAGCGGCGCTCTCTCCCTTTTCTGCCGAGGCGCAACAGAGCACGCACGCCAGCATGAAAGATGGGAAATCCGCAGACACTGAAAGCCGCTTTCACTTCGCTGTACTTTCAGACACCCACATCATCGACAAGTTCTACAAGCCCGGCTCAGAGAACGGCGTCGAAGACAACGAGAGCATTCTGAAGGCGAACGATCGCCTCGTCATCGCTCGCGATACGCTCAACAAGATCCGCTTCTCCGACGGCAGCCGCATCGAGCAGTACTACCTGCCCGGCGACGTCTTCCATAACTATCCTTCCGCGGACTACGACTTCTACTTCCAGAACGAAACCCGCTTGGACATCGCGAAGAAGCTGCTCTCCGGCTTCGAAGCTCCCGTGCGTCTCGGCTGGGGTAACCACGATTACGACGTGCCGCGTGTCTCGCGCGAGATGTCGCACAAGCTGTTTGAAGCCAAGTTTCAAACAGCGCCCTACTGGTCGCAGGACTACCGCGGCTTCCGCTTTCTCATGCTCAACAACTTCCTCGGCGCAACGTGGGACAAGAACTCTCCAAACTTCCACAAGGACGTCGGCTCGCTTGGCGAAGAGCAGTTGCAGTGGCTCGAAGCGCAGCTTGCCGAACGCAAGCCGACGGTCGTCTTCATCCACTATCCGCTTTGTGCCGTTGCTCCGGTTGAGGTCAAGGACTTCGGCCTGCATCCACTGCTGCGCCGCTACCAGAACTCCATCCAGATGGTCATCGCCGGCCACTGGCACAAGTGGATCGACTTCGCCCACACCTACGGCCCGCAGCACACGATCATCGCGTCCACCCGCTACAACGAGCGCGCGTACATGGTCTTCCAGGCCGACCCGCGTGAAGGCACCATTCGCTGGCTCGACGAGCCGCGCGTCGACTGGTCCACGCACTACGCTGAGCCCTATCCGCTCGGCTGACTCATGGTGCTGGTGGTGGCGTTACGCCTCCACCAGCCCATAACGCCTTTGCCACTGCTGCTTCAAACGCGTCCACACCGCCTCGCGTTCTTCCTTGCTCATCGCCGCATCAGGATGCTCCACAAAGCGTGCCGCCTCGCTCTTGGCGAACTCCAGCAACTCGCGATCGCGTACCAGGTCCCCCACGCGAAACTCCGGCAGCCCTGCCTGCCGAGTCCCGAAGAACTCGCCCGGACCACGCTGCGCAAGATCGAACTCCGCCAGCTCAAATCCGTTCTGCGTACGCACCATCGCGTCGAGCCGCTGCTCCGCTTCCGGCGTAATCTTCTCTCCGGTCATCAGCACGCAGAAGCTCTTCGCCGCTCCACGGCCAACGCGGCCGCGTAGCTGATGAAGCTGCGCCAGGCCAAAGCGTTCGGCATGTTCAATCACCATCACCGTAGCGTTCGGCACATCCACGCCCACTTCAATCACCGTGGTCGAAACCAGTACATCCAGCTCGCCGCGTTTGAAGCGCGCCATCGTCACCTCTTTGTCGTCGGCGGACATGCGGCCATGCAGCAGCCCCAGCTTCATCCCCTGCAGCGGCCCTGCACTGAGCTCGTCATAGGCTTCTGTCGCAGAACGCAGCTTGGTCTTGTTCGGCGCACGCTTGGCCGCCTTGCTCGGGACACTCTTCAGGCTCGCTTGCTTCTTGGAGGCACGTGGCTTCTTTGCGGGTTTTGATGCTTCTTCCGCATCCTGCTGTGCCAACGAGTCGGCTGCAAAATCCAACTCTGCCTGATCGTCGCGCTCGCCCTCGATCACGGGATAGACGATGTACGCCTGTCGTCCCTGCTCCACCTGCTTGCGCACAAACTCCCACGCTTCACCTGCGCGTTTGCCGCTTAGCCTTCGCGTCGTAATCGGTGTGCGTCCGGGCGGCAGCTCATCCAGCACGCTGACTTCAAGATCGCCGTACATGGTCAGCGCCAGCGTTCGGGGAATCGGCGTAGCGGTCATCACCAGCACATCCGGCTCGCTGGCTTTGCCATCGGCTCCCGGCTTTCGCATCAGGTTGAAGCGCTGCTGTACGCCGAAGCGATGCTGCTCATCCACGATCACGAGGCCGAGGTTGGCGAAGTCGACCTTCTCTTCCACCAGCGCGTGCGTGCCAATCGCGAGGTCGGTCTCTCCGCGAAAGATACGGCCGCGCGCGTCTTTCTTGCCCCGAAGATCAAGCGAGCCGGTCAGCAGCGTGACGTTGTAGGGCTTGCCCGTGCTCGGCGAACGAGCCTCTGCAAGCAGCTTGCGCGCTGCAAGGTAATGTTGCGTTGCAAGAATCTCTGTCGGCGCCATCATCGCCACCTGATAGCCGTTTTCAATCGCGACCAGCGCCGCTTCCAGCGCGACGATCGTCTTGCCCGAGCCCACATCTCCCTGCAGCAATCGCCGCATCGGCGTGGGCGAACGCATGTCGCTGGCAATCTCGCCAAGCACGCGCTTCTGCGCTCCGGTCGGCTTGAACGGGAGCACCTGCTTCAGCGCCTCGCGAACTTTTTCATCGGTCACAAACGCTGTGCCTTCGCGCGAACGCATCCGCCGCCGCTTCAACTCCAGCCCAAGCTCCAGATACCAGAACTCCTCGAAGATCAACCGGCGATGCGCAGGTGTTCGCGCTCCCTGCAACTCGGCGAGGTCCGTCCCCGCAGGAGGGAAGTGCAGCGCGCGCAATGCCTCCATGCGCGAGGGAAACTTCAGCCGCGCAAGCAACGCGCGAGGCAACGTCTCTTCGGCTTGCAGGTTCGACTCGGCAAGGTCTTTGAAGACTCCCCACACCACTCGTCGCAGCCAGCGTGACGTCAGCTTCGCTCCCCACGGCGTCTTGCCGCCCAGCGACTCATACACCGGCACGATGCGGCCCATCTCCAGCATCGTGAACTCGGCATCGTCCCCGGCAACGTGCGCCTCCGGCAGGATCTCGAACGTCGGCTGCACCATCTTGTACTTGATCGCCCCCGGTGGAGCGTTTGGTACGTTGCCTGAGCGTGACGGTTCAAGCTTTCCGTAGAGCGCCACCTGCTGGCCGATGTGGAAGCGCTCGCGCAGATACTGCCCGTGAAACCACAGGCACTTTACGCTCTCCACGGCCACGGGCGGGGCCTGCATCAGGCCATGCATCGCCGCGTCGCTGTCGCCCCTCGGCGGCGCAAGTCCTATCGTCAACTCGAAGATCGGTGCCGAACGCGTGTTCACCATGCTCGTCGCCCGCACCTCGCCAATCAGCGACGCCATATCGCCTGCGCGGTAGCTGGAGAGTGGTTTGGGGTGCAGTCGGTCTTCGTAGCGGAAGGGAAGGTGGTACAGCAGGTCTTCGACCGTGTGGACGCCGCGCTCGGCCAGACCCGTAGCCACACGTTCGCCCACTCGCTTCAGAAACTTGACCGGCGTGGAGAACTCGAGAGCCACGGATTGAGTGTAGTGGGAGCGGTTGAGGAAGCCCGCAACGAATGCGCCGGACAGCATGAAACGACGCTCTTGTTGTTACTCTCAACTCCCTTTGTTCCTGTCTCGGCATAGGTCTTCGCCGGATGGAATAATGGAGTCGTACGCCTGCGCGTACCTCTTTGCATGGACTCTTTTTTCACTCGATTCCGTAATCCGCTGACGTTGATGGCGCTCGTCCTGGTGCAGGTCGTCGCGCTCGCCACGCAGGTGCAGCGCCCTGCGCCCAACGGCATCGGTCTGGAAGACGGGCATAAGGTCACCTTGATGCGGCGCTGGGTTCTCGCCGTCGTTAGCCCGTTTGAGCGGGCCACGCACGGCGCAAGCTCCGGGGTTCGCCATCTGTGGTCGAACTATATTGATCTGCGCCACACCCGCGAGCAGAACCAGGGGCTGAAGACCGAAATCGCCCGCCTGCGCACCGAAGAAGCCGAGTTCGCGGAAGACGCGCACGAAGGCCGCCGCCTCGCCGCGTTGCTGCAGTTCAAGCAAAGCTACATCTCTTCCACCGTCGTGGCTGAAGTCATCGGGACCAGCGGCTCCGACCGCGCCCGCGTGCTCACGCTGGACAAAGGCTCAGCCGAAGGCCTGAAGCCGGATATGGCCGTGATGACGCCCGACGGCGTTGTTGGCAAACTCCGCGACGTCTCCACGCATACCTCGCAGCTTTTGCTGCTCAGCGACCCCACCGCCGGGGCTGGCGTTCTACTCGCCTCCACGCGCATTCGCGGCATTCTGCGCGGCGCCGCAAACGGCCAGGTGCAGATCGACAACCTGACCTCAGACTCCCGCATCAAGCCCGGCGAGCATGTGCTCACCTCTGGTGGCGATGGCGTCTTCCCGCGCGGCCTGCCCGTCGGCGTCATCGAGTCGCTCGCTCCCGACCCGCAGCACCAGCCGTACCTGGCGATCGTGGTGAAGCCCTTCGCGAACCTGCAGCGGCTGGAAGAAGTCCTCGTGATTACGGGAACCCAGCAGGGCTTGCCCGCAAAGGCTGCCGCCGATGCCGATGCCGCTGAGGCCACCGCCGACTCCAACAAACGCGCTGCCGACATGGTGGCCGAACGCCTGCCGGGGCTCAACGACGACAAGCAGAACGCCACAGGCGCGGGGACTGATCCAAAGAACACCGCGCTGCCGACGCCGGTTCTGCCCAAGCCGCAGCCTGTCGTCCATCCCGACCGCTACTCGCCGGACTCTTCGCCGCCTGCAGATCAGTTGCAGCCCGGTGCGCCTGCTCCCAAAAGCGACTCCGACTCGAAGCCAGGAGACCAGTAATGGCCGAACATAGTTACACCTCCCGGCGCGAACTCGATCAGTATTACTTCCATCCGGTCGTCACGGTGGTTGCCCCGCTGGTTCTGGTACTGCTGCAAACTGTTCTGCCGAAAGTGTTTCCGCGCATCGCGATCTTTGACCTGCCCTTGATTGCGGTCATCTTCTTCGCCGTCGCGCGGCGCTCGCCGATTGCGGGCGCGGTGACGGGTACGCTGGTCGGGCTCTTTCAGGACGGGCTGACCAACCACCCCTTCGGCGTCTACGGAATTGCGAAAGCCTTCGTCGGCTATATGGCTGCAAGCATTGGCTTTGCGGTGGACATGGAGAACATGGTCAACCGTGCCGTGCTCACCTTTGTCGCCAGCCTCTTCCAGTCCGTGATTGAACTCATCATCGAGCATGGCCTGCTGGGGGACTCGACGATGCACTTTTTGCCGCTGCATGGCTGGCCGCTGCATGAGTTGATTCGTGCGGTCGTCAACACGCTTGTGGCGATACCGTTGTTCTTCCTGTTGGATCGTTTCAAGCAGCGTGAGTAGAGGCGTTGACCTCTTGCCTGCGCCTGCGTCGATAGAATAAGAAAAGGCCCCGTCAGAACCCGGGTTTCGTGTTCCCGCCGACTATGGAAATCGAAAGCTTTCGCCGCGAAGATAAGCTCTCTGCCGAGAAGCTTGCTGCTACGCCGTACATTGTGGCGCTGGTGCTTCTTGTCCTGGGCATCGGACTTTGGCGGCTTTCTGTCATGGGAGCGGACAATTATCGTGTTCTGGCCGAGCAGAATCGCATCCGCAAGGTTCCGGTTCTGGCTCCGCGCGGCAAGATTTTCGACCGCGAAGGCCGCATCATCGTCGACAACTATCCGTCGGTGAGCTGCTATCTGTTGCGCGAGCAGGTGAAGAACCTGGACGCCGATCTGCCTCGTATTGCCGAGGGCCTTCATATGCCCTTAGAGCAGATTCAGGTGATTTTGAAACGTTATTCGTACACACCCAAATATCAGCCTCTTCCGCTGAAGCAGGACATCACGCCGGACGAGCAGGCGTTCATCGAAGCCCATCGGAACGAGCTGCCCGAACTGCAGACTCTCGACGAGCAGCGTCGGCTGTACCCCCGCGACGGCTTCATGGCGCACGTCATCGGCTACGTTGGCGAGGTGAGCGAGAACGACCTCAATCAGTCGCGCTATGCGTTCTATTCGCCGGGCGATGTTGTGGGCAAGAGCGGTATTGAGGAGAGTTACGACGAGGTTCTGCGCGGTCAGGATGGATCTCGCGATGTGATCGTGAACTCACACGGCAAGGAAGTCGGGTTGATGGGACAGGAGATGGCTAAGCCGGGCCGCGATATCTACCTGACCATTGACCTTGATCTGCAGAAGGCCGCAGAGCGGGCGCTTGAGGGCAAGTCCGGTGCAATTGTGGCGATGGACCCGCATACGGGCGAGATTCTCGCGATGGCCTCGCGGCCGACGTTCGATCCGAACGAGTTTGCGGTGCGGTTGTCGAAGGCTTACTGGCAGTCGATTTTGACCAATCCCGATCATCCGATGATGAACAAGGCGATTCAGGCGCAGCTTGCTCCGGGGTCAACGTTCAAGGTCATCATGACACTGGCCGGGTTGCAGGAGAACGTGGCGCAGGACCTGAAGGTGGAGTGCAACGGGGGAGCGACGTTCTACGGCCACTTCTTCGGCTGCGACCGGCACCATGGCTACGTCGATATTCACAACGCGCTGCCGTACTCGTGCGACACGTATTACTACACGCTGGCGAACAAGCTGGGCATCGACACGATGGCGCGCTATGCGAACTCGGTGGGTGTGGGTGTGAAAACGGGTGTGGACCTTCCTGAAGAAGCGGCAGGCACGATGCCGAGCCAGCAGTGGAAGATGCGGGTGATGCACGACAAGTGGTACGCGGGCGAGACGATCTCGGTGGGCATCGGGCAGGGAGCGATTCAGGCGACGCCGCTGCAGATGGCGCGCGCGTTGTCGGGAATTGCCTCGGGCGGCGTTCTGCGCAGGCCGCATCTGGTGATGGATAGCGAGCTTTCGCCGCAGGAGCTGGCTGCGGTGAAGCAGAGCTTCCCGGGCTCGGGCGATAAGACGATTCCTTTGACGGCGGCCAACTGGCAGATCATCACGGACGATATGGCCGGGGTGACGGGGCCGATTGGAACGGCGGCGGAAGCGCATCTGGACGGCGTGGATTTCGTCGGCAAGACGGGCACGGCTGACGTCGTGAGCGGCCGCAAGAAGGGCGATCACAACCGCAATACGATTCCCAACGCGTGGTTTGTTGGTATGACGCCTCGCCGTAACCCGGATATTGTCGTGGCGGTGTTGTGGGAGCACGGCTACTGGGGCAATAACTCGGCGAAGCTGGCGGCGCAGGTGATTACGGCGTTTGTGAATAAGCAGCGCGCGCGGGCGGGGAACCTGGTGAAGGTGGCAACGGTGAAGCCGGAGGTGGGTATCGGTGGAACGGCCGAAGCTACGCCTGCCGAGCCGGATGTGGAGCATGCGGCGGCGAAGAAAGATGACGAGTAGGAACGGCTCAGGGTTAGCGCATAGGTAACGGCGTCACGCGATTTCGAGTGGGAATCGATACTTACAAGCGCGCCGCTGGCCAGCATTTTCCTGGTTTGATCGAGAGCCTCAATCACTCGATACGCGATCTGCCGAGGCAGATTCATCCCCGTGCGCAGTTGAACTACGCTTGGGCCAGATCTGCGATTACGGGCGAGCAAGATGCCGAAGTCAAGGTCCTCAGTGAGTACAACGAAGCCGTTTTCACTGGCGTAAAGCATGATGTTTTCATCGGGATCGTCGGCTCGGCCGATTTCTGACCAGTGTAGGGCTTCATAGCCTGCCTTTTGCAGTGTTTCGCACCACAAGCGGCTCAGGTTCATATCAATCAGAAGCTTCATGCGACGGTAGGGATGAGCTCACTGGATTGTGTGCTCAACGCTGCGTAACGCAAGGCCTGGAGTATGTCTTCCCTCTCGAGATAGGGGTAGGCTGCAAGCACTTCCTCGATCGAAACACCGCTGCCCATAAGACCAATGACCATGCCGACCGTGACGCGCATTCCGCGGATACAGGCCTTGCCCTGCATGACTTCCGGATTGTGGGTGATGCGGCTCAGATCGTCCATGTCATCTCTCCACGCAATTGTATGCGGGAGGAGTGGGTCGCGAGGAAAATTCTATTTTGGTTGAAGACGGAGCCGTCTTTTGTCGGTGGCGATGGATCCTCCTACTTCAGCGGCTGAAGCCACGGGTTTTTTGAAGGTCGTATGTGTCGGGGCTGAAGCCCCGACCTACCGTTTGTCGTCTGGTCGCAGATCCACTTCCTGTTAAAAGCCTGCATCGAACGCTGCGTAGAGCGCATGTTTTTGTGGTGACTCGGGTTGATGCGTTTGAGCGAGGTAAGCGATGAAGTTGTTTGGGGTTCTTCTTGCGGGATTGGCGGTAGCGGTTTCTGGTGTGGCGCAGCAGCAGGCTTTTGGGCACAGAGCGGATGGAGCGCAGGTTCCTTTGATGGTCTATGGGCAGGCGATGCAGGGTGCGAGTTGTTCGCCGCTCGTCGTTCTTTCGCATGGTGCAGGGGGAAGTGAGCGCGGGTATGAGTATCTGGCTGCGGGGTTGGCAGGGAAGGGCTGGTTTGTGATCGTGATGGGGCATCGCGAAAGTGGGCGGGAGGCGATGGTCAAGGACATTCGCCAGGCAAGGAGCCTTCGGGATGGGGTGCAGGAGCTGGTCTCGACGCCCTCTGCGTATGAGGCCCGGATTGGCGATACGGGGGCGGCGCTGGAGTGGGCCGGAGCGCAGTGCAAGGCGAAGCAGGCGCCGTTTCGGGCCCTGGTGGGGCATTCGATGGGAGCGGAGACGGTGCTGCTCGAAGCTGGAGCAAAGAACTCCCTGGGTTTGCGAGGGGCTGGCATGGACCGCTTTGACGCCTATGTGGCGATGAGTCCGCAGGGGGCGGGAAATGTTTTCCCGAAAGGTGCGTGGAATGGGCTGCATAAACCTGTGTTTGATCTGACGGGAACGAAGGACGAGGCACCACAGGGCGGGCCAACGTGGCGGCAGGAGCCTTATGCCGGGTTGCCGGGAGCGGGTAGCTGCGACTGGCTTGGGGTGATCGATGGGGCGACGCACATGAGCTTTGCGGGGCGTGGACCGGATACGGATCGCATCAACGGAGAGATCGTGACTGCGGTTTCAAGCTTTCTGGAGGGGGCGCGTCGGCACAAGTGTGTTTTGCCGCCAGCGATCCCAGGTTTCCTGCTTCGGAGCAAATAAACTAGACGCATGGTTCGCTCAAAATTTCGGGACTTCGATTGGACGTTGCTGGGGTTTGTCCTGGTTTTGAGCGTGATCAGCGTGCTGGAGATCCGGTCAGCGACCGCGATGACCAAGTTTCATGGCTTCCAGACCAAGCAGATTATCTTTCTCTGCATTGGGACGGTGCTGATGTTTGGGATGTCGTTGATCGACTATCACCGGCTGCTGGATATTGCGTACGTTGCCTATGGCATCAGCGTTGGGCTGTTGGTGGCGGTGCTGATTCCGCATATCGGGCAAAAGGTGCTGGGTGCGCGGCGGTGGATCAACTTCGGCGGAGGTTTTCATTTTCAGCCGTCGGAGTGGGTGAAGCTGGTGCTGATTGTGGCCATGGCCCGCTTTTTGTGGGGGCGGGCGGGCGAGGGCAAGGAGCTGAGCTGGAAGGACATCGGCAAGGCTTGTGCGCTGATTCTGATCCCGATGGCGCTGGTGCTGAAGCAGCCCGATCTGGGGACTGGGTTGACGTACTTCCCGGTGCTGGCTGTGGGGATGTTCCTGGGTGGGATGCGGTGGAAGCAGGCTGGCATCATTCTGCTGGGACTGCTGGTGGTGCTGGGAATTGGCTTTGCGGCGGGCAAACGGCTGAAGCCGTATCAGCAGAAGCGTATTGACGCGTTTTTGAACCCGGACTCGGACCCGAAGGGCTCGGGGTATCAGATTAAGCAGTCGCTGATCGCGGTGGGCTCGGGCGGTGTGTGGGGGCAGGGCGCGAACAAGGGCTCGCAGACGCAGGGAGATTTTCTGCCGATTCCGTACACGGACTTTATCTTCGCGGCGTTCTGCGAGGAGCATGGGTTTGTGGGCGCGACGTTTGTGCTGGTGCTGTACTTCCTGATCCTGGTGCGGCTGATCCAGAACGCGCAGATGGCGAGCGACCCGCCGGGGACGCTGCTGGTGATGGGCGCAGTGGGGATCATGATCTTCCAGATCGCGATCAATATCGGGATGTGCATCGGGCTGATGCCGGTGACGGGTATTCCGCTGCCGCTGATGAGCTACGGCGGATCGTCGATCCTTTTCACGTTTCTGTCGCTGGGAATCGTGATGAATGTGCGTATGAAGCGGTTTGTGAACTAGACTGCTTCGGTCGGTGTGGTTCCAGTTTGTAATGAGCCGTACCGGATGCTCGTTTTTTGTTGCATACTAATGACTGAAACCACCCCGGCCAGGGTCGCGGTGGTGAACGCAAGAAGCCGGTATTGCGCGGACGTCTATATTCCCGCCGAGACCGAGACACACAAGTTTGGATAGAAAGCCGGCCAGGCACCGATCTCATTTTTGCGGGCCGGACAAGGTTTTGAGAATGCAAGGAAACGGACAGCTAACGGCCCCGCCTCTTGATGAGGCAGTGTTGGTCACAAACTCCGTTTTTTGCATTTCGCGCAACAGCGCACGCGGTATCTTTACGAACATCAAGGCACAACTCGAAGGTCTGCTACCCGGTTCTGTACCGGGAGCGGGCTGGCTTCTGCTGTCGAGCGCACCCCCTGTTCATCCCGCTTATCAAATCCTGTCCGCATCCGCCGAGGTGGTCTGCGCGGCTTAGGCAGCGTAGATATTTCGGATTGCCTGTTCCGGCTTGCTCGTGAAATGCACGAGCAGAAAGCGGGACAGCAAGCATGTCGAAGGAAATTTACATCTCCAGCACACCGCAGGAAACGCGGCTGGCGATCGTTGAAAACAACGAACTTAACGAGATTTATTACGAGCGCGAGAACGAGTACACGCTCGCAGGCTCTATTTACAACGGCAAGGTGACGCGCGTGCTTCCGGGCATGCAGTCGAGCTTTGTGGACATCGGCCTTGAGCGCGATGCCTTCCTCTACATCACAGACTTCATGGAAGAAGCGGGCGACTCCGCGGACTTCGAAGGCGATCGCTCGGGCGGAAACGCGGGTGGTGGCGGTGCGCGTCGCGAGGGTGGCCGTGGAGAGGGTGGCCGCGGCGGACGTGGACGCAAGGAGCGCGGCGGCGATCGTGAGCGCCAGCCGAAGGCCAGCGTCGAAAGCAGCGATGAGGCGGAGTTCCGCAGCGCTGTGGACGAGCCGATGGTTGTTGATGCGGGCCGCGATGGCGAAGAGTTGGGCGAGGGAGCACCGGGTGCCGATGGCAGCCGTCGCTGGCGTGGACGCCGCGGCCGTCGCCGTGGTGGACGTCCGGGCGAAGAGCGCCAGGAGTCGCAGCCGTCGACCGGTGGCGAGCAGCAGGTTGTGGTGGAAGGCGGATGGGACGACGAGGGCTTTGATGTTTCGGCCAGCGCGGCTCCTGAAGCGGAAGCTGTCGTGGAAGAGACCGAGGCGGGCAGCGAGCAGGGCGAAGGTAGCCGTCGTCGTGGCCGTCGTGATCGCAATGACCGAGGTGGACGTGGTGGCCGCGGAGAGCGCCGCGAGCGTTCGTCGGCCCCGAGCCAGGAGTATGGCGCGGACGATAACGTTCAGGCTGTTCCGGGTGCAGAGCCGTTCATCCTGCCGGGCGAGACGCTGTCGAAGTACCTGCCGAAGGAAGAGCGTGAGGCTATCGATCGCGCTGAGGCAGAGGCTGCAGCGAAGCTGCCGAAGGCCCATGTGGCTGCGGCCAGCACCGAGTTTGTGATCAGCGGATGGGATGGCGGAACGGTTCTGCCGGGTGAGACGCTTCGTTCGCGTGGCGCAGCGCCTGCAGCTTCTTCTTCCTCTTCGCGTTCGGAAGAGGTTTCTGCCGAGGACATTCGCCGCTATGCGCGGGATGATCGCGGTGAGAGGAAGGGACGTGGCGAGAACACGGGCGATGACCGCCGTCGCGATCGCGATGCGCGCCGTGGTCGTCGTGACCGCAACATTGATCCTGCTGAGGCCGTGTTGCCCGCGGTGACGAGCCAGCATGAGCCGGAAGCAACGGTACTGCCGTTCTCCGATGATGCGCCGTCGTACGAAGTGGCTGAGACGGAAGAGCGCTTTGCGCAGCATGACCAGGACGACGCACACGCGGAGTTCATCGCGCAGCGACTGGAAGCGCAGGAGCAGCTTGAAGAAGTTGAGCCGAGCTATGAAGTCAGCACCGAAATGGCACCTGAGGCAGAGATCCCGGCAGCGGTGATCGAGGCGGTCGAAGAGTTCCACGAGACGGTGGAGGAGTACGAGCCGGAAGAGAATGCGTCGGCGTCGTTCCGCGTGGACAATGGCGATCAGCGCGAGTTCCGTCAGAGTGCTCCCGATGCGGAGCCGTTGGCGGAGGAGAGCGAAGCGGCTGCTGAAGAGCACTCCTTCACGAGCGTGCAGGCGACGGGCGAGATGATCTCTGAGCCGATGATCGAGGAAGAGATGCTGGATGAGGCTGATCCGCTCGACCACGAACGTGCTGTGCAGGGAACGCATCTGGGCGAGAGCGAAGGCACGCCGATGGCTGCGCCGATGTTCGCACCTGGCGAAGGTGAGTTGGAAGAAGAGCTGCTCGATGACGAAGAGGATGGCACGCTGATGCTGTCGGCGAGCGCCTTTGACGATGACACGGAAGAAGAGACGCTGGAGGCTGCTCCGGAGCTTGGCGGGCTGCTCGACGAGATGTCGCTCGACGCGCTGGTGCATGAGGACGAAGACGAGGACGAGGGCATTGACTTCGAGGACGATGACCTTGAGGAAGATGAACTCGATGCGGGTTCGGAGATTGCTGGTGCAGAGGTAAGCGAAGGCGAAGAAGAGCCGTTTGCCGAGAGCACGGAGCTGGACGAGAATGGTGAGCCGGTGGCTCGCGCTGAGGGCGGCGAACGCCGCGAGCGCGGACGTCGCGGTGGCCGTGGTCGTCGTGGTGGACGCGAGCGTGAGCGTGGGGAACGCCGCGAGCGTCCGGCCGCAGCGGAGGCGACCGAAGCTGCTCCTGCAGAGGAGAGCGAGCGTCGCGAGGGTGGCGAAGAGCGCAGCAGCGGTGGTGGTCGTCGTGACCGTCGTGGCATGGCTGGCTCGCGTTCGGGTGGCCGGATGTCGCGTGCTTCTGCACAGCTGACGGATCTGCCCGCGATCAGCGATCTGCTGAAGCCGGGACAGGAAGTTCTGGTACAGATCGCCAAGGAGCCGATTGCGAAGAAGGGTGCGCGCATCACGTCGCACATTGCTTTGCCGGGCCGCTTCCTGGTGTTCATGCCGACTGTTTCGCATGTGGGTGTTTCGCGCAAGATTGAAAGCGATGGCGAGCGTCGTCGCTTGAAGGAAATCCTGCTGAGCGAGCGTGGTGACGCTTCAGGCGGCTTCATCGTTCGCACGGCGGCGTCGGGCGCGAGCGAAGAGGAGCTGCGTAGCGATCTTCGCTTCCTGCTGAACCTGTGGGCGGACATCAAGTCCCGCTCGGAGTCGTCGAAGTCACCGGCGCTGATCTATCACGATCTCAACCTTGTCGAGCGTATCCTGCGCGACCAGGTAACGGACAACTTCTCGGCGATCTGGGTGGATACGGAAGATGCGTATGAGCGCGTTCTGCGCTTCCTGCAGCGCTTCCAGCCGAGCCTGATCCGCCGCGTGAAGCTGTACTCGAAGGAGACGCCGCTGTTTGAACAGTTCGGCATCACCGAAGAGATCAACAAGGCACTGCGTTCGAAGGTGTGGCTGAAGTCGGGTGGATCGATCGTGATCAACCAGACGGAAGCGCTGGTGGCGATCGACATCAACACCGGCAAGTATGTCGGCAAGACGGCCCGCCTGGAAGACACGATTGTGAAGACGAACCTCGATGCGATCCCCGAGATCGTACGCCAGATTCGCCTGCGCGATCTAGGCGGCATCATTGTGATCGACTTTATCGACATGGACGAGCGCAAGAACCGTCACAAGGTTCTGGCTGCCCTTGAAGAGGAGTTGAAGAAGGACCGCGCACCGTCGAAGGTTCTGCAGTTCAACGACTTTGGGCTGGTTGCGATCACGCGTAAGCGTGTGAAGCAGTCGCTGGAGCGCACGTTGTCGACGACCTGCAACATCTGCGCCGGTACGGGCATGGTGAAGTCGCCGATCACGGTCTGCAACGAGATTTACATCGAGCTGCGCAAGATGCACAAGCATCTGGACAAGGGCGATGTGATGCTGCGCGTGAACCCTGAAGTAGTGAAGCAGTTGAAGGCCGGAAGCGGCAAGTGGCTGCAGGAGATGGAAGAGATGAGCGGCAAGACGATCCTCGTGAAGAGCGATCCGGCGCTGCATCCCGAGCAGTTCGACATCCACTAGGATGTAGGCAGAAAAGTACGAAACAACAACGAACAGGCGGCGATCCGAAGTCAGGATTGCCGCCTGTTATCAATTTCCGTGATAACGAAATTATATGAATCGAATTGTAGGCAGGAAGCTTTTGCGAGAAGATGATCTATGGCTACCTCTTCTTCTTTTGTCCCTGCTTCAAGCGTTGTTGACGCTGCGTCACGCGCGGCCTCGTTGCTGCCCCGGAACTGCACTTTCCTTGAGTCTGACTGGAAGGTATTGGCGACGCAGTGGTTCCCCGTGGCGTTTTCGAGCGAGGTGACGGACAAGCCGCATGCAGCGCGTCTGCTGGATGAGCGTGTGGTGGTGTACCGCATTACCGATGGCACTGTGCGAGCGGCGAAGGACATCTGCTTTCATCGCGGAGCGCCGATGAGTATGGGCAAAGTGCAGGGCGATGAGATTGTGTGTGGTTACCATGGTCTGCGCTACGACACGGATGGTCAGTGCGTGTGCATCCCCGCACATCCGGGTGCAAAGATTTCGCCGCGTCTACGGTTGCACATGCTGGGAGCGCAGGAGGCGTTTGGCCTGGTGTGGGTACAGTTGCTGCCGGATGACTCCGCGAAGCTGCCTGTGATGGATGAGTGGAACGATGCAGACTATGTGCAGGTGCTGCCGAACAGCGTGCCCATGAAGGCTGCCGCAGGGCGGCAGCTTGAAGGCTTTCTCGATGTGAGCCACTTTGCGTTCGTGCATACGGAGACGTTTGGTGAAGTGGAGAACGTCGAAGTGCCCGACTATAAGGTCGAACGCACGGAACATGGCTTTGTGGCCGACTACATCAGCACGGTGAGCAACTACGGGCATGGCTACAAGCACCTGAACCCTGAGGGTTTTCTGTGGCGACGGCGCTTTGAGACGTATCTGCCGTTCACGGCAAAGCTGACGGTGTTCTTTCCGAACGAGGGACAGTTGCACATTCTGAATGTGGCGTCGCCGGTGTCAGCGCGTGAGACAAAGCTGTTCGTGCCGATCTGCCGCAACTTCGACGTGGATGCTCCGATGGAAGCGACGCTGGAGTTCAACCACCAGGTGTTTGCCGAAGATCAGGAGTTTGTTGAGGCGCAGTATCCCGAAGACCTGCCGCTGGACCTGCAGGCTGAAGCGCACTTTCCTGCCGATCGCAGCTCGATCCTGTATCGCCGAATGCTTGCGGAGTTGGGGCTTGGCCGCAGCTTCACGGCATAGCCGCTAGGGGATAAGGCGGTTGGCGCGAAGAGTTTCAAACAGATCGAAGAAGGCTTCGTCGGTGGCCTGATAGTCGAGGAAGCCTAGCTTGCGGCTCTTGGACATGTCGGTGACGACTTCGATGGGTCGGCCGAGGTCGGCGTCTGTGTGCCAGGCGGAGACGAGACGATGAAGATCGGGTTCGGCGAGTCCGTGCTTTTCTGCAAGTGAGTTCCAGAGGGGCTCGGCGTGCTTGAGTTGTGTTTCGAGTGGGAAGCCGTCGCTGGTGAAAGGGGCGGCTTCGATGCCGAACCACTCGGCGAGACGCGGCCACATCCAGCTCCAGCGGAAGACATCGCCGTTGACGACGTTGAAGGCTTCGTTGCGCGCGGCGGGAGTGGTGGCTGCCCAGAGTTGATGCCGGGCGAGCAGGCGGGCGTCGGTCATGTCTGTGAGGCTGTTCCACTGTGCGGCAGAGCCGGGGAATTGGAAGGGCATACCTGTTTCGCGGCAGAGGCTGGCGTAGGCGGCGAGTGTCGTGCCCATGTTCATCGCATTGCCGACGGCGTAGCCGATGATGGTGTGGGGGCGATGAATGCTCCAGCCGAAGCCTGCGTTTGCAGCCGCGGCGAAGACTTCGTCTTCCTGCGCGTAGTAAAAGTTCTCGATGTCGAGGCGCGGCTGCTCTTCGCGGAAGGGTGTTGCGGGAAGTACGCCTTTGCCGTAGGCCTCGAACGGCCCGAGGTAGTGTTTGAGGCCGGTGACGAGGGCGACGTGTTCGACGTGGCCCGATGCTGTGGCCGCGCTCAGGAGGTTGCGCACCATGCCGGCGTTGACGCGAATATTTTCGGCTTCGGTGGCTTGGCGTAGCCAGGTGGTGATGAAGATGTGGGTGGGCTGGAGGCCTTGCAGAGCCGCGGCGACGGAGGCTGGGTCTTGCAGGTCCGCGGCGAGGGAGTGAACACCCTTGATGGAGCATCCGCTGCGCGAGAGGCCGTAGATCGTCCAGTCAGACTGTGTGGCAAGCAGCGTGGCGAGGTTACGCCCGACGATTCCGGTGACGCCTGCGATGAGAGCGATTTTGTGGGCCATGCGATGTGATCTCCTGTTGGGGATTGGATGGGGACGGGCGGCGCACGATGCATGGGGGTGCGGGTATCAGAAGCAAGAAATGGCTGCAATGCGAGACAATAGGCTTGAAACGTTACATGCGCGCTTGAAGGAATGCGAAGGGTCGATGGGCCGGGAAGTTTGCCGGACGGATGTTGAAGCTGCCTGCATTCAAAAGCTTTCGACGTGTGACGAACGAGATGGCGGCCTGAGAAGCCGCAGCGGGGAACGGAGAGCCAACGCCGTTTCTGTACACCGAACCCAGAGGGCGGGACGCGCGCTGATGGAACCCGGCTGAATCCAGTTGAGGCCAGCGCCAGCGGACCGCTCTTCGCAGACGAAGAGAGGAATAGAAACAACGTGCCTGAAAACAATTCGATGTCCTGGGGCCCTGTCTCCTGGAGTCTGGCGCAGAGCGAAGTGCTGGCTGGCCTGACCTCTGCCCTTTCGCTGGTGCCGGAGGTGGTGGGGTTTGCGCTGGTGGCGCATGTGAATCCGCTGACGGGACTGTATGCGGCGTTCATCATCTGTCTTGTTGCGGCGATCTGGGGCGGACGCCCGGGAATGATCTCCGGCGCTGCGGGTTCGATGGCGGTGGTGAGCGCAGGGCTGGTGATGCAGCACGGCGTGGAGTATCTCTTTGCCACGATTGTGCTGACGGGCGTGCTGCAGATGCTCTTTGCGTGGTTCCGTCTGGGTAAGTTCATACGCATGGTGCCGCACTCGGTGATGCTGGGGTTTGTGAACGGGCTGGCGATCATCATCGGCTCGGCGCAGTTGCAGCATCTGCATGAGCATGGCCATTGGCTGCCGGCGAAGCCGATGCTCCTGATGCTGGGGCTGATTGCGATTACGGCGCTAGTGACGGTTCTGCTGCCGAAGCTGACGAAGGCGATTCCGTCGGCGCTGGCGGGTATTCTGGCGGCGACAGCGGTGGCGTTGGTGCTGCATATTCCTACGCGTACGGTTGGCGATCTGGCGTCGATTCATGGCTCGCTGCCGCACTTCCATCTGCCTGCTGTGCCGTATACGTTTGCGACGCTGCGCATCTGCCTGCCGTATGCACTGGTGCTGGCAACGATTGGCCTGGTGGAGACGCTGCTGACGCTCAACCTGATCGATGAGATGACGGAGACCGGCGGGCAACCGAACCGGGAGTCGATGGCGCAGGGTGTGGGCAATGCTGTGGGCGCGCTGTTTGGCGGCATGGGCGGTTGCGCCATGATCGGGCAGAGCATCATCAATTTGAACGCGGGTGGACGCAGGCGCTGGTCGGGTGTGATGGCCGGGCTGTTTCTGCTTTCGTTCATCCTGTGGGGATCGCATTGGATTGAACGGATTCCGCTGGCGGCGCTGGTGGGTGTGATGTTCGTAGTCAGCTTTGAGACGTTCAACTGGAAGAGCCTGACGATGCTGCGCAAGGTGCCGGGGCATGACACGCTGGTGATGGTTGTGGTGACGCTGGTAACGGTGCTGACGAACCTTGCGGTCGCCGTTGTGACGGGCATTGTGATCTCGGCGCTGGTGTTTGCGTGGGACCATGCGAAGGACCTTGATGTGACGGCGGAGGAGAGCGAGGGGCGCAAGGTGTATCACCTGGACGGCTCGTTGTTCTTTGCTTCGGCGACGCAGTTTGCGAGGATGTTCTCGCCGAAGACGGACCCGGAGCATGTGGTGGTGGTCTTTGAAAACGCACGCGTGATGGATGCGTCGGCGCTGGAGGCGATTGAAGGCGTGGCGGCGAAGTATCGCGCGGAGGGCAAGCGGCTGGAGCTGGTGGGGTTGAGCGAGCACTGCGACCGGCTGGTACGCCGCAAGGGACTGATGGTTCAACAGGAGCAGGCATGATGCAGCAGGAAGATCACGCGCCGTTGTGGAAGGTGCTGCTGGCATTTGCAGCGATCTACTTCATCTGGGGCTCGACGTTCTATGCGATCCGCGTGGGGGTGCTGGTTGTGCCGCCGGTGTTGTTTGCGTCCATGCGATTTTTTGCCGCGGGCATTCTGCTGTTCGGATGGCAGATGCTGCGCGGTGCTCGCTGGCCTTCGGTGGCGGAGTGGAAGGGGCTCAGCGTTGTGGCGTTGCTGATCTTTGTCGGCAACTACGGCCTGCTCTTCTGGGCCGAGGCGCATGTGCCTTCGGGGCTGGCGAGCGTGGTGATTTCAACGATTGCGTTGTTCATCGCGCTGGGCGAAGTGGTGGTGCTGAAGACGCGGCAGCTGACGGTGCGGCTGGTGGGAGCGTTGTTGCTGGGGCTGGCCGGGGTCGCGGTGTTGTCGCTGCGGCTGGGCGCTTCGGGAGAGGCTCCGGTGACGGTTGTGGGCGCGCTTGCGTTGCTGGGCTCGGCGCTCTTTTTTGCGCTGGGCAGTGTGGTTTCGCGGCGCGTGACGCTGCCTGCGTCGAAGGGCGTGAGTTCTGGTGCGCAGATGCTGGTGGGCGGCGGCGCGTTGCTGCTGCTGGCTGCGGCGATGGGTAACCTGCGTGGGTTTTCGCTGATGGCGTTGCCGAAGAATGTGCTGTGGTCGTGGGCGTACCTGGTGTTCGCGGGATCGATTGCAGGGTTCACCGCGTATGTGTGGCTGCTGGCGCGGGAGAGTCCGACGAAGGTGGGCACATACGCCTATGTGAACCCGATGGTGGCTGTGGTGCTGGGGCACTTTCTGGGTGGCGAGCCGTGGGGCGTACGGACGCTGGTGGGTGGCGTGTTCGTGCTGGGCAGCGTGATCCTCATCACGACCGCAAGGGCCGCGAGGCCGCCTGCGATCGCTGCGGAGGCAGAGGCTTAGTGGCCTTTGTAGGTGACGTAGAGCTCAGGGTAGTCGGCTTTTAGCGTGGCAATCTTGGGACGGTCGCAGACGAGGATGTAGGGATCGTTCGGGTTCTTGAGCGCGTAGTCCTGGTGGTAGTCTTCGCCGGGGTAGAAGCCTTTGAGCGGTGTGACTTCGGTGACGATCTTGTTGGGCCATGAGCGTGCGGCGGAGAGCTGCTCGATGTAGGCCTGCGCGAGTTTGAACTGTTGGGGCGAGGTGTAGAAGACTGCCGAGCGATAGCTGGTGCCTTCGTCGTTGCCCTGGCGGTTGAGCGTGGTGGGGTCGTGCACGGTGAAGAAGACACGGAGCAGTTGGCCGAAGGTGAGTTTGGAGGGATCGTAGACTATTTCAACGGACTCGGCGTGTTTGGTGGTCTCGGTGGTGACTTGAGAGTACGTGGCGGTGGAGGCTGAGCCGCCAGCGTAGCCTGCGGTGACCTTGAGCACGCCCTTCACGTGTTCGAAGACAGCTTGTGTTCCCCAGAAGCAGCCGCCAGCGAAGACGGCGGTCGCGCGTGATGGTTTGGCGGCGAGTGCGTCATCCTGCTTTGGAGCGGGCAGGGGAGAGTGCGTGAGCTGGGCGTTGCAGGCAACTGTGGAGAGAGCCAGAGTCGCGGCGAAGAGGGTGGTGAAAAGGCGGCGCATGGAAGACCTCTGTGGATAGGACGCGCGAGAGGGGTAGGAGGATTGTTGCGGATGTTGATGAGGCAAAGAAAAGCGGCGGCCAAGGTGGCCGCCGCTTTTCGGTTTGTTGTGTGGTGCTGGTTAGGGCTTCATGCCGACGGTGTTGGCTGCGATGCCTGCAGCGATGGGGGTGACCACCGGGACGGCAGCGCCTACGAACTCGACGATTGCCGAGCCTGCAAGTGTTGTTCCGATAGCTGTCCAAACGTTGCCGGAGGGATCGACTGCGATACCGCGCGGGTTCGAGGTATAGAAGGCCTTCTGAAAGCCACCAATGGCTGTTGAGCCTGTGGTGGTGTCCGTGCAGGTTCCGGTGTAGGCAGGAGACAACGCGGCGCTCGCGGCGCTGATCTCAGAGACCGAACCGTTGGCGATGTTGTAGTTCGATACCCAGGCGTTGCCCGCGCCGTCGACTGCGATGCCGCGGGGGCGGAAGATACCGCCTGCGCATTGCGCGGTCGAGGTGCCGAAAGAGGCGGTGTGGCCGGCCATGTTCACCGGTACAAGGCTGTTCGATGTGCCAACCGTTGCGCAGTTCGTTGCGCAGTAGTTGCCCATCCAGAAGGAGCTCGTGTTGTTTGGAACGCTGCTGGACGCAAGCGCAATGGCGTACGTGTAATACGTGGGGCCGCCCGTGTAGCTGGCTGCGCTGGTGGTGTAGCCGTTGACCGCTCCTGTAGCGGTGCTCGGTGTCACGACGTACGGGCCGCTGCTGGCGATGGTGTAGGTGTTGTTGACGATAAGCGTGTTCTGTAGACCGTCCGTTGCCTGCGCGGAGCCGTAGCTCGCGCCTGTGGTTCCGATCTGAGTGGCGGCTACAGCGGAGGAGGCGGAGGCTGCGCCACTGTACATGTAGGGCTGCTTGCCGCCGTAGTCGTAGGCGTAGAGGTTTCCGCTGCCATCAAAAGAGAGTCCCTCCATGGTGGCGACAGGCTCAGTCCATACTGTCTCGGTGCCTGCACCGTAACGGAGCAGCTTGCTGGTGGCACTGGACGAGGTGGAGTACGTCGACATCCACGCCGTGTCATTTGCATCGATGGCGAGCGCGTAGGTGCTACCGTAGAGGGCGCTGTCGCCGACGCAGGCTGATACGCCTCCGGTGGGAGAGAAAACACCCAATGTCGGGGTTGCGGTCACACTGTTGTTGACATAGACATTTCCCTGGGAGTCGATAGCGACCCCGTTGGGGTAATCCAGGGGATAACCAATCGAGCAGCTTCCTGCGGTCGTGTAACTGATGCCGATTGTCCAGTCGCTGGGGGCAGCAGTCAGTGAGGGCTGGAAGGGGGCTGCAGCGGCTGTGAGGCCGAAGAGCTTGCCCACCGCCGTCGGTGAACCGCTGGTCGGATTCGTGAGCATGAAGTAGATCGCCTGTAGCGTGTTGTTCGCCGTCTGGAAGGTAAGCGACGGCTGGCTGATTACGGAAGGCGACGGCGGTACCGAGTTACTGAAAAGCGTGGTGCAATTGTCGCTGCTTGCGTCCGTGCTGTTGACGCAGGCGGCGAGGATGTTTGCGATGGTATTGATCTTGGCCGACTCGGGAGTGGCCGTGACGGTGACTCCGCTGACGCTGCTGGACGGGGTGTAGGTGGTGTTTGCCGTACCCGCAGAGGTGTTGACTAGCGTGGAGATGGTCGCGACGGCATTGTTGAAGCCGAGCTGGCCCTGTGTGGTGGCGGGTGCGCCGATGGCTCCGCTCACAGGGTTGTAGTACTGCTGAAGCGCGGCCATCGAGGCTACGGTGGTGACTTCGTTAATGTTTGCGAAGGTCGCGTTCGATACCGTGGAGCACTTACCGATGGAAGCTACCAGAGCAATCGCGCTGTTCGGGTTGGGATTGTTTGCCGTGCCGTTGCCGGTCGAGTTTCCGCCGAGGGCGACGAGGAACATCTGCGGATCGCCGCTTGCGGGGCAGCCCCAGGTGTTGCCACCAGGGTTTGCGCCGGTGTTTGTGCTGTTCTTGGTGAAGGAGAACGAGCCATAGGCGTCATAGGCCGAGGTGGTCGAAGCATACACCTGGGAGCCGAGGCCGTATCCGGTTGAACCTGCCCCATAGAGATATACGGAGGATCCGACAACGGGCTGGTTGCCGCCCATGATGTGTCCGGTCAGAGAAGCTGCTGTTGTGGCGGAGGTCGTGGTGGCGGTGTTGGTCATGGCGCAGCCAGCGAGCGCCAGTGTTACCGCCGCAGCGGTAACAGGGATGATAAGACGACGAGTAATCGATAGGAACGTCAACGCAACTCTCCTTGCGGGTAGTCCAGAGGGTAGGCGGGAGTGTGCGTACAAGGCTCCCAGGATAGAAAAGGATCGTATTGGCAACGTTATATCGATGCTCGACTTGTCTCCAAGGGGATTTTCAGGAGATGGGCGATTTACGCACGATTGGCTTGACGCTGTTGCGGTAGGGAATTATGCGTCGTGCTCTTATTGAGGGGATTGGGCTGACGAAGCTGGTATGTTGAGTGCACATTCCATTTTGAAGGTTTCCCCGATGTTGCGTTCGTATCCGGTCGCGGCGGCTGCGCTGCTGCTTTCTGCTTTTTCTGTGTCCCAGGCCCAGAGTGTTCCGGCAACCGCCCCAAAGCTGGGTGGTGCTGTCTTTCGTTCCAGCGTGGCGGAGTTACGTGCTGCGTCTGCTGCCGTTCCTGCATCGTCAGAATCTGATGTGCAGATTCTGCTGGAAGAGTCTCGCTTCCGGTTTGCGGCAGATGGAACGCGGATCACGGAGCATCGCCGGATCTACCGCATTGATGTGCAGGAGGCGGTGAAGGGCTGGTCAGAGATCTCGCAGACCTGGGATCCCTGGTTTGAGAAGCCCTCGCAGTTGCGTGCGCGAGTGCTGACGGTGGATGGCCGCTTTGCAGAGCTGGACCAGAAGACCGTGACGGATGCTCCGGTAAAGGCTGATGACAGCGATACGTTTTCTTCGGAGCATGTGCGACGAGCGCCTCTTCCGGCGGTGGGTGTGGGTTCGATCGTGGAAGAAGTGGAGACGCTGGAGGAGAAGACTCCTTACTTTGCCGGTGGGGGGAACTACCAGTTTTCTGTGCGGTTGAGCGTGCCGGTGGCGGTGTCGCGGTTGATCGTGGAGTCGCCTGCGGGGATGGCGGTTCGAACCAAGCTGCCGACAGAGGTGCACGAAGCTACGACGAGTGAGGATGTGGCTGGTTTGCACCGCGTGGTGTACGAGGCGGTAGGGATGGCGGCGACGACGGAGGACGACATCAACCTCAACTCGAACGAGTCGACGCGGCCGCATGTGTTCTTTTCGACGGGGGCGTCGTGGGCTGCGATGGCGTCGGGCTATGCGGCTTTGGCGGAGCCACAGATTGTGGTGGACGACGTAAAGGCTGCGTTGCCAAGCACGTTGCCGACGGAGCGCATGGCCAAGATGGCTGCTGTGCTGGCGGCGTTGCACAAGTCTGTGCGTTACACCGGCGTGGAGTTTGGTGCGGCCAAGCTGACTCCGCAGCGCCCGGCAGAGACGTTGAAGCGTCACTACGGCGACTGCAAAGACAAGGCGACGTTGCTGGTTGCGATGCTGCGGGCGGTTGGCGTGCCGGCAAACCTGGCGCTGTTGAGTGCAGGGCCGGGTGCGGACGTTGAGAGCGATCAGCCGGGGCTGACGCAGTTCGATCATGCGATCGTCTATGTTCCGGCGGCGGGCAGCGAACCGGCGGTGTGGATCGATGCGACGGCGGAGCACTATGCGCTAGGCAGTCTGCCGTGGGGCGATCATGGCCGCAAAGCGCTGGTGATTGCGGCAGGGACGACGGAGCTGACCAAGATTCCAGAGGCTGTCGCGACGGGGTCTGTGCTGGTGGAGACGCGTGATTTCACGCTGGCGCAGTATGGACCTTCACACACTGTAGAGGTTTCGCAGACGACGGGGGACGTGGACGCGCAGTATCGCTCGCAGTATGGGGGCGAGGATGTCGGCGAACTGCATACGCAGATGGAGAAGTATGCAAACAACACGTACCTCGCAAAGACGCTGACACACGTTTCACATGGAGATGCGGCTGATCTGCAGAAGCCGTTTGCGCTGACGCTGGATATGGATGGCGCGCGTCGAGGCATGTCCGGGCTGACAGACTCGGGTGCGGTGGCGTATGCCACCTATGCGATCTACCGCTTGCCGCGCTGGTTCCGCACGGAGCCGGAGAAGCTGAACCCGGATGCAAGTGCACAGGCGAAGCATGAGTTTGCGCTGGCGGAAGCGAGCCGGTTGAAGACGTATACCTTCATGCCGTTTACGGATGAGCGTCGTCTCCACGTTGTTGCGCCCGATGGATTTGTGGCTCGTGCTTTGCTGCCGAACAAGACGACGCAGCTTGGCAAGGCGGTTTTGACGGAGACGTACACGAGCCCACAGCCGAATGTGATTGATGCGGTGATTCACTTTGACAGTGGCCCGGGAACGTTGACGGCGGAAGAAGCGCTGGCGATGCGGACGGCTGTGCTGGAGTTGGATAAGCGCGATTACATTGGGCTCTTCTTCGATGCTCCTGGCGAGCGCGAGAAGGCTGCAGGCAAGGTGAAGGATGAGCTTGCGATTCAGCGCAGAATGATTGCGGCGCATCCGTCGGAGGCGATGTATCACGCGCGTCTGGCGAACACGTTGATGGAGCTTGGACTGGTGGAAGAGAGCCAGGCGCAGGCACGCAAGGCAGTTGAGCTTGCGCCGGGGGAGTCGATCACGCAGGTGGTGCTGGCTTATTCGCTGGAGCGCGATAGCCTGGGTGTTCGCTTTGGCGGTAACTTCGACCGCGCGGCTGCGCTGGTAGCTATGAAGAAGGCCGTTGAGCTTGACCCTGAAAACAATGACATGCGCTTCGATCTGGCCGTGTTGTACGAGTTCAATGCACGTGGCGTGCGTTATGCAAAGGACGCAGATGTTGCCAGTGCCGTTACGACGTATCGCGCGATGATCGATAAGGACAAGACCAAGGTGACGTCGCAGACTATGAACAATCTGCTCTACGCGCTGTACTTCTCGGGCCGCTATGCGGAGCTCGATGCAGAGCTGGCGAAACTACCTTCGGATGGTACGCGGCGGTCTCTGGCGATTGCGTCTGCAACGGTGGCGAAGGGCGTGTCTGCAGGGCTTGCGGCAGCGTCGCGCGGCAATGATGGTGCGAGCGAAAGGCTGCAGAACCTGCGTACGGCAGGGTCTTTGCTGGCCCAGATCTCTCACTACGCAGAGGGTGCAGAGATTCTGAACGCTGGAATTGAGGGCGACGCGAATGCTGCTGCCCTGGGGCGCCAGGTGGAGATGTATCGCCAGGTAAAGCATGTGGACGGGGAGACGGTGAAGCCCACGGAGCCTACCTATCCTGTCGAGCACATGATGACGATGATGTTCCGCGGGAATGCAACTCGTGCGCAGATGGAGCCGCAGATGAGCCATGATGGCTACGTCTCGGACCGCGAGTTCGCTTTCGATCTGGACAAGGCCATGCTGGGCGCGGACATGATGCGGATTCTGGCACGGCAGTCGTCGCTGCAACCGAATGTGATGGCTGACCTCATCAGCAACAACGTGAGCTTCAAGGCTACCGGAGACGATGCGAGCGGATGGAAGGTGGTGGTGCAGATTGTCGGCGCCGATCCTTCGCACATGTTTGTTGCGCGGGAGGGCTCGAGCTACCGTGTGATTTGCGAAGACAAAGACACTGTCTTCTGCGGCAACGCGGTGTTGAAGCGGTTAGAGCATGGGGACACGAAGTCTGCGAAGGCGATGCTCGACTGGATTCGAGAGGAGACGCACCGTGGCGGTGGCGATGATGTGTTGAGCGGCCCGATGCTGCCGCGCTTCTGGACGGTTGGCAGCACGAAGGAGGGCGCTGATTCGGTGGCGTCTATGCGGCTGGCGGCGATCTCATTGGTCGCTTCGTCGGTGGATGCCAAGCCGTACCTTGCCGAGGTGGCTGCGGCTCGCGAGAAGGCCACGGGGTCGCACCAGGAAGACCTTGACCTGCTGCTGGCGGAAGCTGCTTCCGGGGCTGAGAACGGTGACGTGCTGCGGCCTGCTGCGGAGCGTTTGCTTGCGGCTGAGCCGGACTCTGATACGGCGTTGAGGTTGCTGTGCCGCTCATACCTGTTGAAGAACGAAGGCGCGCCGTTGGAGAAACTGCTGCGGGCGAAGCTGGAGAAGAAGCCTGACAACGTTGTGCTGCTGCGCGAGCTTTCGTTCTCGCTGGAAGCACAGGGCCGGTGGGCTGATTCGCATAAGGTGATGACGCAGATTACCGCGAGTGACAAGGCGGAAGCTCGTGACTGGAACGGGCTTGCGTGGCTCAGTGTTGTGACGGGTACGATCACGGATGCGGACCTGAAGGCGGCGCAGCAGGCGGTACAGATGACCAAGACGCCGTCGTTCGCGGAGCTGCATACACTGGCTTGTGTGTATGCGTTGCAGGGGCGCGTCTCCGAGGCTCGGGACATGGTGACGAAGGCGATGACGGCTGCCAACGAAACGATGCCGAACTCGGAGATATGGTTCGCGCTTGGCTTGATCTATGAGCAGTATGGTGAGCGTGAAGCGGCGCTCGGGGCCTATCGACATGTGGAGCCGAACCAGTTTTCGCTGTCGACGTATGTCGGGCCGACGGCGTCGTATCGGTTGGCGCAGAAGCGAATCGCTGTGCTGGAGGCTGCCAAGATCTAGCGGAAGGGAAGAAAAAAGCGGCTGTGAGAGGGTGGAAGGAAATCCACCGACTCACAGCCGCTTTTTGTTGCTTCCGTTGATTTAGCGGCCGAGCTCTTCGAGGTACTTTTCAACTTCGAGAGCGGCCATGCAGCCTGTTCCGGCAGCCGTGATGGCTTGGCGGTAGCGGCGGTCCTGGACGTCGCCGCAGGCGTAGACGCCGTGGATCTGAACGCCTTGACGCGTGGTGAAGACGTTGTGCTCGGTCTTGACGTAGCCGTCGGCGTCGAGGTCGATCTGGCCGGAGAACATCGTTGCGTTGGGCTCGTGACCGATGCCGAGGAACATGAACTGCACGGGAAGCGTCCAGCGCTCGCCGGTCTTCGTGTTGTGCAGCTTCAGGCCCTTGAGGTCCTTCTCTTCCACGCCGAGGCAATCTTCTACGACGGTGTTGTGGAGGAACTCGATCTGCGGGTGCGCGATGGCGCGCTCCAGCATAATGCGCGAAGCTTTGAAGTTCTCCGAGCGGTTGATGAGCGTGACCTTGCTGGCGAAACGCGTGAGGAAGAGCGCCTCTTCCATCGCGGAGTCACCACCGCCGATCACGGCGATCTCCTTGCCAGAGGCGAAGAAGCCGTCGCAGGTGGCGCAGGAGCTGACGCCGAAGCCGACGAGCGCTTTTTCGCTGGACAGGCCGAGCCAGCGCGCCGAGGCTCCAGAGGCGATGATCAGCGTGCGGGTCTTGATGATGTCTTTGCCGACCTGCAGCTCAAACGGGGAGACGAGCAGGTTCGCGCTGGTGAGGTGAGCCATGCGCAGCTCGGCGCCGAAGCGCGTTGCCTGCTTCTTCATGTTCTCGATGAGTTCGGGGCCCTGGATGCCTTCGGGCCAGCCGGGAAAGTTTTCAACCAGCGTGGTGATGGAAAGCTGTCCGCCGGGTTCATGCCCTTCGAGAACGAGGGGCTTGAGGTTGGCACGGGCCGCGTAGATAGCGGCGGTGAGTCCGGAGCAGCCGGAGCCAAGGATGACGGTGTCGCGAACGATCTCTGACATAACTCTTTTGATTGTAGCGGCGATGAAAAGGGTTCAGACGGGCAAAAGCGTAGGATTTGAGGATGGCTGATCTGGTTTTGGTTTATGGGATGAAGTTGCTGCCGGCAGAGGAAGTTGCGGCAGTTGAGGCGGCGAAGATAGAGCTGAAGAACGGGAACGACTCTCGCGTGACGATGCATGTGCTTTCGGGCTCGCGGGAGCAGATTGAAGCGCAGCTTCGCCACAGCATTGATGCGTTCTTCGATTTTTATCCGGAAATTTCGTAGGCATGAGCTTGTAGCCTCCTGGCTTTAGCGCTGTCCGCACAGGGACAGTGGCCTATCCTGACGCACTTCGCGACGAAGAAGAGCGTGGAGGGTACGGGCGATGCTGAAGCGGATTTTCTGGTGCGTGGGGATAGGGCTGTTGGGCGTGGCTGTCGCTGCGGCTGGGGCGCAGGACGTCTCGGTGGGGGCGGCGCTGCGCAGCCTGGCGTCGCGTGCCGAGAATGCGTTTGTGGGGCAGGTGGTGTCGATCACGCGGAAGGGTGGCGTGGTCGAGGTGGTCTTTCGCGTCGACCAGAATGTGATGGGGAATGGAACGGGGGCTACGTTCACCCTGCGTGAGTGGGCTGGGCTGTGGCCGGTGGGGATGCAGCGGTACTGGGTGGGCGAGCGGGCGATGGTGTTTGTCCAGGCTGCGAGCGCGGCTGGGCTGAGTTCGCCGGTGGATGGTGCTGAAGGCGTTGTGCCGGTCGTGATGGCTGGAGATGGAAGCGCGCCGCAGGTGGATGTGCGGCGGTTGGCGACGCGGGTGCAGCGTTCGCTGGAGACTCCGCTGGCGAGTGTGGCGGTGAGTGCTTTTGTGCCGCTGCAGGAGGCGGCTGCGGTGGCCGCGGCGTGGCGCGAGCCGACGTGGAAGGAGCCGGGGGTGCCGGTTGCCGGGACGCCGCACCGGCGTAGTCCGGTGCAGGAGCTTCCGGCCGAGGGGGTGCCTGCTCGCGGTGGGGTGACGATGGCTTCACAGCGGATGCAGCCGATGCTGGAGGCTACGCATGAGTAGGTTTCTGCGTCTTCTGGCGGCGATTCTTCTTGTAATGGTGGTGGTTCCTGCGCTGGCGGGCGGGCCCCGGTTTGTGACGGGGGCGCAGTACGCCAACCCGGGGCAGCCGATGGCGTTTCGGACGAACAACGTGCTGTACTTCACGGACCCCGCAGTGCTGAACAGCAGTGTGACCCATGCGCAGGCGGACGCGGTTGTGGCGGCTGCGGCAGCGGTGTGGACGGTGCCGGTGGCGAGCCTGACCCTAAGCCAGGGTGGGACGCTGAGTGAGCATGTGAGCAGCGGGAACACATACTTTGACGGCACGGCAGTGGTGTTTCCGGCGGACGTGCAGGCTTCGAACTACCTGGGGAAGCCGATCGCGATCGTTTACGATTCGGATGGTTCGGTGACGGACCTACTGCTGGGGTCGGGGGCGAGCAGTCTTTCCAGTTGTCGGCAGAATGAGGTGCTGGAGAGTGTGGACGGCTTTGGCGCCGCAGGGACGATTGACCATGCGCTGATCGTGGTGAACGGCAAGTGCGTGACATCGTCGACAGACTCGCTGAAGCAGTTGCAATACCTGGTGATGCGTGCGTTTGGGCGAGTGCTGGGGCTGGGTTGGTCGCAGACGAACGACAACGTGTTCACGGCGGCTTCTACGCCAAATGCGCGGCAGGTGGTGTACTGGCCGGTGATGCATCCGATCGATGTGCTGTGCGGCAGCTATACGTACCTTTGCATGACCAATCCGTTTACGCTGCGCGCGGATGACCTGAGCGCGTTGACCATGTTGTATCCCGTGACCACGGAGGCGAACGGCAAAATTCCGAGTCTGAGCCAGGCGGTGCGCTTCAACGGAGTGATACAGAACGAAGATGGGTACGTCACCGGCAGCGGTTCAGTGAATGTAAATGTGCGGCTGATGGTGGGGTTTGTTCCCAGCGACTGGCAGTATGCTTCCAGCGTGTCGGGCTATCTGTTCCGGCAGAACGCGGGCAATCCGGTCAGTGGAGCCCCGCCGGAACAGCTTGATACGGGGGTGAGCAATGTCGATCTGCAGGGGTATTACAACGTGGCTCGTGTGCCCATGACGGAGGGGGCCGTGCGCTATGTGATCGAAACGGAAGCGGTTAATCCGCTGTACACGGGGCAGTATGCGCTTGGGAACTGGCAGCGTCCTCCCGTGACGCCAACTTCCACCGGAAATATCACCTGGGGTGATTACGGGGGGACAGATACTGTGACCTCGAGAACGGTGCTGAACGATGGCCCTGAGCGTTGCTATACCAGCACCAATGGGACGGAAGGAAACCCGGTGGCGACGGCTGCGGGCGGATGGTGGAGCGATGTTCTGTGCGGAAGCCAGTTCCCGGCGTGGAGTGTTACGCCAACGCTACGCGGTGGACGAAGCTGGACGCTGGAGACGCTTGCGCAGGATGAACAGGGCAACACCTCTACCAACAAGGCGCAGCCCGTGATTGGTGTCTGGAGAGCGCGTGACGATGGTGGACTGTTGCCGACGGTCGCTTCGGCAACGGTGCCCATGAACGGCAGCGTCGCTGGGCTGACGCAGTTGAAGGTGTCCGCTTCTGCTGCAGATGCAAGCTATCGTGTGGCGATTGCGGACTACTACGGTGACGGCCGGCCGGATTATCTCTACAAGGCGCGACTGATGTACGCCGATGCTGTTTCGCCGTCTTCGGTGAGCAGCAGCGGGGGGCAGATCTCGATTACGGGGATGGGCTTTGCAAGTGGGAACCGTGTCACGGTGAACGGCGTGGTTGCCTCGGTGGTGAGTTGGTCGGCGAACACGATTGTGGCCGTGGCTCCGACGAGCGTGTTGGCGAAGGCGACGTCGGGTGTGCCTGTGTCTGTTGCGGTGACGGACATGACGACGGGGGCGGCAACGTCGATCACCGGAGCGCTTGTCTATGCAGGAGCGGGAGCGTACACGGTCGCGAAGGTTTCAGCCCCGGCGTCGCTGGCGACAGGGATGACGGCGGCGACTTCTTTCGCGGTGCGTGTGCTGGCGAGTGATGGAGTTACGCCGATTGCGGGAGCCAGTGTGAGCCTTGCCGTGAGCGGAGGAGCGTCGCTTGTAGCCTGTGGCGTCGCGTCGAGCTGCGTGCTGACGGCGGATGCGAACGGGCTGGTGCAGAGCAAGGTCGCAGGTGTGGCGGCTGGGCTGGTGACGTTGTCGGCCACAGAGTTGAGCGGAGGAGCCAGTGTGCAGGTCGCGGTGACCGATGCTGATCCGGTGCGGAGCGTGCAGATGCTCGCAACCGCGGCGTGGGTTGCGGCTGGCGGCAGTGTGTCGCTGCCGGTGGTTTTGAACGCGGTGCAGGACGGCAGCCCCGCGAGCGGTGTGCCTGTGGCGTGGAGCGCTTCGTCCGGGCTGACGCTGAGTGCGACAAGTTCGCTGACTGCGGCGAATGGTGTGGCCAGTGTGAGTGTGGGGATGAATGGGTTGGCGAGCGGAACGGCGCAGGTACAGGGCTGTGCGTGGAGCACGGTCTGCGCGATGTGGATGGTGATCGCTGTCGATGCCAGCCAGTGGGTGCCGTCGCTGGCGAGTGGAGCAGGGCAGAGCGTAGCGTCGAGTGCGACGTTTCAGCCGGTGGTGGTCGTGGTCTCTGACGCGGCGGGGCATGTGCTGCCGGGAGCGGCGGTGACGATCGCGCAGACGGTGACGGCCTGGGAGGGTGCTTGCCCGACGCAGGGAAGATGCCCGGCTGCTCCTGTGCTGACGAAGTCGCAGACGGCCGCGGTAACCGGGGCGGATGGAAGCGTGAGCTTTGCTCCCCTGGAGGTTGCGAACACTGCGGCTGTTACGAACGTGGCGGTGAGCGCTGGGACGAATGGCTTTGTGGCGATGTCGCTGGTGAAGGTCCCTTGATCGGGGTGAAGAGCAAAAAGAAGGGAGCGGCGAAAGCCGCTCCCTTCCTTTTGCTGCAGATGCGTTGCTGTTAGACGACTGGTTCCAGTACCGGCGGGCGACGTGTGCTCATCAGGCCGTAAAGGGTGATGTACACGTAGCAGAGTGCGGGAATGATGAGCGCGGCCTGGGGGCCGTGCAGATCGGCCAGCTTGCCGGTGGTGAGCGGAAGGATCGCGCCGCCGACGATGGCGGCCACCATCAGGCTGGAGCCCTTGGAGGTAAGCGAGCCGAGGTCCTGGATGCCGAGCGTGAAGATCGACGGGAACATGACGGAGTTGAAGAAGCCAACGCCGAGCAGCGTCCACATAGCGACGGAGTGCGGCACGAGTGTCTGAGTCAGACCGCCGACGTACGCGAAGATGTGCGTCGTGCCGTAGATGCCGGTGAAGCCGTGAGCGTTCATGCTGGTGATGACCAGCGCCAACGCTACGATGGCCGTAAAGCCAAGCAGGAGACCTGTCTTCACCTTCTGCAGAATGGCCGAGCCGATGAAGCGGCCGATCATGGCGCCGCCCCAGTAGACCATCAGGAACTGTGCTGCCTGGTTTTCCGGCAGGCCTGCGATGCTCTTCTCGCCCATGTAGTTCACCAGCAGCGAGCCGATGGAGACTTCAGCGCCGACATAAGCAAAGATGCCGAGCGCGCCGCCGATGAGCCACGGCTTGGACCAGATGCTTTGCGAGCTGCTCAACGCTTCCGCGAAGGCGCCGGGACGGAAGTCCTGCGTGTGCTCGGAGACGCCGGTCGTGGTCTTCAGCTTGATGGTGGCGAGAGCCACGGCCAGCAGCACCAGCATGAGCGTCATGCCTATGTAGGGCATACGAACGGAGGAGGCCTGCGTCGCGCGGTAGCTTTGCAGCGCGGCGGCAGAGAGCGAGTGCATCTGCGCGGGCTTCAGTTCGCCGATGCCCTTCAGGATGAAGCGTGCACCGATGAGCGGAGCGATGAACGTGCCAACCGAGTTGAATGCCTGGGCCAGTACGAGACGGCTCGATGCGGTGGAGGATGGGCCGATCACCGTGACGTACGGGTTTACGGCGACCTGCACGATCGTCATGCCGGCAGCCAGGATGATGAGCGCACCGAGGAAGATAGCGTAGACCGCGAAGTACGATGCGGGGATGAAGCCAGCCGCGCCGACCGCCATCACCAGCAGACCAGCGACCATCGTTTTCTTGTAGCCGAACTTGTCGACCAGCTTGCCGCCAGGGTAGCTGAAGACGAAGTAGGACATGAAGAAGGCAAACTGCACGAGCATGGCTTCGGCATAGGAGAGCTCGAAGATGCTCTTAAGGTGCGGAATGACGACGTCATTAAGACACGTAAGGAAGCCAACCATGAAGAAGAGCGCGGTGGCCACGCTCATCGCGCGGGTGTCGGTTTTGCTATATGCGTCTTCGCGATAACCGGGCGCGCTGGGATTTCGGAGAGGAACGGCCAAGGGTGGGACTCCTTACAAAAGCTTTTGATGCGGCAAGAATCTTCGCTTCTGAGGGTACATGTTCCGTGCATCTATTGGAAAGACGAAGGCCTCAAGCTGCACCGATGGAACGGTGTCGCTTGAGGCCTGTGAGTCTAGCGCAGGGTGATGGTTTGTGGCTTTTGGGAGGGGGTGAAGATTACGGCCTGGCCAATCTCCGAGTGCTCTAGGGAGAGAGATTTTCCTGCCAATGTGGCGGTTGTGGCCTTCGATCCGACGACTTCGATCCGCAGAGTGTGGAACCAGGGCTTGAAACTGCCCTTCGGCGCGTCGAGCGTAACGGTCAGCGATCCGTCTGCTGCGGCCGAGCAGGTGAAGTGCTCGCGGAAGAACTGGCCCTTGCGGAAGTTGAAGGTGAGGCCGTCGTCCGTGTACAGGTCGCCGGAGCAGGCTTCGCCGGTGGCTGGCGGGAAGACGCGGAGCGTCAGCGGGCCGTTTGGCGTTTCGCTGGTGGACTGCACCAGCGGCTGCATGGGGATGATCGAGCCGCCGCGAACGTAGACCGGGAGATCAGCCAGCTTCGGCGTGATCATGATCGGCGGCGGGCCCTGCTTCGCATCGCGAATCTCGTGGTCAGCGGCACCGATGGAGCCACGACGATCGAGCGCTGCGCCGGTCCAGTAGTCGTACCAGAGGCCTTCGGGGAGATGAACGGTGTAGGGTGCGACCTCCTCGGGCGAGGGGTTTGCGGCCACCAGGATGCGGGGGCCGAAGAGGAACTCTCCGGTTGCGTCGTTGTCCAGCGGGTGGCTGTCCGTGGTGGCGTGGGGGAACTCAAGGAAGAGCGGGCGGGTGATGGGCAGGCCGGTCCGCGACATCTCCTCCGCGGTGGTGTAGAGGTAGGGCATCAGCCGGTAGCGTTCTTCTATGTAGCGGCGGCGGATGGCCTCATGCTCGGGACCGTCGACCCAGGGCTCGTGCAGATTGGTGCCCTTGGCGGAGTGGTCGCGGTCGATGGGCTGGAAGGCGGCAAGCTGCAGCCAGCGGGTCAGCAGGTCAGCCGGAGGCGAGCCAGCGAAGCCGCCAACGTCCGCTCCAGACATGGCGAAGCCGGAGAGTCCGAGGTTGAGAAGCTGCGGGGTAGTCTCGCGCAAGTGGTTCCAAGTGGAGGAGTTATCGCCGGTCCAGGTGACGGCGTAACGCTGGCCGCCAGCGAAGGAAGCACGTGTCATGACGAAGGGCCGGAGGTTCGGCCGGAGCGTCAGCAGGCCTTCCATGGTGGCGCGCGAGTTCTCCATGCCGAAGACGTTGTGGATCTCGGGGTGGAAGGCGGTGCGCGGCGCAAAGCCCTGCGCTTCGTTACCGGAGATGCGGTGTTCGACGTCGTCGGGCATGGTCTTGGACGGGTAACGGAAGACGGCTGGCTCGTTCATGTCGTTCCAGAAGCCAGCAGCGCCGTCGTTGAGGAACTCCGCGAAGAGCGTTCCCCACCATTTGCGGGAGGAGGCCTGGGTGAAGTCAGGGAAGACGGAGGGGCCGGGCCAGACGGGGCCGACGTACTCCTTGCCGTTCTCGTGGACGAAGTGGTCGCCCGCGTGGCCGGAGGTGTAGGGCAGGTAGGTGCCATCGGTGACGTGAGCGATGTGGAGATCGGTGATGAGGATCGTCTTGAAGCCGTCCTTATCGAGGTTGCCGAGCAGGCCCTTCATGTCCGGGAAGCGCGATTTGTCGACGGTGAACGGACGGTTGCGGTCCTGGAAGTCGATGTCCAGCCAGAGAACGTCGGTCGGGATTTTGTCGCGGCGGAGATGAGCGGCGACGTCTTCGACCATGGACTGCGGGTAGTAGGAGTAGCGCGACTGCTGGAAGCCGAGCGCCCAGAGCGGCGGGAGCGGCGTGGGGCCGGTGAGCCAGGCGTAGTCTTCGACGACCTGCTTGGGCTCAGGGCCGTAGAGCAGGTAGTAGTCGAGCGGGCCAGCGGGAGCGGAGAAGGTGTAGCGGTCGTTGCGCTCGCGGCCAAAGTCAAAGAAGGTGCGGAAGGTGTTGTCAAAGAGGACACCGATGGTGCGGCCGCCGTGCATCTCCAAAAAGAAGGGGATGGACTTGTAGATGGGGTCGGTGGACTCCTGGAAGCCGAAGTTGTCGGTGTTCCACATGGTGAAGGTTTCGCCGACGCGGTCGAGCGGTCCCATCTTGTCGCCGAGGCCGAAGAAGTGGTCGTCCTCGGTCTTCTTCTTGCTGACACGGAAACCGTCGGAGCTCCACTGCACGGGCAGGACGTCCTGCTGCAGGATGTGTCCGTCGAGGTCGGCGACGGTGAGCTTCTGGTCAGGGTCGACGGAGACGCGGAGGCTGGAGGTGGCGAAGCCGTCCGGCTCGGATGTGACCTGGATGCGCGCGGTGCGGGCCGCGGGGAGAACAGCCCAGGAGGCGTCCTCGGCCGGGTGACCGTTGGGGAAGATGCGGACCCGGAGAACGTCCGGCCGCAGAGCGTCCACCCGAAGGGTAAGTTGCGCTCCCGAGAGTTCGAGGCCGGTAGCGGTGTGGGCCGAAGCAGGCAGCGCCGTGGGCTGCTGAGCGTACAGGGCGGCGGAAAAAGACAGGAGCCCGAGCGAGAAGAGATTGAGGGGACGCATAACACCTTCAAGAGGCCGGATTGCGATCGATCAGCGCAATGCAGACCACGCCTTTCATCCATCATTTTCTTGTCAACAGGTAAACGTATTTTTATGAACTGTTTACGGGCGACGAGATTACTGCTTGAGGTCGAGTGAGAAGAGGTTTCCGGTGAAAATTCGGGTGCGAATCAAGGGCACATCGCCGGGAGCGAGGCCGCTGAAGACGTAATCGACGGCGCCGTGGGCGCGGGAATCGGCCAAGCGTACGAGCACCGTTACCTTGCCGTCGGGGATGGAGATCCGCTCGATCGGCTGGCTGGGGTCGAGCGAGGCATGGACGTAGAGGAAGCGGCTGTCGGAGGACCAGACGGGGTCGGCTCCAGAGTCGCTGGTGATCGTCGTCCAGCTTTTGGTGGCGAAGTTGTAGAGGCGCACCTCGCGCTGGTCGAGCGTGAGGGCGGCGAGATAGTGGCCGTCGGGTGACCATCGAGGGCTGAAAAGTCCCTGCGAGTTGGGCAGCGGCTCTGTCTTGCCGGTATCCAGATGCAGGAGATTGATGCCGCGTTCGGCGTTTTCCTTGCCCAGTGTGTCATTCAGGCGGCCGAAGGCGATGGTCGTGCCGTCGTTCGACCAGGAGGGGTCGGCTGCGTTGCGGGCGTCGTCCACAAGCGGCTTGATGCTGCCACCGCTGGACGGTATCTCATAGATACGCCATGCTTTGCCTGGTTCACGGGCCATGGCGACGAGCTGCTTGCCGTCGGGCGACCAGCGGGCGAGGAAGACGTCGAGGCCGTCGGGCGAGAGCTGCAGGCGTTCGCGGCCGTCGGCGCGGGCGCGCCAGAGAAGGCCGTTGGAGTCTGTCCAGACGACCCACTGGCCGTCTCGCGAGTAGTCGAGGCGCACTGCACCTGCAAGGAAGGAGTCGTCGGCAGTGACGTCGCCTGTGGGGGAGACGCGCTCGAATTCGGAGCGGGCGTCGACGCCCTGGAAGTAGATGCGGTGCCCGGTGCGGGAAGCTACCGGCGACTGGAACTGCAGGGGGCCGTCGGTAAGCTGGATGGGCGAAGTGGTTGCGCTTCCAGTAAGTTGCCAGAGGTTGTCGGTGCCGCCGTGGCTGCTTTGGAAGACAAACTGCGAGCCGTCGGCGGTCCACACGCCGCAGCACTCGCCGGAGGGTTGGGAGAAGCCCGCGAGCAGGCGCTTGGGCTGGCGGTCGCTGGCGTTGAGCTGATAAAGCGCCACGGTGTGGGTGATGGGGTCGATGACCGTGAAGCGGAGCAGCTTGCCGTTTGGCTGCCAGCGCAGCCAGAAGGCGCGGCCGGGAAGCGTGGCGTAGTGCTCGGGGGAGCTAGTGCCGGAGCGCGTGGTGAAGAGGTCGTTGCCGCTGGCGTAGAGAATGGTGATGCCGTCGGGCATCCAGGTGGCGTCGTGCGCGAGGACGCTGCCGATGCGCTGGGCGGAGCCGCCGATGGTGGGAACGACCCAGAGAGGCTGCTCGGATTCGGGAGAGAGGTGGTCGCGCAGAAGCAGGTGCGAGCCATCGGGAGAGATGTCCCCGAGCGTGGGGCTGGCGACGTCCGAGGGAATCTGCATCGGAATGCTGTTGCCCCCGGCGAGTTCGATAGCGGTGAGACCGTAGTGGCCGCTTTCGAGCGTGGGAGCATAGAGATAGGGGCCGTCGGTGACTTCGGCGGCAAAGTTTTCGGTAGCGTTGCCCGAGGGGGCAAGATGCCCGTTATGAGTAATTTGGATGATATGGGGAGGCGTTACGGATGTGCGTTGATGCCCGATGAAGTAGCCGCTGGCCAGCGCTGTCAGGGTTGTGGCTGTAGCCAGGAGTAAATAAAGGATGCCGTTGTTTCGCTCTGCGCGGAGGGGAGGAGCTGCGGGCTCTGCGGCGAGAGGCTCTGGCGGAGCAGAGCCCGCGTCGGAGGCTTTCTCCACTGCGGGGGGTGTGGCGGCAGGCTCTTCTGCTGGAAGCACTTGCGGCGGCGGAGCGACTCTGGTCACGGGAGCGACGAAGCGGTAGCCGCGGCGGGAGAGGGTTTCGACGAAGCGGGGATTGTCGGCGGAGTCGCCGAGGGCTTCGCGGATCTTGTTGACGGCGGTGCCGAGGGAGTGGTCGAAGTCGACGACCGTGTCTTTGCCCCAGAGGCGCAACTGTAGCTCTTCGCGGGTGATGATCTGTCCGGGCCGCTCCAGCAGGCAGGCGAGCACCTTGAAGGGCTGGCTCTGCAGCTTGATGCGAAAGCCTGCCTTCCAAAGCTCACCGGTCTCGAGATCAATCTCAAAGAGTCCGAAGGTGAGGCGCGGGTTTTGGACAGGGTTTTGCATGCAAACGAGGGGCCTGAAGTACGCAACTGACACTGTAACACTCTCGTTCGATGGTCTTTTCAGCGAAGGCGGGTTGAATCTAAGTGATTGATTTATAGAGATTTGATAGTTGAAGAAAAATTGAAATAGAAACGCCGTTCAGAGGATTGCGCTGATGTCGCAGAGGCAAGCAAGGTTGCCCGCGTTGCAATCGCATTCTCCTTTGGGAACGGGAAGTAGATTTTCAGACGTAGCCCAACCAGGCCCGATTGCACTTTTTTGGAGGCAACACCATGTATTCACCTTTTGGAAATAGCCGTCGTTCGAAGCTTCGTAGCTTCGCTCTGATGGCGGCGCTTCTGGCGGCCGGGACAGGATCCCTGCTGGCCCAAAGCGATACAGGACGTATCACCGGAACGGCGGTCGATTCGACCGGAGCTCTGCTCCCCGGCGCCGCCGTAAAGCTCGTTAATGTAGATACCGGCGCTGTCGAGGACAGGACGACCGGTTCGGGTGGCGAGTTCACCTTCCCGGCTGAGATGCGTGGTCACTACCGCATCGAGATTTCGATGCCCGGCTTCAACACCCAGAAGCAGGCGTTCGAGCTTCAGGTGCAGCAGGTGCAGACGATCTCCTTTAAGCTAGTCACCGGCGGCACCAGCACAACGGTCGACGTAACGGATGCCGCTCCTGTGGTCGATACCTCAACCTCATCCACCGGTGGCGTCGTTGAAGGCACCCAGGTGGTTGACCTTCCGGTGAACGGTCGCAACTTCACCCAGTTCGCCACTCTGATGCCGGGCGTTACGCGTGGTGCTCCGGCTTCGGCGGCTTCCGGCCAATCTGGTGCGGTGGAAACCTTCCGCTACAAGGACTCTGGTGGTGCTGCACTTTCGGTAAACGGACTTCGCCAGCAGGCTAACAACTTCCTGCTCGACGGCGTGGATAACAACGAAGCCTTGGTCAACACGATCATCTTCTTTTCTCCACCGGAAGCCGTGCAGGAGTTCCGTGTCACCACCTCGGTGGCGCCAGCAGAGTTCGGCCGCGCAGGCGGCGCAATCGTGAACACCTCTATCAAGTCGGGTACGAACCAGATCCACGGATCGGCTTTCGGCCTGTACCGTGCGGCGGCGTTCGATGCGAACCCCAACTACTTCTCGCCAACGACGGCGAAGCCTTCGTTCCAGAAGAAGACGTTCGGTGGCAGCATCGGCCTTCCTATCTGGAAGGACAAGCTGTTTTTCTTTGCTGATTATCAGGGCCTGCGTCAGAAGGTTCCGCAGGCAGCTGGCTTCGTCACCGTTCCTACGGCGCGCATGCGCCAGGGTGATTTCGGCGAACTGGTGGGCCTCGGAACGACCACGCTTCCCGACCCCACGTTGACGGGTTGCACCAGTGTGACCACGCTGAATGGGCATACGTACAGCACCGTGACCGGCGCTGGCGGCTTGACCGCGCAGCAGGTTTATAACGCAAGTGCAGATAACGGCGCGATTTTCGATCCGACCACTTGCACCCAGTTCGGTACGACAGCAAATCCGAACTTGATTCCCCTTGCCCGCCGGAACGCTGCGGCGATGAATTACTTCAACGCCTATGATGCCCCGACGCGTTCGGGCGTCATCCAGAACTTCTATGCGCTGCGTAGCTCGCTGCTGAACTACAACGACATGGATGCTCGCCTTGACTTCCATCCGACGGCGAAGGACTCGTTCTTTGTGCGCTTCAGCTATGCGCAGGACGATAACCCAATCAACAGCGAATTCAGCGCCCTGCCTGCTGGTTATGGCTCGGGTAACAATGTAACGCGTCCTCGCGGCGGAGCCTTTGGCTACACGCGCATCCTTACGTCGAACCTCATCAACGAGTTCCGTTTCGGCTACAACAAGGACATCTACTCTTACCTGCCGCCCCTGTACAACCAGGCGGTTTCTGCCAACCTCGGCATCGTGAACGCGAACCGTAACGCCCAGCTGGGTGGTGGTGCGCTCATCGGTGGCAGCAGCACGGAAATCGAGTACACCGGTGACGGTGGGCCGTACTCTGTGCCGCAGCACACCATGCAGTTTGCGGATGCTGTGACGTGGACGCACAAGAACCACACGTTCAAAGCAGGTGTGAACTTCATCAACCGCGAAGTGGACTTCTTCCAGGGCAACGACGGTAAGGGTTTCTTCCAAATCGGTGGACCGAACTATCCGGGCACGGGCCGCTTCACGGGCTATGAGTCTTCGGAACTCGTTTCGGGCTTTACCGATTACATCATTGGACCGTCGACCAACTACTTCTATACGAAGAATACGGAAGATGGCTTCTTCGCTCAGGACGACTGGAAGATCACTCCGCGTCTGACGCTGAACCTTGGTGTCCGCTATGACCTGTACACCTCGCCGTATGAGGTGTACAACAACCAGGGGAACTATGACATCGCTTCGGGCACGATTTTCGCAGCGGGTCAGAATGGCCACTCTCGTTCGCTGGTCAACACGGACAAGAACAACATCGCTCCGCGCATCGGTTTTGCTTATGACGTTTTCGGTAACGGCAAGACGTCGATTCGCGGTGGCTACGGCATCTTCTACTTCCTGGACCGTGGCGGTGTAGGCAACCAGCTCAGCAACAACCCCGGCTACAACGGCACGTATAGCTATCTGGCATCTGCCGGCTATCGCGTAACGTTTACCGGTCAGGTAGCGGCCGGTACCAACGACGCGAGCGCAACGAAGGCAGCTCTTCCGCTTCCTGTCGTCGCGACAACTGCTGATCCTGGAACTGCGACCGTCATTGCCGTTCGCCCGACGAACCAGAATAGCCAGATCCAGCAGTTCAACCTGCAGGTGCAGCAGGCTATTGATCACTACACCTCGCTGACCGTTTCTTACGTCGGCACCACGTCTCAGCATTTGATGACATGGTTCAACGCCAACCAGCCTTACCTCGGTGGCACTGGCTCGACGACGACAGGTGTTGCTGGCGGTTTGATCTATCCGACCCGTGGAACGATCACGGAAGGCTGCGCTTGTGGATCGTCGAACTACAACGGTCTGCAGATGCAGGTGACGCGGAACATGCCGAATGGCTTGACGCTCACCGGTGCGTATACCTACTCGCATACGCTGGATAACTCCAACGGCGCGTTCTCAACCAACAGCGGATCGGGCCGTATCCAGATCAAGGCGAATGGTCAGCCTGATTTCCTCTCGAACTACGGCAACTCGGATCAGGATATTCGCCACGTCCTCGTAGCCAGCGCAACGTACAAGCTCCCCTTCGGCCGTGGCCAGAAGTTTGGCTCGAACGTTCCCTGGTACATCGATGAAGTGATCGGCGGATGGCAGATCAATCCTCTGTACACGCTCACCAGCGGTTCGCCGTTTGATTTCTCGACTTCGGGAACGAACTCGCTGGCTGACAACCGTCCTGACGTGCTTTCCTACAAGCCCTCTTCGCATGCCCGTCTGGGAGGTGCAAACTCGGTGGCTGGTCAGTATGTTTACTTCACGGGTACGTTCACGACGCCTCCGACGAGCACTGCTGGTGGCTATACTCGCGTCGGTAACCTGTCGCGTAACAAGTACTATGGCCCGGGCTACAACGACCTGGACATGTCCGCGTTCAAGGGCTTCCACATCACGCAGCGCGTGAATGCGGAGTTCCGTGCGCAGGCGTTCAATCTGTTCAACCACCCGCAGTTCACCAATCCTGATTCAACCATTCATGATGGTGCTGCTTCGGGTGCGAACTACGTAGTTTCGCCCACACAGACTGGCAGCTTCGGCACGATCAGCGGCATTCGTTATGAGTCGCAGCGTGAAGTCGAGCTTGGCTTCCGTGTGAGCTTCTAACTGTAGGTCGTCAACGAAGTGCAATGAACCAAAACGGCCCGGCGAGTGATCGCCGGGCCGTTTTGCCTTAAGTAAAAGAGGTTTTTGAAACGATGAAGCAATTGCTGGCTCTGGCTTGTTTGTTGACGGGAAGCGCTGTGATGAGCGCTCAGGTGAAGATCGATAAGGTTGATCCTCCTAACTGGTGGGCGCAGATGCCGAAGCCAATGTTGCTCGTTCATGGTGAAGGTCTGAAGACTGCGACGTTTTCGCTGAGCGATAAATCGCTGCGGGTGGAGCGTGTGGTGCCGAGCGAGAATGGGCACTGGGCGCAGGTGTGGCTGGCTGCTTCGCCGACGAAGCCCGAGACGGTGATTCTGCGCGCGCGGGTGGGGGCAGAGCACGCTGAGGCGAGCTATCGCTTCGAGCAGCGCAAGGCTGCGTCGGCGGGGTTTGCAGGCTTTAATTCGAGCGACGTGATGTACCTCATCATGACCGACCGCTTCGCGGATGGCGATTTGAAGAACGATGGCCTGCACGCCGATGCTGCTGCTTCCAGCGCAGATGCGGCGCAGCAGCGCGCGTTGGTTCGTGGATGGCATGGCGGCGATCTGCGCGGGATCGAAGATCATCTGAAGTACATTCAAGAGCTTGGCGCCACGACGGTGTGGATGACGCCGGTGTATCAGAACCATGAGGCTGACAGCTATCACGGCTATGGTGCGACGGATATGTATCGCGTGGACGAGCACTATGGCACGCTGGAGGACCTTCAGTCGCTGGGCAAGGCTCTGCATGCGCGCGGCATGAAGCTGGTGCTGGACACGGTGCCGAACCATGTTGGGCCGGCGAACCCCTGGCTGGCCGATGCGCCTGCGCCGGACTGGTTCCATGGAACGAAGGCGAATCATGAAGAGGCCGAGAGTGACTTTCAGGCGTTGATTGATCCGCACGCGAGCGAACGTGACAAGCGGGCGACGCAGCAGGGATGGTTTGCGAACGCGTTGCCGGACATGAATACGAGTAGCCCGGCGGTGGCGCAGTATCTGCGGCAGAACGCGATCTGGTGGATTGAAGAGACGGGCGCGGATGGGCTGCGTATTGATACGTATCCGTATGTCGAGCGGGCGTTCTGGCATGAGTTTCATGCGACGCTGCGGAAGCTGTATCCGCGGCTGACGTCTGTGGGGGAGACGTTCTCGCCGAACCCAGTGTTTACGTCGTCCTATGCGGGCGGAGTGACGCGCGTGGGTGTGGATACGGGCTTGGATACGCCGTTCGATTTCCCGACGTACTTCGCGGTGCGTGAGGTCTTTCTGAAGGGCAAGTCGATGGACAAGCTGACGGATGTGCTGGCGGATGATTCGCTGTATCCGCACCCGGAGCGTCTGCCGATGTTTATCGGTAACCACGATACGTCGCGGTTCCGCGAAGAGGCTTCCAGCGATGCGGCGATGCGTGAGGCGTTTGCGTACGTGATGCTGTCACGCGGCTTCCCGCAGATTTACTCCGGCGACGAGCTTGCGATGCGTGGCAAGGATGATCCTGACAATCGCCGCGACTTTCCGGGCGGGTTTACGGACCAGAAGGTGAGCGCGTTTACGGCGGCTGGCCGTGTGGGCGAGCAGGCGACGATGTTCGACTGGGTGTCGACGCTGGCGAAGGTGCGGCGGGAGAACCCGGCGCTGAGCTGCGGTGCGGAACAGTTGCTGGAGACGGACAAGGACACGCTCGTCTTCCTGCGCGATATGCGCCATGCGGCAGCGCCGGAGGCGTGCGGAGCGCAGAAGGCAAGTGAAGAGCGTGCGCTGGTCGTGATCCATCGCGGTGCGGCGGAGAAGCGTACGGTGCCGATTGATGAAACGTGGATGATGGGCTGCCGGTTGGGCAAGCCGGTTGTGGGCAAGTCGACGGCTGAGGTTGTGGGCGGGCAGAAGGATGACCTGCAACTTGCGTTGGAGAAAGACGACGTTCTTGTCATCCCATGCCAGTGACGTAGTACGCTGCTGAGTACACACCTCAAAGGGAGTTTTACCGTCGCATGGGACTGCTGGTTCTTGAGCCGATCTTGAAGGAACGCATATGGGGCGTGGAGCAACTGCCCGCCCCATACCCTCAGCCGGAACCCGGCAAGCCGATCGGTGAGGTGTGGCTGACGGCGTTGGAGTGTCCTGTTGCCGAGGGCGGGGAGCCGGGCAAGAGGCTGGGCGATCTGCTGCCTGACTTTCCCCTGCTGCTGAAGATTCTGCTGCCCAAGGAGAAGCTGAGTGTGCAGGTGCATCCCAATGATGAGGAAGCACGGCTTATTGGCGAGGCCCGCGGCAAGACGGAGTGCTGGTACATCCTGGAGGCGGAGCCTGGAGCAGAGATTGCGTTGGGTCTGAAGCCCGGGGTGAAGGTCGAAGACCTGGCTGCGTCGATTGCCGACGGCACGATGGAAAGCAAGATGAAGATGGTGCCGGTGAAGGCTGGCGATCTGGCCTTCGTCGATGCCGGAACGATCCACGCGATTGGGCCCGGGATGACGGTGCTGGAGACGCAGGAGTACAGCGATGTGACGTATCGGCTGTACGACTATGGGCGTCCGCGCGAGTTGCATTTGCAGCAGGGACTGGCTGTTTCGAAGATGGAGACGAAGGCTGGGCTGGTCGCTGCGGAAGAGCATGAGCAGTACACGCGGCTTGTCGGGTGCGAGTACTTTGCGGTGGATGAGCTGAAGCTGACGGCCAACGAAGCGACTCCGCTGGATGCGGTGGGCAAACTGCAGATCTTTGTTGCTCTTGTGGAAGGCGCTTCGCTGCGGGCGTTGGACGGCAGCGAGGAGACGCGGCTGCCGAAGGGGCAGGCTGTGGTGCTGCCTGCGGGGGAGGGAGCGTACGTTGTTCGCGCACATGCGGGTGGTAAGGTGATGCGTATTCTCGAACCCTAGTGTTACCCTCATAAAGGGTGGTGGATGCTAGTCGAGCCAATGTACAACCCGTTGCTGTCGTATGAAGAAAACTACGAGCGCGGACCATTTGGAGAATTCAGCAAACCGGGAGTTTTAAGACGCGCGGGCGATCCGCGCTTTTCTTTTGCCGGTCAGAAAGTTTGGCAGCCGTTCGGGATTCCAGCAGGTCCGCTGGTGAACGGAAAGTTCGTGAAAGCCGCTCTGGATAAGGGTTTTGACGTACCTGTTTACAAGACCGTACGGACAGGGGCGTACAAAAGCCACGCCTGGCCGAACGTGTTGCCGGTGAAGGTGGAAGGCGATCTGGCAGCAGATGGCCGGACGCTGATTGCAGGCGAAGAGTACGAAGAGCCGCTCTCGATTACAAACTCTTTTGGCGTGCCGTCGATGTCTCCTGACGTGTGGCAGCCGGACCTTGCCGAGTGCGTGCGCTATGCGCAGCCGGGGCAGTTGGTTGTGGGCAGCTACCAGGGCACGTTGCCGGAGCATGGCGGCGGCGTGGCTGAGTACATCGAGGACTTTCGGCGGGGCGCGCGGTTGATGCGTGAGACCGGCGTGAAGGCGGTCGAGGTGAACTTCAGCTGCCCGAATGAGGGAACGGCGAACCTGCTCTGCTTCGATGTGGAGCGGTCGCAGCGGGTGGCGGAAGCGATCCGCGAAGAGCTGGGCGAGACGCCGCTGCTGATCAAGATGGCGTACTTCAAGGACGATGCGAAGCTCGAAGAGTTGGTGCGCGTACTTGGGCCGTTCGTCAGCGGGCTTTCGGCGATCAACACGATTTCGGCGGAGGTTCGCGATCGCGAGGGCAACCAGGCGTTGCCGGGCGAAGGCCGCTTGATGAGCGGAGTTTGCGGCCGCTCGATCCGCTGGGCAGGCGTGGCGATGGTGAAGAAGCTGGCGCGTCTGCGCGAGGAGCTTGGGCTTTCGTATGAGATCTGCGGCGTGGGGGGAGTTTCTTCTGCGGCGGATTATGCGGAGTATCGGGCTGCGGGCGCGGATGCGGTGATGAGTGCGACGGCAGCGATGTGGAACCCTGCGCTGGCGCAGGAAATCTGGGAAGCAGAGACGGAGGCGGTGAGCGCGTGAAGCAGATAGCGCAGGCAATTCTGGAGATTGGTGCGGCGGGTTTTTGCGCGTCGCAGCCGATCACGTTCAAGAGCGGTATCGTGTCGCCGGTTTACTGCGACAATCGCCGCTTTCCGTTTTGGCCGACACAGTGGAAGCAGGTGATCGAAGGCTTCGCGCAGGTGATCGCGGAAGAAGAGCTCGCGTGCGATGTGATTGCGGGCGTTGAGGCTGCGGGTATTCCGCACTCGGCTGCGCTGGGGTTTGCGACGGCCAAGCCGAGCGTGTTTGTGCGCAAGCAGGCCAAGGACCACGGCACGAAGAAGCTGGTCGAAGGTGGCGATGTTGCGGGCAAGCGTGTGGTGCTGGTTGAAGACCTGGTGACGACGGGTATGAGTTCGCTGGCGGCGATTGAGATGCTGCGGGCGGAAGGTGCCGAGGTTACGGACTGCTTCGCCATCATCAGCTACGGCTTTGCGGAGGCGGAAGAGAAGTTCCGCGACGCAGGTGTGACGCTGCATGCATTGACGACGTTTGGAGAGGTGCTGGAGACGGCGTCGGCCGAGGGCCGCGTGAGTGAAGGCGAGGCTGCTGCCGTGCGTGAGTGGCTGCGTGATCCGCGCGACTGGAGGCCACGCGCATGAATCCAGTGATCGAGAAGTTTGAACGTGCAGGCTCATTGGTTTGTGTTGGGTTGGACTCTGAGCTGGGCTTGCTGCCGGAGCGGTTTCAGTCGCAGGCGGAGCCGCAACTGGCGTTCAACCGTTGGGTGATTGAAGAGACGCGCGAGTATATCGGTGCGTACAAGTTGAACGCTGCGTTCTATGAGGCCCGTGGCGCGCAGGGCGTACTGGAGATGGAGCGCACGGTTGCGTTTCTTCGCGAGGCTGCACCGAAAGCTGTGACGATCTGCGATGCGAAGCGGGCGGACATCGGCAATACGAATCGCGGCTACGTGGAGTCGATCTTTGATGCGATGGGCTTCGATGCGGTGACGCTGCATCCGTATCTTGGGAGCGAGGCGCTGAAGCCGTTTCTGGAGCGTGACGATAAGTTGTCGATCGTGCTCTGCCGCACGTCGAACCCCGGTGCGGGCGAGTTGCAGGACCTGCTGGTTGAAGGGCAGCCTTTGTGGAAGCGGGTTGCGCACCAGGTGAGCACGCAGTGGAACGCTCGCGGCAACTGCGCGCTGGTGGTTGGAGCGACGTGGCCGGAGGAGATGCGCGAAGTGCGTGCGACGGCTGCGACGCTGCCGTTCCTTGTGCCGGGTATCGGGGCGCAGGGCGGTGATGTGCGTGCGGTGGTGGATGCTGGGCTGGATGGTCGCGGTGGCGGGCTGATGATTTCCAGCTCGCGCGGAGTGATCTTTGCGGAGAGTCCGCGGGCGGCAGCGCAGGCGCTGCATCAGGAAATCGAAGAAGCACGGGTGACGAAGAGTGCGCGTTGAAGGAACGTTGGTTGCGGAAGATCGGGTTTGGCAGGGTGCGGTCGTTATTGACGATGCAACCGGCCTGATTGTGAGCGTGGAAGACGCGCGCGGCGAGAGCGATCTCGATACGACGGGCTGCCTGATCTTTCCGGGCTTTGGCGACATCCATATCCACGCGCGTGAAGATGCGAGCGGGAAGCAGATGTACAAGGAAGACTTCACGACGACCTCTGCTGCGGCTGTGCACGGTGGCGTGGTGCAGGTGGCGGACATGCCGAACAACGTGATCGCTCCGGTGAACGATGAGCTGTATGCCGAGAAAGAAAAGCTGACGGCGAAGAGCGACGTGCATGTGACGCTCTATGCGGGAATTGGGCCGACGACGAATCCGCTGCATCGCCATGTGCCGTATAAGGCGTTCATGGGGCCGTCGGTGGGGGATCTTTTCTTTACCAGCGCGGAGCAGTTGGAGCAGGCGATTGCACGCTATCGCGGCAAGAACGTCAGCTTTCATTGCGAAGATCCGATCATCATGGACGCGCATCGCGGCGAGCCGACGCATGAAGAGCGTCGGCCTGCGCAAGCGGAGGTGTCTGCGACGGCGCTGGCGCTGCAGTTGATCGAGAAGTACGAGTTGCAGGGCAAGCTTTGTCATTACTCCACGCGCGAAGGTCTGCCGATGATTGTGGCGGCGAAGCAGCGTGGTGTGAAGGTGACGGCTGAGGTGACGCCGCATCATCTCTTCTTTGATACGTCGTCGCTGACGGAGGAGAACCGCTTGTGGCTGCAGATGAATCCTCCGCTACGAGCCACGGAAGACCGGTTGGCGATGATCGAGGCGTTGCGGCGAGGCGACATTGACTATGTGGCAACGGACCACGCGCCGCACTCGCACGAAGAGAAGCTGAAGGGCGCAAGCGGTGTGCCGCATCTCGATACGCTGGCTCCGTTTGCGACGTGGCTGATGGCGGAGCATGGGTTTACGCCAGAGTTAATTTGCAAGTATTTCTCTGCGAACCCGGCGCGGTTTGTGCGCGAGTTTCTTCCGAAGGAGCTCGGCGAAGGCTTTGGCGCGATTGCTGCGGGTTATGCGGGATCGCTGACGGTGCTGGATATGCAGACGCCGTACACGGTGACGCGCGAAAGTGTGAAGACGAAGTGTGCGTGGAGCCCGTTTGAAGGCTTTACGTTCCCTGGAAGCGTGCGCGCGACGATTCTGCGCGGGAAGGTGTTTGGAAATGGCTGAGAAGCTTCAGCATGTGCTTAGCGTGAAGCAGTTGATGGATGTGACACTGCTGCAGGACCTCTTCGAGCTGGCGTGGGAGTTTGAGCGCGATGAGGTCGAGCGCAAGTCGCGCACGCGGTTGAGCGGACGCATCCTGGCGACAATGTTCTATGAGCCAAGCACGCGTACGCGCTTCTCGTTCGAGGCCGCGATGCAGCGGCTGGGTGGCGGTGTGCTGACGGCGGAGAATGCGGTCGACAACTCGTCTGCTGCGAAGGGCGAGTCGATTGCCGATACGGCGCGAGTGATTGGTGGCTATGCGGACGTGATCGCACTGCGCCACTTCGAGCGGGGTGCCGTGACGGAGGCGGCGAGCGCGTCGCCGGTGCCGGTGATCAACGCCGGGGACGGGGCGGGGGAGCATCCGACGCAGGCCTTGCTGGATGCGTACACGATTCGCAAGGAGTTGCACCGTCTGCATGGGCTGCGCATTGCGGTCGTGGGTGATCTGAAGAACGGTCGCACGGTGCATTCTTTGTTGCCCTTGCTCAGCCTTTTTCCTGGGTTGCACGTCACGATGATCGCTCCGCCAACGTTGCGTCTGCCGGCGGAGTCGGTGGCGGAGTTGCAGCAGCGCGGTGTCGTTGTGGTGGAGACCGAAGAGTTCAGTACGGAGATTCTGCGCGAGGCGGACGTGGTCTATATGACGCGGGTGCAGCGTGAACGTTTTGCGTCGGATGAGGAGTACGAGGCGGTGAAGGCGCTGTACATTCTCACGGAAGAGGTTGCGGATCAGCTCAAGCCGGAGGCGATTATTCTGCACGCGTTGCCGCGCTTGCAGGAGCTTCCTGCGGGCGTCGATCGCAACCTGCGGGCAGCGTACTTCCGGCAGGCAAAGAACGGCCTCTATGTACGCATGGCGTTGCTAGCGTACCTGCTGGAGTAACGACGGATATGAATATTGACGCACGATTGAAGGCGCTGGGGATTGAGTTGGCGCAGGCCCCGAAGCCCGCGGCAAATTATCTGCTGGCGAAGCAGATGGGTGGGTTGTGCTTTTTGGCTGGAGCTATCTCGCTGCATGGTGACGTGGTGATCACGGGGCGCATGGGGGAGAACCGCAGCGTTGAAGAAGGTTACAGCGCGGCGCGTGCGAGCGGGTTGCGTGCGCTGGCGATGTTGGCGAGCGAACTAGGCTCGCTGGAGCGCGTGGCATCCGTGGTGAGTGTTACGGGTTTTGTGAACGCGACGCCGGAGTTCGACAAGCTGGCCGGGGTCATGGACGGCTTCTCTGATTTGATGGTCGATGTCTTTGGCGAGGCGGGCAAGCATGTTCGCACGGCTGTCGGGGCGAGCTCCTTGCCACGGAATGCACTCATCGAGGTGCAGATGGTTGTTGCGACAAATCCCGCTGGATCGTGACAGATCCGTTACAGCCAAGTTACAGCGTGTTGATTCTGCTGGGATTGTTGTTCATATTCACGCAAGCGCAATAATCCGTAGTGGCGCCCGATGCGATACTCTGGCTAGCCAACGAACGAGGTTTGCTCAACGTGAGTCAGACGATTGTAGTGCTTGAAGACGATATCGATATCCAGCGGCTGGTGCAGTATCAGCTGGAGTCGGCTGGGTATGACGTGAAGGCTTATGCGACGCCGGGGCAGATTGCCGCCGATGCAGAGCGCGATCCGCCTTCACTCTTTCTGTTGGACATCATGGTGCCGGGTGGCGATGGGCTGGACCTGTGCCGCCGTTTGCGCTCGAACGCCAAGCTGTCCGGCGTGCCGATCATCTTCCTTACGGCGCGTGCGAGCGAGAACGATCGCGTGCTTGGCCTGGAGATGGGCGCAGATGACTACATCACCAAGCCTTTTGGGACGCGTGAGTTGCTGGCTCGTGTGAAGGCTGTGCTGCGCCGCTTCGAGCGCCCGACAGCGCCGAGCCTGCTCAAGTTCGACAGCATTGAAATTGACCAGGCTGCGATGCAGCTGCGCGTGAACGGTGAGTTGCTGGCAACGACGGCGACCGAGTTCCGCTTGCTGGATTATCTGGCCCGCCATCCGGGCCGCGTCTTCAGTCGCGATCAGCTTCTGGATGCTGTCTGGGGTGACGCTCGCTTCGTGACGCCGCGTTCGGTGGACGTGTATGTGCGCCGCGTGCGTGAAAAGGTCGAGACCGATCCTGAAAATCCGCGTTATCTGAAGACGATGCGTGGCGCCGGCTATCGCTTTGAGATGCCGAAGGTAAGCTAAGGCGGCCAGCAATGCGAATCTCCTGGGCAGTGCGAATCTTTGTGCTGGCGATCGCTGCGTCGATCGCCGGTGCCGGGCTGGCGGATCAGTTGCCGCATACACCGGCGTGGGGCCCGGGCGTTTTCTTCGCCCTGTGGGTCTTCGGCGTGTTCTGGATTGCGGTTGCGCTGGTGAAGCAGCGCCGCATGGAACTCGATGCCATGCAGCACGCGTTGCGCGCGTTTCCTGCCCAGATTGCCTCGGATAACGCTGCCTTCTCCCACCTGCTGCCGGGGCTGGAGTTCCTGCTGCTTGAAGCACAGGGACGACATCTCGCTGAACGTAAAGTTCTGGAAGACGAACGTGCGAAGCTGGCTGCGGTGCTCGATGCTATGCGTGACTGGGTGGTTGCCGTTGATGCAGGGGGCTACATCCTGTGGGCCAACGCGCCGATGCGCGAGGTCTTGAATGGGGCGACACGTTCGGGCAATCCGCTGGTAGCGGCTGTTCGAGATCCTGAGGTTCTGCTCTGCGTTCGTGTGGTGCTGGATGACCACATCGTAGCGGAGCGCCGTGCGACAGGATTGTTGCCGGGACGTATTCATGATGTGACTGCGGCGCCGATTCCCGGTGGCGGCGCGGTGGTGGTGATGCGTGACTCGACGCCGATTGAGCATGCGGAGCGCACGCAGCGTGAGTTTATCGCGAACGTCTCCCACGAGCTTCGTACGCCGCTGACTTCCATCAGCGGTTATGTGGAGACGCTGCTTGATCACGAGCAGTCGTTGAGCGCTGGTGCGAAAAACTTCCTGGAGATCATCCTGAAGAACGCCACACGTATGACGCGTCTGACGGAAGATCTGCTGGCTTTGGCCCGAGTTGAAAGCGGCGAGGACAAGCTTACGCCGACTGCGCATCCGGCTGATCGTATGGTGAGCGATGCGGTAGCGGCGGTACGCGGACTGGTCGTGGATGCAGGAGCACAGTTGTCGTTGCATGCCATTACGACTGTTCGTGTGATGGCGTCCTCAGATCAGATCGTGCAGGTGCTTTCCAACTTGATCGAGAACGCGACCCGCTATGGGCGTACGCGGGCAGGCGAGCCGGCAACGGTGGAAGTGGGCGCTGTGCTGGACGGCGAGATGGTGCGCTTCTCTGTGCGTGATCACGGCGTGGGCATTGGCAGCGAGCACCTGGAGCGCATCTTCGAGCGCTTCTATCGCGTGGACAAAGCACGTTCGCGTGAGACGGGTGGAACGGGTCTCGGACTTGCGATCGCGAAGCATATTGTGGAACAGCATGGCGGCAAGATCTGGGTAGAGAGTGATCTCGGCTCTGGTTCAACATTTTTGTTCACGTTGCCTGTTGCTGCTTAGTCATTATTTCTTAACGATTGTTGGAAACAAGAAACGTCCTTACTTCTCAGTGCTATTCATCGTTTCGTAACAGCTCGTTCTCTGAACGTTCACGGCGAATTAGCAGTGCATTTATCGTCGCCTGCCAATATCACTCTCAACGGTCCCGTGAGACGAATGCGCAGATGGTTTGAAGCCCTGATGGCTGACTCCATGATGCGCGTGCGAATGCAGGCTACACCTGCACGCGTCACGGTCCGCACATTGAGAGGACGACGATGAAGCAACTTGTGAAGGTGGCAGCGGCACTGATGTTGACTGGCGTGGCGGTAGGCCAGACCAGCCAGCCGAAGCACACGACGAAGAAGAAGGTTTCGAAGAGCTCTGCCGTGGCGCAGATCGACGCGCTTCAGGAGCAGATGAAGCGCCAGCAGGAGCAGCTCGATGCTCTGAAGAGCCAGCTTGCTGATCGCGATCAGCAGATCGTAACGGCGACCTCCAACACTGCAGCGGCACAGCAGAGCGCGGCAGATGCAACGGCCAAGGCCAGCGAAGCGTACTCCAGCTCCTCGGCTGCACAGCAGAAGGTTGATACGCTTCAGCAGTCGGTGAACGACCTGAAGGCGACCGACCAGGGCCTGCAGGAGACTGTGGTTGCGAACCAGGCGCAGATGCGCCAGGAGATCGAAAGCCCGCTCGCTCTACACTACAAGGGTGTGACGATCAAGCCCGTTGCCTTCTTCGCGTTTGAAGGTGTGTGGCGTCAGCGTTCGGTGAACTCGGACATCAACACTCCCTTCAACACGATTCCGCTGCCGGGTGCGAACGAAGGCCACGCCAGCGAACTGAACTTCTCGGGCCGCCAGAGCCGTATCGGCGCTCTGTTCACGGGCGATGCAGGCAACTTCAAGCTCTCGGGCTACTTCGAAGCTGACTTCCTCAGCTCGGGCACGACCTCGAATGACAACCAGTCGAACTCCTACACGCTGCGTCAGCGTCAGTTCTGGGGCAAGGCTGAAACGGCGAGCCGCTTCGCTGTGACCGGCGGTCAGATGTGGTCGTTGATCACGGAGACCGGCCTGAGCACGAACAACGCAACCGAGAAGCTGCCGAACACGATCGATCCGCAGTACATGGTCGGCTTCAACTGGACCCGCCAGCCCGCGATCCGCGTGCAGCAACAGTTTGGCGACCTCAAGACCGGTCTCTTCACCGCAGCGCTCAGCGTTGAGCAGGCTCAGACCCTCAGCGTGGGCGTGAGCGGTACGGCTCCGGCTGGCTATCTCTTCCAGGGTGCTGGCGTCGGCGGCGGTCTCTACAATGCGACGGCAAGCTATTCGAACAACGTTGCTCCTGACGTTCTCGTGAAGGGCACGCTGGATTATCCGCACTCGCACTTTGAAGTAGGCGGTCTCGCTCGCTTCTTCCGCACGGTGTACAACCCTCTGACGAGCGGCAACAGCTCGACCTACACCTACGACACGACGAAGCAGCTCAAGGACACCAAGGTTGGTGGCGGTGTCTTCGCCAGCGCCCGCGTAACCCCGAGCAAGTTCGTTACGCTTGCAGTGCAGGGTCTTGCCGGTCAGGGCGTTGCTCGCTACAGCTCGGCTACGCTCTCGGATGTGACCGTGAAGAACGACGGTACGCTTGAGCCGATCCGCCACTACAGCGGTCTCTTCTCGCTCGAGACGCACCCCACGAAGAAGCTTGATGTGTTCACGTACTACGGTGGTGAGTACAATCAGCGCACCCAGTACCAGATCGGTTCGAACATCTTCGGCTACGGTGCAACTTCGGCGAACAACGCAGGCTGCTACGCAGTGGCTGCCGTCGGCGGTAACGCTGCTTCGGATACTGCTGCCAACTGCGCTGGTCTGACTCGCTACATCCAGGAAGGCATGATTGGCTGGACCTATCGCCTGGTCGATAGCCCGAAGATCGGTCGCCTGCAGTACTCGATGACGTACCAGTACATTCAGCGTAACCTGTGGTCGGGTTCGGTGGCAGGCTCGACGGTGGCGAACGCTCCGACCGGCCCGCGCGCTGAGGACAGCATGATCCACGTGGGCATGCGCTACTACATCCCCTAAATCACAGGAAATTGCCACAAATTCATCTGGCTGCAATAGGATGCGCCTAGCATCCTCTTGCAGTCAGTAATGAAAAACCTTCCGGCAGGAAGCCGTGAAGCAAGTCCCAGGAGACAGATATGAAGCTGAAGTTGATGAGTGCGGTCGCAGCAGCAGCCGCCATCCTTACGGTGAGCGCTGGCGCGCAGAGCCTGAACGGTGCAGGCGCAACCTTCCCGAACCCGATCTACTCGAAGTGGTTCAGCGAGTACTCCGCTTCGCACCCCGGCGTGCAGATCAACTATCAGGCTGTTGGTTCCGGCGCTGGTATCCGCCAGGCATCGCAGGGCATCGTCGACTTCGGCGCCTCGGACGGCCCGATGACCGACCAGCAGATGTCGGAAGCCAAGATCAAGCTCTTCCACATCCCAACCGTGCTCGGCGCAGTGGTTCCGACGTACAACATCCCCGGTGTAAACGCTGAGCTGAAGTTCACGGGCGACATCATTGCTGACATCTACCTCGGCAAGATCACCAAGTGGGACGATGCTCGCATCAAGTCCATCAACCCGGGTGTAAACCTCCCCGATCACCAGATTCTGCCGGTGTATCGTTCGGACGGATCGGGCACGACATACATCTTCACCGACTATCTCTCGAAGGTTTCGTCGGACTTCCAGGCGAAGGTTGGCAAGGCGACTTCGGTTCGCTGGCCCATCGGTATCGGCCAGAAGGGCAACGAAGGCGTTGCCGGTATGGTTCGCAGCAGCCCGTTTTCTTTCGGTTATGTTGAGCTGATTTACGCGGTGCAGAACCACATGAGCTTCGGCACGGTAAAGAACCCCGCAGGCAAGTTCGTGAAGGCTTCGACCGAGGCTGTGACGGAAGCTGCCGCTGGCGCAGCTGCTCACATGCCGAATGACTTCCGCGTTTCAATCACGAACGCTCCCGGCGCAAACGCTTACCCGATCTCCTCCTTCACCTGGCTGCTGATCCCGATGCAGTCGCAGGACCCGAAGAAGGCTGCTGTGCTCAAGGACTTCCTGAAGTGGATGCTCGAGCATGGTGAGTCGGAAGCTGCTGGTCTGACCTACGCTCCGCTGCCGAAGAACGTAGCGATCAAGGTTTCGGGCGCAATCAACTACCTCAAGTAGACCCCGGTATTCAATCGGTCGGCCCGCACGTCGCAAAGAGTGGCGTGCGGGTTTTTCGTTTCATCACAATTGAATTTCCAAGTGTTTAAGCAGTTATTCACGGTACGTTCACAATTGCCGGATACTCTTGTACGTATTCCACAAAGAAGTCAGAATGGGAATTTGAAGACCTTCTTCTATGTCTGATCCGCAAACAACTCAAGCCGAAGAGCCCGCCCTGCTAAAGGTAGCTGTGAACAGGGAGCACCACACGTCAGCCCCGGCTGTCGCAGGCAAAGCTCCGGCTGCAGTGCGCAACTTTCTGAGCAGCCGAGGCAGCGGTGCCGGTACCGATCGCGCCTTTGGCTCCATCGTTCTGCTCTCTGCACTCTCCATCATCGGCATCGTCACGCTGATTCTTTTCATGCTGATCCAGCAGTCGAAGCTCTCGCTGCATCAGTTCGGCATCAAGTTCTTCTTCCACTCGGCGTGGAATCCTGTCACGGGCGACTTCGGCGCATGGCCGTTCATCTATGGAACGCTGATCACGTCGTTCCTTGCGCTTTGCATCGCCGTTCCTCTCGCGCTTTGCGTCTCCGTCTTCATCATGGAGATCTGCCCGAAGCCGTTCCGTAGCTCAGTAGCGTTTCTGACAGAGCTGCTCGCTGCGATTCCTTCAGTGGTGTACGGTCTGTGGGCCGTGTTCGTGCTCGTGCCGATCATGCGCGACCAGCTTGGCCCCTTTCTGGTGAAGTACTTCGGCTGGACGGGTCTGTTCTCTGGCTCGAACTTCGGCGAAGGCATTCTGACGGCGAGCATTATTCTCTCGATCATGGTTCTACCGGTGATCTCCTCCATCACTCGCGAAGTGATGGGAGCGGTTCCGGTGAGTCAGAAGGAAGGCGTCCTGGCTCTGGGAGCTACGCGTTGGGAGATGATTCGCATCGCCGTGCTGCGTAATGCTCGCGTCGGTATTGTCGGCGGCATCATCCTCGGTCTGGGGCGTGCGCTGGGCGAGACGATGGCGGTCACGATGGTGATCGGCAACCATCCGGATGTAGCGAAGAGCCTCTTCGCTCCTGGCTATACGCTGGCCAGCGTTATCGCGAACGAGTTTACAGAAGCGACCGGCGATCTGTACCTCTCGTCGCTGATCGAGATCGGCCTGGCGCTCTTCCTCGTCACGATCGTCGTCAACAGCATTGCACGTCTGCTGGTCTGGTTTGTGACGCGCGGTAACGCATCGGAGGCCCGATGAACGGTGCTACTCAGCTTCGCCCCAGCCGTGCGAACTCTCACAGGCGTGCGGCTTCAAACCACGCGGTTACGTTCATTTCGGTGTTCGGTACGCTGGTTGTCCTTATCCCGCTGATCGCGATTCTCTTTTATCTGATCTACAAGGGTGCAAGCTCGCTCAACGTTGCGTTCTTCACGCAGACACCGAAGCCTGTCGGAGAGACCGGCGGCGGTATGGCGAACTCGATCTTTGGATCGAGCATCATCCTCACACTAGCTAGTCTGATGGGCATCCCCGTGGGTATCCTCGGCGGTGTTTATCTCGCTGAGTATGGCCCGGGCAAGCGCCTCGGTACGATCATCCGCTTCGTGGCGGACGTGTTGAACGGTGTGCCGTCGATCGTGATGGGCATCGCAGGCTATGCGCTGATCGTTGTTCATCAGCGGCACTTCTCGGCACTGGCTGCCGGCGTTACGCTGGCGATCATGATGGTCCCGACCGTGACGCGTACGACCGAAGAGATGCTGCTGACTGTGCCTCACGCCATTCGCGAAGCGGCGTACGGCCTGGGCGTACCGCGCTGGCGCATGATCATGTCGATCTCACTGCGCACGGCAGCTCCCGGCATCATTACGGGTTGCATGCTGGCCTTTGCGCGTGTCGCGGGTGAGACCGCACCATTGCTCTTCACGGCGTTCGGCTCGCAGTTCTGGCCGCACAACCTGAACGAGCCGATGGCTGCGCTTCCTCTGCAGATTTTTGTGTACGCGATGAGTCCTTACGACGAGTGGCACCGCCTGGCGTGGGCTGGCTCGCTCGTGCTCATCACATTGATCATGGTTTCGGTGGGACTGGTCCGCTACGTGACGTCGCGTGGCCAACTCAAGGGAGGACACTAGTGGGTGTCGGCATTGAAGTCGTCAATCTCAACGCGTGGTACGGAAGTACGCACACGCTGCGGGATATCAACCTGAATATTCCTGCAAACTCAGCCACTGCGCTAATCGGGCCGTCGGGCTGTGGCAAGTCCACGTTCGTGCGCTGCCTGAACCGGATGCATGAAACGAACCCGACTGCTCGTGTCGAAGGCACGGTCAAGGTCGCGGATGTCGACATCTACAAGCAGGCGTCTCCGGTAGAGATTCGCCGCCGCATCGGTATGGTGTTCCAGCGCCCCAACCCGTTTCCGACGATGTCGATCTATGACAACGTAGTCAGCGGGTTGAAGCTGAACGGCTTCCGCAACAAGAAGATATTGGACGAAGTCGTTGAGCGCTCGCTGAAGCAGGCAGCGCTTTGGAACGAAGTGAAGGACGATTTGAAGAAGAAGTCCGGTGCCTCGCTTTCGGGTGGACAGCAGCAGCGCCTGTGCATTGCACGCGCTCTGGCGGTGGACCCCGAAGTGCTGCTGATGGATGAGCCCGCCAGCGCGCTTGACCCGGCTTCGACCTCGAAGATCGAAGATCTGATCTTCCAGCTCAAGGACGAGTACACGATCGTGATCGTGACGCACAACATGCAGCAGGCTGCACGCGTGGCTGAAAACACAGGCTTCTTCCTCACGGGTCAGCTCGTAGAATTTGCTCCAACCAGCACTATCTTTACCAAGCCGCAGGACAAGCGGACGGAAGATTACATCACCGGGAGGTTCGGTTAATGCGTACAAAGTTTCATCAGAATCTGGACGGGCTGAAAGAGCGCCTGCTGGTGATGGCTGGACTCGCAGAACAGGCGATTCAGCGTTCCACCGAGGCGTATCGTACTCGCGATTTTTCGCTCTGCGATCTGGTCTTCCAGTCGGAGCCGGCGATCAACCGCATGGAGCGCGAGATCGACGAACTGGCTTACGAGCTGCTCGCTACCGAGCAGCCGATGGCGATCGACCTTCGCTTCATCCTCGCTGTTATTCGCATCAACGCTGATGTTGAGCGCGTTGGCGATCAGGCTGTGAACATCGCCGCCCGCGCGGTGGAGATGGGTTCGCACTCCAACATCGATCTTCCTGTGGACATTCCCAAGCTGGCTTCGCTGGCGCAGGCGATGGTTCGCAAGTCACTGCAGTCGTTTATCGAGGCCGACGCCGATATGGCTCGCTCGGTGCTGACGATGGACGACGAAGTGGATGCGATGAACAAGGCCGCGTATGGCGCTTTGACGGACCTGATTCAGAGCCAGCCGGAGCTGACTCCGCAGGCGCTGAACGTTCTGATCATCGCTCGCAACCTGGAGCGCGTGGGCGACCATGCCACCAACATTGCGGAAGACGTGATCTTCTGGGTGCAGGGATCGGATGTTCGGCACAGCGCGCCGTCCGGGCAGATCGCTGATTAGTTCGCTACATGCAATAAATACGACAAGGGCTGCGCGAAAAGCGCAGCCCTTGTCGTTGATACGGAAGAATCAATCCGTAGGCCGGATGCACAGACCACGCGCTCCAGAGCACCACATCGCAGCTTGATACGATTGGTCGCATGGGAACGGAATGGTATCGGGGTGAAATGCCTTGCATGTGTGGTCAGGGGTTGCTCAAAGGCGAACGTTCAGAGCACGACGTTTACCTCAGTCGACATCAGACTCCAAGTTGGACTTTCACCTGTCCGGCTTGTGAGGCGAGATACAAAGTAGTGCACGACAGCGGCAAGAGCATCGTGGTCGACAAGCTTGAGTACGAAGAGTACAAGCGGCTTGCCTCTCCTGGCTGGGAGGTTCTCCAATCAGTGAAAGATATCCCGGCTTTCAACAAAAAAACGGCTGAGGCCGCTCGGGCGTATTTGTCCAAGATCAAGGTGTGCGACGCACCCCCTCTCCATTTCTCCGGTTGAGCTTGGCTGCCTGCTAGGAGAGATCTGTCTGCCGTGCCTAGGCAAACCTGTGAGATGGGAAGGGTCTTCTTTGATTTAAGGGCGTGACACTGCCTACTATCCCGAGGGGATTTTAGACTTTGCTTCCCTATGAGTTGAACTCAATCAAATTTTGTGAAAGAAGATGGTCGGGGCGATTGGATTCGAACCAACGACCCCCTGCTCCCGAAGCAGGTGCGCTACCAGACTGCGCTACGCCCCGAACCTTTTTGCGTGGGTCACCATGCGGGAATCCGCGGCCGGCGTGGCTCCAGAGGATGGAACACAGCACTGCCGCTTGGCGACTTGCTTAGTCTAACAGAGTTTGCGGCTCTGTGCGGGGACGGCTGGCGTGGGATTCTGCCAGCCGTCTGCCAGCCTTCTACTGCAACGGAGGAATCGTCGTGACAGGCGCGCCGCTGTTTGTCGCGGGTGCCTCCATGGTCGAAAACGTTGATGCTTTGCCTGTGCGACGGTGGATGTTGCGACGCGGATGCGTGATGTGTGTGCGCGAAGTGCCGCGGTACGCCGGATGCGTTCCGGTGCCCTTGTGGATGCCGTACGCTTCGCCGTGACGGCTGATGCTGGCTTCGTCGAAGAGCTGAGTATTCACATCGTTGAACGTCGCGCCGGAGGGCACGAGCACATTGTCGAGCGTACGGCCGGAGGTCTGGCCGACGCGGACTTCAATGCGTGAGGGATCGACACCCTTCTCCTGCGTCAGGTACTGGCGTGCGTTCAGAGCGCGTTCTGCAGCCATCTGCGGGTCTTCGGTGGGGGCCGCGTTACCGATCATCTCGATGTGCGCGTCAGCCTGTGCGCTCATGGTAAGTGCGATGTCGTCGAGGCAGGCCTTGGCTTCATTGTCCACACGGGCCGGACGGCGCTTGTCGCGTTCGAAGCCGATGGAGCAGAGCGTGCGCGTCTGCGGGATGACCGGAACCATCGGCATCGAGATTTGTACCTGGGCGATGGCCGTGGCGCGCTGACCAAGATCGTCCACCACGTTGCAGGTGACGTCGATCGTTCCTGCGCCGAGTCCCGCGGTGGTCAGCTTGGCGGTTGAGCCGCTGCCTTCGATCTGCCCACCAGTTGTCGAGTAGGAGTAGGAGAGCGGACGGTTCTGCGGGCTGGTGCCCACCGTGTTGATGTCGATCGTCGTTCCCGAAGTCGCGGTGGACGGCGAAGCCGCGCAGGTGACCGTCGGCGGCAGAATCTTGTTGATCGTGAAGGGAGCCTCGCAGCTTGCTTGCTGGCGGGCCTTGGCGCCCTGGGAGACATGACCGGCGACGACGTACTCACCCGGCTGCAGGCCTGTGGTGTCGATGGTGGCGATCGCGCCGTTTGGTGTCAGGCGTCCACCGTTGGTGTTCCAGGTGAAGTCGACTTTCTTCTTTGGGTCGAGTCCCATGGTGCTGGCCGTAACCGTGATGGGATCTCCGGCATAGACCGCGATGGGGTTCACCGTGCAGCCGAGCGCGAGCGGTGGCGGCTCGGACTTGTCGCCAAAGCGGAGGACGACGCCTGCCGAGAGCTTCATCGCGTCGATCTCGCCAAAGCCGCCGACGTTGCCGGCAGGAAGCTGCAGCGGGCCGTAAACGACCTGCGAGTACTGATAGTCCGCCTGGATGGGGCGTACGGCGAGATGCTTGCCCCAGATCGGCACGACGTAGTCAACGCCAAAGCCGCCCGTGACGCCCCAACCCCAGAACAGGTGCTGATCGACCGGGCCATTGGTGCGTTCGCCACCGCCGAGCAGATGGATGAACGGAACCCAGTTCCCCAGCGGATAGCGGAAGACCGGACCGGCCTCTGCCGTGTAGATCAACTGGTCGCACATGCTCTTGGAGCAGGTGGGGTTGTAGGTCTTGTGCTCTCCGTTGCCGGAGAAATAGCTGCCTTCCATCTGTATGCCGACGAAATGATTGAAGTAGTACGAGACGCTGGCCGTGGCGTTCGGGTTCCAGAGGTCCTGATACTGCTTGTGGTCGATGCCCGAGTTCAGTGGATGCCAGAAGGCGTAGCCGCCGTAAATATCGACGCGTGAGTCGGGGTGTTCGGCGGCCGTCCTCGTTGCTTGCGAATGCGCAGCAGAGGCGAAGGCGCCGCAGAGAAGAACGGCTACGACACCGGCGATGCGGCGGGCAAGCGGACGAAGTTTGGGCTGCAAGTGACCTCCAGAAAAAGCAGACGCGAGCACGGGCGACTGTGGGGAGTTTACTGGATTTATTCCTGCTTATTGGGTTTTTTCCCAATCCTCAGCCCTTTGCGCTTGTGGATTTCCTGTCCGAAACCTGCTGGGAGAGCACGGTGGATTTTGAACGAAAGGTTTGCGGCCTGGGCGCGAGCCGCTTAGACTATATCCATGCGACGTTTTGAGGGGATCACCGCACGCTGTCCACGGCTTGTCCAGGCCGGTTGTTGACTGCTGCCTGATCCACCCTACCCGGTCCCGTCCGCAGGACCGAGGCTCGCAACACCTACTCTTTTTTGACTTGCGTTCGCGGCGTACTTTTTCGCTACCGGCCTGAATGGCTGGAACGCGTGAGCGCACACACAGAATTCTTCGGAGGCGTTTCTTGTCCATCCCAGTCGAAACCATGCCTGAGGCAGTCCGCGAGGTTTACAACGAGCGGCTGAACCACCTGCAGGCGCTCGAGGCCGAAAGCCTCTATATCTTCCGCGAAGCTGTCGCTGAGTTCGCCAAACCGGTGATGCTCTACTCCATCGGCAAGGACTCGAGCGTCATGCTGCGTCTTGCGCAGAAGGCCTTTTACCCCGGCAAGATGCCGTTTCCGTTGCTCCATGTGGACACCAGCTACAAGTTCGCGGAGATGATCGAGTTTCGCGACAAGTACACGAAGGAGATCGGCGCAGAGCTGATCGTCCATCGCAACGAACAGGCTATTGCCGACGGCGCCAGCCCCTGGAAGCTCGGAACGCAGAATTGTTGCGGCGCGCTGAAGACGCGTTCGTTGCTCGACGGGCTCACCGAGGGTGGTTTTGATGCCGCGTTCGGCGGTGCTCGCCGCGACGAAGAGAAGTCCCGCGCCAAGGAGCGTGTGTACTCTTTCCGCGACGGTGCAGGGCAGTGGGATCCGAAGAACCAGCGCCCCGAGCTGTGGTCGCTCTACAACTCACGCCTGCGTAAGGGTGAGTCGATTCGTGTCTTCCCGCTCTCGAACTGGACGGAGCTCGACATCTGGCTCTACCTCTACGCGGAGCAGATTCCTATTGTGCCGATGTACTTTGCGCAGGAGCGCGACGTCGTCATTCGTGGCAACACCGTTACGATCGTGGACCACACCACTCGCTTGCTGCCGCACGAGAAAACGGAGAAGCGCATGGTGCGTATGCGTTCTCTCGGCTGCTCGCCCTGCACAGGTGCAATTGAAAGCACGGCAGACACGCTGCCCAAGATCATCGAAGAGCTCATCACTTTCCGCCGTTCCGAGCGCGAAAACCGCGCTATCGACCACGACGAAGAAGGCTCCATGGAGCTGAAGAAGCGGGAGGGCTACTTCTAAATGGCAACGACGACTTTGAACCTTACCGACGCCGCGCACGAACAGCGCTTCCGCTCTTTCCTTGACGCTCATCTTGATCAGGAGATGCTGCGCTTCACCACCGCTGGCTCTGTTGACGATGGCAAGTCCACGCTCATTGGCCGTCTGCTGCACGACACCAAGAGCGTCTATGAAGACCAACTCGCCACGATCCGCGCCAGTCGCGTCAATCGTGCGGGCGAAGGCCGCGTGGACCTTTCGCTGCTCACCGACGGTCTGAAGGCCGAGCGCGAGCAGGGCATAACTATCGACGTGGCGTATCGCTACTTCTCTACCTCGAAGCGCAAGTTCATCATCGCGGATACGCCGGGCCACGAGCAGTACACGCGCAACATGGCCACGGGCGCGTCCACCGCCGATGTGGCCATCGTGCTGATCGACGCGAACGCTTTTGCGAAGGCTGACGGCCTGCTTCCACAGTCGCGTCGGCACACCTACATTGCAAGCCTGCTGCGCATCCCGCATGTGGTTGCGGCGGTGAACAAGATGGACCTTGTTGGCTACTCCGAGGACGTCTTTAATCAGGTGAAGGAGCAGTTCACCGCGCTTGCTTCGAAGCTCGGCATCGAGAGCATGGACATTGTTCCGGTAAGCGCGCTTGCTGGCGACAACGTCGTTGATGCCAGCGCCAATATGCCCTGGTATACCGGCCCGACGCTTCTGCAATACCTCGAGACCGTGCCGCTAAATGTCAACACGACTGCGGCTGAACCCATGCGTTTCCCCGTGCAGCTTGTCGTGCGCCCGAACGCCGAGTTCCGTGGCTTTGCCGGTCGCGTTGAACGTGGCGAGGTCAAGCCGGGCCAGACAGTGAAGGCTCTTCCCAGCGGACGCACCACACGCGTCAAGAGCATCGTGACCTACGACGGCGAGTTGAAGGCCGCATCGTTCCCACGCTCTGTCACGCTGGAGCTGGAAGACGAGATCGACCTCTCGCGCGGCGAAATGCTGGTGCTTGAAGGTCAGCCTGCTCCTGCGACGAGCACCGCGTTCCGCGCCATGCTCGTCTGGATGCATGAGTCGCCGCTCTCCGTGGGCAAGACGTATCTCGCCAAGCACACCACGCGCACCGTGCGTGCTACGGTGCGGGCGATCCGTTACCGCGTCGATGTCAACTCCACCGAGCATGTTGATGCACGCGAGTTGCAGATGAACGACATCGCCGAGGTTGAGTTTGAGACGAGCCTGCCGCTCTTCTTCGACGCGTACCGCGAGTCGCGCGGCATGGGCTCGCTGATCCTTATCGACCCGGTGACGAACGCAACCGTAGGCGCTGCGATGATCGTGGCTGCTACGGAAGAGCGTAGCGAACAGCCTGGATCGGGCTTCGCCTTTGTGGCTCTTCGTGGCGAACCGGTTGCGGTGCAGCGTTTGGCTGAAGTGTTGGACGCGCAGCATCATCAGGCCGTCGTGATCGACGATGCCCTGATCGACGACACTTCTGTCGTTTCGGTCGCTCGTGCGCTACAGCTTGCCAACGTTGTCGCCATCACATCGCGTTCGCTGGATGAAACGACTCTCGCAAAGCTTCGCGACCTTGCGGGCGATGCGCTCATCGAATCAGAAGAGGCCGCGCAGCAGCGGTTCGTTCGCTAACCGCGAACGAGGGGAGGGCATGCACCATGTCGAGTGTGGCAGAGAATAATTTGCTGGACGATGCAGTTGCCGTTGAGGCGCTGAGCGCAGAAGAGTTGGTTGCCGAAGTGGTTCGCGCAAGCGAAGGCCGCGAGGTCTGCTTCACCTCCAGCTTCCAGACGGAAGACATGGTCGTGCTGCACCTGTTGCGCAAGCAACTGCCGAACGTGCCTGTCATCTTCCTCGAAACGGGCTACCACTTCCCGGCGCTGATTGAGTACCGCGATCAACTCGTCCGCGACTGGGGGCTGAACCTCGTCAACGCTATGCCGAAGCTGCCGCTCGCGGAGTTCGAAGGCAAGTACGGTCTGCTGCACATCGTGCAGCCGACTGAGTGCTGCAACATGCGCAAGGTGGAACCGCTGATGCGCTCACTTGAGCCGTTCGCGTGGTGGTTCACAGGCCTTCGCCGTGAGCAGTCGCCTACCCGTGCAGGTCTGAAGAAGGTCGAAGACCATAAGCTGCCCACGGGCAAGATGCTCAAGAAGGTCAGCATCCTTGCTGACTGGGACTGGGCGCGCGTGGAAGAGTACGCGCAGGCGAACGGCATTCCTCGCCTGGCACTCTATGACCTGGGCTATACCTCCATCGGCTGCGAGCCTTGCACGAAGATTCCTGAAGCTGGCGCGGACCCGCGTTCAGGCCGTTGGGGTGGCAAGAAGCTCGAGTGCGGCATTCACACCTTCAGCGAGAAGGCGTAACCTCGAGTTCAACCCATGCCTGACCGGCGCAAACTCGTCGAGTTGTGGAAGCGCGGCAACGCTGCGGCGCTGGTCACGCTTGTGCGCGTGGAAGGCTCAAGCTATCGGCGCACCGGTGCGCGTCTGCTCATCGCTTCTGATGGCGAGTATGCGGGGGCCATCTCAGGTGGTTGTCTCGAAGCTGAAGTCATTCGCAAGACGCAGTGGAAGGTTCGTTCCGGTGCCTGCATGGATCGCTACTCCACGCTCTTCGACGACACGGCGGATATTCCGTACGGCCTCGGCTGCGGTGGCACGGTAGATCTTCTGTTGGAACCAGCAAACACGCCCGAGTTCGCCGCTCTGATGGCTGCGATGGAGGCTTCACTGCACGGCGAGCTTCGCCGTGTCAGTACAACCTTGCCGGAAGACGGTCGAGTGTTTGCGCGTACAGTGCTGAACGCCTGTGGCGATGTACTCTACAGCACGGCAAGCACCTTGCACGATGATGCGGCCTACTCTTTTGACGAAGTGTTTGCCCCATCGCAGCGTCTCTTCGTTTTCGGCGCGGGCGACGATGCCCAGCCCCTCGTTGCTTCGGCAGCCGCCATGGGATGGCGAGTGATCGTGATCGATGGCCGCGCGCAGTGGGCGCGGCGCGAGCGCTTTCCAGAGGCCATGACTGTGCAGGCTTCGCTTGCCGGGCTCTGCATCGACGATGCAGATGCGGTCGCCATCATGACGCATAGCTATGAGCAGGACCGCGAGTTCCTGCGTCAGGCGCTCCCCGCTTCTCCGCGCTATCTTGGACTGCTTGGCGCAAGGCATCGCAGCGCGTTGCTGCTTTCTGAGGCTGCAGCTATGCTGGGCTGGCCCATCGAGCGGGCCTGCGAAGACGTCTTCGCCCCCATGGGGCTCGACCTTGGTGGCGATGGCGCGGAAGCCATCGCTCTGGCCACTGTGGCCGAGATACAGGCCAGCCTCAGCGGCAAGCTTCCTCGTATCCGGCGCATGACGGCCGAGGTCGTCTCCGAACAGATTGCCAAAGGTGGAGCGTCGCGCTATCTGCAGACGCAGTGTGCGCTGTGAGCGTTGCCGCCATCCTTCTTGCCGCAGGCTTCTCTCGACGCTTAGGCCGGGACAAGCAACGCGTCCAGCTTCACGGGGAGATGCTCGTCGAGCGTGCGGTTAGGATCGCCGTGGAAGCAGGCCTTGAGCCTGTCGTCGCCGTGGTGCGCGAGGCCGACTTGATCGCACCGCTGCAGGCCCTGGGGGCGCTGGTAGTGCTCAATCGCAAAGCCTTAGAAGGGATGGCAACGTCAATCCACGCAGGCTTGCGTACTTTGCCTGCTGCTGGTGTTGAAGGCGCGGTCCTGATGACGTGCGACCAGGTGATGCTGACGGCGGCCCACCTGCAAAGCCTGAGCCGCGTCCGCGATCAAATCACGGGTTCAAGGTACGCCAAGCGTATCGGCGTTCCTGCTTACTTTCCTGCTGCAACGTTTGGCTCGTTGTCCCAGCTACAGGGGGACGAAGGGGCACGCTCACTCCTGCGCGAAGCCGCAGCCGTGGTGAACGAAGATCTTGCGTTGGATATCGATACAGAAGACGATCTGCTTCGAGCGCGTACGTTGCTCGAAGCAGAAAGCCGCAGCTAGTCCACAAGTTCGCGCAGAAACTCTTCCAGCAGGTTTTCCGCAACTGCCGAGCGGTACCGTGCTGTCGAACGAATGTCGTCGATCGGCTTGGCCTCTGTCGCCAGGGCTGCACGCGCTACTTTGATCGTGGCCTCGAGATCCTCTGCGGCCAGCGAAGCGCCGTTTAAGGCAGCCTCTGCCGCCGCACAACGTACGGGCCGGTCGGTCAGTGAAGCAGCTCCGAGACGAATCTCAGCGATGCGCTCACCGTCGAGTTTGGCAATACCTGCGAGCGCGATCTTTGAGATCGCCAGTGCATTTCGCGTGCCTACTTTGCGGATGTACTGCCGGTGCTCGTCGTACGCCAGAGGAATCGTGACGCTGTGTACCAGCTCATCGGGCTGCAGCACGGTCTTCTTGTAGCCGAGATGAAACTCGCTGTAGGGCAGCGTGCGTGTACCCTTTGCGCTGACAAGTGTGATCGTTGCTTCGTACACCAGTAGCACCGGCGGATTGTCCGCTGCGGGCGACGCGTTCACAATGTTGCCGCCGAGCGTGCCACGATTCTGGTTGGCAATCGCTCCGGTCCATGAAGCCGACTGCGCGAGCAACGGCAGGTGCTCGGCGATCAGGGCGTTCTTGCGAATGTCGGTGAACGTAGTGTTCGCCCCCAGCACCAGCGCATCGCCTTCCTGACGGATGAAGCGCAACTCCGTCAGGTGCTGCAGCGAAAGCAGCGATTGCGCCTGCAGGCGGCCTACGCCAAGCGCCACCATCAACTCCGTGCCACCAGCGATAGGCGTATGCTTGCCCGGCTCAGCGGCCAGCTTATCGAGCACCGCAGCCAACGTCGGCGGCGCAGTCAGTTCGTAAAGCGTAACGTCAGAGCGCATTGTTTATTTGGCCGCCAGGGGGTTGAGGGCAGCAGCTTCCTGCACGCTTTCGAAGATGCGCATGTAGCCCGTGCAACGGCACAGATTGCCGCCCAGACCTTCCTGAATCTGCGCCATCGAGGGGTTTGGATACTTGTCCAGCAACTGATGCGTGGCGAGAATCATGCCGGGCGTGCAGATGCCGCACTGCGCGCCACCCTTCTCCAGAAAACACTGCTGAATCGGGTGCAGACGGCCATCCGTGCTGACGCCTTCAATCGTGCACAGGCGTGCTCCGTTTGATTGCAGGGCAGGGATCAAGCAGCTATTGACGAGTTCGCCGTTGAAGAGCACCGCGCAGGCACCGCACTCGCCTTCGCCGCAGCCTTCCTTGGTACCGGTGAGGTGCAGGTCTTCGCGCAGCACGTCGAGCAGGCGCTTCATCGGGGGAACGTCAACGGTCTGCTGACCGCCGTTCAGGGTAAACGTGATTGGGGTGGTCTTGCTCATGCCAGCACTTCTTCTACGCGTGTGTCGCGGTCAACGTTGGGGTCGAGTTCTTCGCTGCCGCCGTGCGGATGGCCAAGCGAGGTGAAGCGTTCGAAGATGTCTTCCGGCAGCAGGGGGATCGTGTTGAAGCCGACGCCTGTTGCATTCTCAATCGCGTTCAGAATCGCAGGAGCAGGGCCATCCATCGGCAGTTCTCCAATGCCTTTGGCACCGTTCGGACCGTGGATCGATGGCACCTCTTCGAAGTGAACATGAATTGGCGGCAGATCGGCCGAGGTCGGCATAATGTAGTTGGTCATCTGGTTGTTCGCCATGTGACCGTCCTTCCATACGCACTTCTCGTAGATCGCATAGCCGATACCCTGTGCCACGCCGCCTTCAATCTGTCCCTTGGCCAGCACCGGATGCATCACGCGACCAACTTCCTGCAGCGCATCGAAGCGCGTGCACGTTGCGGTGTAGGTGCGCGTATCGACGGCAACCTCTGCCACATACACCGCCCAAGCGTAGCCTGGGTAAGCGTCGCCGCGATAGAGTTCGTCATCCCAGTAAATCTTCGTCGGTGGCTCGTAGCGCACGCTTTCGCGCAGTGATTTGAACTCGCCGAGATACTTCAGTGCAGCCTCTTCGAACTGCTTGGCCGTGTGGCCTTCGGGCAGTCCGGCGAAGGTGCTTAGTGTGTGCAGCATCTGTTCGCTGGCTCTCTGTATCAGCTTGCCGACGATCATCGCGGTACGGCTCGCCACCGTGGGACCGCTGTTCGGCACAACGCTTGTATCCGGCTGTGCGATCGTGATGAGCTCATAGGGAAGCTTCAGCGCGGACGCTGCCGCCTGGCACAGAATTGTGTTCGTACCCTGACCAAACTCGGTGGAGGAAACAAGAATCTGCGGGCGGCCATCCGGCAGCAGGTCAAGGTGTACCAGCGAGTTCAAGCGTCGCTCGCCCGAGCCGGTAAAGCCTGTACCGTGCATGAACGTCGCAAAGCCTACGCCACGCTTCACGGGCGAAGTCTTGTTCTCTTCGGCGTAGCGGGCGATTTTCTCGTGGTAGCCGGCCTCATCCAGCGCGCGGGTCAACAGCTTCTGCATGTCGACCTCTTCCACCAGCGGTTGGCCCGTTGCCGTGCAGTCGCCTGTGGCGAGGAAGTTGCGGCGGCGAAGCTCTTCCGGGCTCAGCCCGATCGTCTTCGCAATCTTGTCCATGTGGCGCTCGAGGCCGAACAACGACTGCGGCGCGCCGAAGCCGCGGAACGCTCCATGAGGAGGAATATTCGTTGCCATCGCCTTTGACTTCACGCGCACAAACGGCCACTTGTACGGGCCAGGAGCGTGAATCGTCGCGCGCGAAAGCACAACCGGCGAAAGTGTGGAGTAGGCGCCGCCGTCAATGGTCACTTCAATCTCTGCGCCGAGCAGCTTGCCGTCTTTGGTCACGGCCGTGCGCAGACGTGTGCGCGAAGGATGCCGCTTCGTCGTCGCGGCCATATCTTCGGCTCGGTCGTACGTCAGCTTCACCGGATGTCCGCACTTCATCGCCAGCAGAGCAGCGTGCGAGCCGATGACGGAAGGGAAGTCTTCTTTGCCGCCAAACGCGCCGCCGGTTTCTACCTGCAGTACGCGGCACTTTTCTTCGGGAAGATTGAAGACCAGCGTCAGCGCATGGACGAGGTAGTACGGGCACTGCATCGAGCCTTGTACGAAGACGCTTTCGACGTTGCCACGCGCGTCTTTGACGCACTCGGCGATCACGCCATTATTTTCGATGTAGAGCTGTTCCTGTGCGCCGGTCGCGTACTCGCCGGTGACGATGAAGTCAGCCTTCTCAAAGGCGTCTGCGAGTCCCGCTTCCACTTCAGTGCCTTCGCCCGAGTACATCGTGTAGGTCTTGAAGCAGTTCGCTGTCGCGCCCCACTTCGATCCATCCCAGATGATGCGGTCTACGTCGCCGTTCTCTACCGCTTGCTCTGACTCTTCCAGCGTGAAGATGCCGGGCAGTTCGTCATACTCGATGCGCACAGCCTTCACGGCATGCAGCAGCGCGGTCTTGCTGGGGTGGGCCAGCAAGAGAATCGGTTCGTCAGGATGATTAATCGCTTCCGCTGCGAGGCAGGGATGATCCTTCGTCAGGTGAACGATGGTGTTCTCGCCTGGAATGTCCGACGCGCGAACGATGCAGAACTCGTCCCAGTGCACTTCGGGGCCGAAGGTGATGTTGCGGATCTTTCCGCGAGCGATCGTGGAGCGCACCGTAGCGCCGTACCACATGCCAGGAAGGCTGATGTCGTCGATGTAACGAGCGGCGCCCAGAACCTTGGCGCGGCCTTCCTTACGAATGGGTGAAGCGCCGATTCCGCCAGTGATATCTGCTGCCATGGGCCAATACCTTCGTTTGTTCGGGGTATCGGAAGAGGATAGCGCAAACCGCCGCGCCTGAAAAGGCGAAGCTTAGCGGCCTTTGGCCGCCAGCTTGGACTGAACGAGGTCGACGAGGTGGCCGACGGTCTGCAGGCTTTCCAGTTCAGCGGTCTGAAACTTGATGCCGAAGCGCGCTTCGACCGCAACGATCAGGTTGATGTGGTTGAAGGAATCCCAGTCGGGAACGTCGGCAGCAGTGAGCCCCGGCGAAAGCACGATCGTGTCGTCGTCGAACAGATCGTGAAAGATAGCGGTCAGTTGTGTGTAGATGTCTTGTTGTTGCATGCGTAACTTACTCTACGTGCATTATAGGCGCGCTAGAAATGCCGCAGCCGTGGGCGAGTCGGATCAGCCTCATTGATCGGAGAAACCGTACCTGGGTTTGGATTTCCCGGACGCTCCATCGTCTTCTCAATCGAACGCGTGACGATGTCGCGCGAGCCCAGGCCAATCGCCAGCGAAAGCGTCAGCACGATGCCGCCGAAGAGGATGCCGAACGCCAGGTCGATGATCGAGCCACCTACGCCGATGTGGTCCATCGCCATCGCTGCTGCCAGCACCAGCACCAGCCACTTGATGCCCAGCGAAAGAAAGCGGGCGTACTGCAACTGCGCGTTCACCGCTCCCACCAGCACGCTGCGTGCCAGGAAGCGTGCAATCAGTGCGCCGAAGAAGAGGATCACCGTTGCGCCGATAATGTGCGTGAAGTACGGCAGCAGCAGTAGCGAGACGTTGCTGTTGGCAGAGAACGCCTCGGAGAACGCGGTCAGCCCGATCAGCACGCCGACAAACAGGCAGAGCCACATCGCTGTGCGCGAGACGATCAGCGTAGGCGAGGCCGATGGTGTCCAGCCCGAGGGGGCGCGGCTGCCAAAGCGCTCGTCGAAGCGCAGCACCGTCAATACGCGGCGAATGACTACCGCGAGCACGACGCCGATCAATCCAAGGATCAGTACCGCTGCAAGGAATGCCACGATACCTGGCAGAAAGTTCACTAGCGTGACCAGTGCGCGGTGCATCGACTGGCTGAGAGCGATCAGAATTTGCTGTCCCATCGGGATAAGTCCTTTCTATGCGCGGAAGCGTCGCGCGCGAAGCCTACGGGTTGAAGCGGTCCGGCCAGCGCCAGCGCGAAACGAAGTATGGTTTTTCGCGCTCAAAGGCCTGCGCGATCGATTCAATCTGTCTTGCAGCGCGTTCGCTGCTATCGCCCACCACGTGAATGTAGCTTGCCGCCCACGCTAGATAGAGCGGCGTCATTGCGCCGAGCAAATGTCCGCGGTTGAGCGAGCGTGCATGAAACGCCAGTGCAAAGTCGTACACAATGCGCGCCCAGAGGCTTGCGTCCATGGTGAACTGACCTGCGGGCAGGCGCGAAAGCTTCTTCACCGCCAGCAGCGTCTGTGGCGGCAGCACCAGCGCCCAAAGCTCCATCAGGTTGTTGCTCGCAAGCTGAAACGCCTCAAGCATACTCGCTGTTTCTGCCGTATCAAACGAGGGAAAGCTTTGGTCGGATGTGGCTGCACTGGCTGCGGTCATCACGCGACCACGCTGCCAGTAGGTCGCCTTGGCTTCGACATCTGCGAAGAATGAGCCAGCCACTGCAGCAAGCAGCGAGTTCAAATCGCCGTCAGCAGGCGGCGGCAACGTACGCGCAGGCATCTCCACCTGCCGCACCTGGAAGCCTGCTACAGACGCTTCAGCGACCGGCCAGATCAGCGACTCCGTGCCTGCTGGCCCGATCGCGCGATTCGCAAGCGCCGCCAGCCGCGAGAGCATTCGCGCAGACAGTGCAGCATCAACCGGCAGAGGAAAACGAATGTCCGTGGTGAACAGAGTGCGCGTCAGCGGATAAAGCAGGGCGCTGCTCACCAGTCCGTCATGTGGCCCCAGCGGGTAGCGAGGCAGGGCAAGATCAACGCCTGTCCGCACCATGTCTACCAGGGCTCGCAGTGAGCTTGCGGGCAGAGTCGTTGCATCGGCTCCCAGCAGCAACACCACGTCAGGCTGTTGCTGCTGCAACAGGCCTGCGGCGGCAGCGTAGTCACCAGCGCCGAGCACCCAGCCAAGCTGCGGCCGCGGCGTGACGTACTGCAGGCTATCCGCGCCAGACGTGCCAGCGAACGAGACAGCCTGCCCTGCAAAGGCCTCCCGCAGATGCTCTACGGCGACGTCGATCTGGTCTACCGGCATCGCAGGCAGGCAAATGAGTATGCCGCCGCTGGTAGGTGCCGGGGGAGTGGTTACTTCGGGCGAGATGGATGCTGCTGCCATAGGCGTCGTTGAGGCTCTCCGGCAAAGTTACTGAGGCTCGCTTGCAATAGCGAGCAGACCGTTGATGGGAATGGGCAGCCACGAAGGCCGGTTGTTCAACTCGTACAACAATTCATAAGACGCTTTTTCCAGCAATAAGGCGAGCAGAAGCGTTTGCGCTGCTTCCGCCGCTGGCAGCAGTTGCGGACTCGCCGCAATGCTTTCTTTGTACGCCTGCAGGTACGCTGAGCAAACTGAATTCTCCCACAGCGTCGCCCACGGAGCCAGCGCTGCAGCCTGCTCCGGCCGCCGTTGCGCGTGGCGATCCAGCGCCGCGCGGGCCGCGTAGTTGAACGACCGCAGCATCCCCGCAACGTCCTTCAGCGGGGACTGCTTGGTGCGGCGTTCTTCCAGCGAACGAGCTGGTTCGCCTTCGAAGTCGACGACCAGGAAGTCTTCGCGAGCACGTAGCACCTGGCCAAGATGGAAGTCACCGTGAATGCGAATACGCTCGCCAAACTGCCGTGGATCGCCGGTGAGCTTGTCGAGGCGTGCCGTGAGTGCGGTACGTGCTGCCAGAATTTTGTCCGCAGCTTCGCGGGCCTCTCCGGTCAGCTCTGCAGCCTTGGCTTCGAGTGCGGTGAATGCCTCGGTCGCTTCGTCGGCAATGCGCTTGCGCTCTGCCGCAAGAGCGGCATCGTCGAACGCCTCGGCGGCGAACGCCGTGTTTTCGGTCGGCGTTGCCAGAGCAAGGTGCATCTCTGCTGTACGTTTGCCCAGCAGCGCTGCCGCATCCAGGTAGAGCCCTGCATGCTCATGCGCCTCTGCGGGAATCGCCGACGGATGTTCGAAGTTAGCAGGCGAACCAAGCTGCACAGGGTGTGGGCTGTTTGCGGCGGACTCATAGAACCGCGCCAACTCATCCAGCGTCCACTGCCAGCCATCGCCTTCGTTCGCCGCAAACTGCTGCAGGAACGCCACGGTCGTGCCGTCTGAGTTCAAGTGCAGATCGCCAAGATACGCCGGGATGTTCGCAAAGTGCGCGACATCCGTCAGGAAGCGTGTGATCTCTACGTCAGGATTTTCTCCCGTACGCAGACGGCGGAAGAGCTTCAGGATCGCCTTGTCGTCGTAAAGGATCGACGTGTTTGACTGCTCCGCCGAACCCAGTCGAGAAACCTCATTTGCCAGCGCCATCGCATCGAGCGAAGCCGAGCGCGTTCCACTCAGAGCCACGGAGTTGCTGGTGCCTGCATCATGCGACGCTGCTGTTTCCGCGCTGCCAGCCGGGCTTTCCAGAATCATGCGCAGGAGCGAGTCGCGGAACGCCGCGTTGGCGCTCGCGTCATAGAGCACGCGATGGGAACCGTCTTCCGTAAGCTGCGCGATGATCGCCTTGGGAATGTTCGCGCGAATGGCTTCAGCCTCACCATCATCGGCCAGCGCGAGCGGCAGTTGATAAAGCTCGCTATCGCCTGTCTCATACGCGACCTCAACGGTGGCAAGGATCGCCGCCGTATTCGGCACGGGAGTTGCTGTACGAATCTGTGCCGAGCGGATGCTGCGCGACTTGCCTCCGAACCAGCGCTGCTGCGGCAGGTACCCCGGCAACAGTCTTCCAACCAGCTCCTGCGCGGACTCTTCCATCAAGCGATCCAGCGAGAAGAACTCCGCTCGCTGTGCCTTCGCCAGCGCACCCAGTCGCTCTTCTGCACTGTGCCGCGAGGCGTCCACCACGGGCGCTTCCGGCTTCGGTGCCGCTGGCTGCAACTCCAGCCAGAAGAAGCTGTAGGGAGCCAGCGTCAGCGCGTACGGCGTGTTGTCGATCTCAGGGAAGGGCACGTAGCCGAGCATTTCCACCGGCTGTCGCCCAACGTATTTGCTCAGATCAAGCTGCACCGGCTGAGCAAAACGGGAAAGGTTCGCGACGCATAGCACCGTCTCGGTGTGGCCGTTCGCTTCATAATCTCGGACGTACGCCAGTACCTTACGGTTCTCCGGATGCAGAAACTCCAGCGACCCACGCCCGAAGACCTGGAAGAGCTTGCGCAGCGCAATCATGTTGCGCGTCCAGTGCAGCAGCGATGACGGATCGCTCTGCTGCGCCTCCACGTTGATCGCCTGGTAGCCCCAGATCGGGTCCATGATCACCGGGAAGTACAGCTTCGCGGGCACAGCCTTCGAGAAGCCCGCGTTTCGATCACTGTTCCACTGCATCGGCGTTCGCACGCCGTTGCGGTCACCCAGGTAAATGTTGTCGCCCATGCCGATCTCGTCGCCGTAGTACATGATGGGCGTGCCGGGGAACGAAAGCAGCAGCGAGTTCAATAGCTCGATGCGACGGCGGTTATTGTCCATCAGCGGCGCCAACCGGCGGCGAATGCCTACGTTCACGCGCATGCGAGGGTCCGACGCATACGCCATGTTCATGTAATCTCGCTCGTCGTCGGTCACCATCTCGAGCGTTAGCTCGTCATGGTTGCGCAGGAACAAGCCCCACTGGCAGTTTGGTGGAATGTCCGGCGTCTGCGCCATGATGTCCGTAATGGGCAGACGATCTTCCTGCCGCAGCGCCATGTAGATGCGTGGCATCAGCGGAAAGTGGAACGCCATGTTGCACTCGTCGTCATCGCCAAAGTAAGGCCGCACATCCGCGGGCCACATATTTGCTTCTGCCAGCACGAGACGATTCTCATACTCAGCATCGATCGCCGCGCGAATCTCTTTGATCTTCTCGTGCGTCTCAGGAACGTTCTCGCAGCTTGTTCCATCGCGCTCTACGAGGTAGGGAATCGCGTCCAGCCGCAGACCATCCACGCCCATGTCCAGCCAGAAGCGCATCGCCTTCAACACTTCGTCCATCACGCGTGGGTTGTCAAAGTTCAGATCGGGCTGGTGCGAGAAGAAGCGGTGCCAGTAGTACTGCCCGGCTACTTCATCCCAAGTCCAGTTGGACTTCTCCGTGTCTGTGAAGATGATGCGAACACCGTCGTAGAGCTTGTCCGTATCGCTCCACACATACATCTCACGTTCGGGCGAATCCTTTGGCGCGAGCCGTGCTGCTTGAAACCACGGGTGTTGATCCGACGTGTGATTGATCACAAGCTCAATCATCACCTGCATCCCGCGTGCGTGGGCCTCGTTCAGGAACTGCTGAAAGTCTTCGATCGTGCCATAGCTCGGATTCACCGAAACATAGTTGGCGATATCGTAGCCATCATCACGCAGAGGCGAAGGGAAGAACGGAAGAATCCAGAGACAGGTAACGCCTAGCTCCTGCAGGTAGTCCAGCTTGCCCAGCAGCCCCTGAAAGTCACCGATACCATCGCCATTCGAGTCTGCAAACGCACGAACGTGAATCTCATAGATGATCGCGTCTTTGTACCAAAGGGGATCGCTGGCGCTGCAGGGTTTCTTGACGATCAAAGGGTGCCTCTCCGTGCTGGACTCGCCTGTTTGGATGCGAAAAATATCCGCAATGATGGCTATTCTTTGCCAAGAAATTGGCGCAAGCTGGCGATCTTGTTCGTTTGTACGTCGTCGATCCGCCAGCCTTTTGGAGTTCGCCTGAGAAATAACGTTATGTTGCTACTGAAATTCGAATCCGAAAGATGCACTGTCACCTTCGACGTAGTGAACCCCGACATTGATATCGGCCCCAAGGCATATTTCAGCCCACCGGCATCCTGACAGGAACAAAGGGGGTCGAAGTCCAGCTTGCCGATGTTTCCTTTGCCTGCTCGTCGCTGATCGTCATGAAAGAGGTGAATAAGCGCTGGGGTGTAGACCTTTTCGTCTGGAAGAGGATCGTCTGCTTGGTCGTTCGAATCCCATGCATAGATTCCATCCACGAAATCGTGCACGGGAGCAGTATCTTGTGCTTTTAGAGGCCTTAGGCCGATCCCTAAAAGCACGATCACTGCACAGGAACGAAAAATCATCGCACAATCCTGAAGACGTGCGCCACCGCTTCCCATGGCCGTAGCGCCACGTAGTTGCGTTCTCCGTGCCATGTATAGCGAGCCCCTGTCAGCAGATCTTCCACTTCGAAGCTCTCCTGCGCCTGCAGCCCAAGTGCGTCAAGATCCAGTTCAATCATCGTGTTCTGTTCGTTGAAGCTGTCGAGGTTGACCACGGTCAGAATCGTGTCCGTGCCGTTTGACTTCGAATACGCCAGAATCTGTTCGTTCGGGTTGGCGTGGAAGACAAGGTTCTCATTCTTTTGCAGCGAAGCATGAGCGTGACGAATCTTGTTCAACCTGCGAATCAGCGGAGCGATCGAGATCGAAGACGCGCGATCCCACGACCGCAGTTGATACTTTTCGCTATCCAGGTACTCTTCGCTGCTGGTCTTACCTGCAGAAGGCTTTGCCGGGTGCCCTTCGCAAAGCTCATACGCCGGGCCGTAAATTCCCCAGTTTGCCGACAACGTAGCCGCCAGCACGGCGCGCAACTGGAACATCGCACGCCCGCCTGTCTGCAACTGCTCATGCAGAATGTCCGGCGTGTTCGGCCACACGTTGGGGCGGAAGAAGTCACGCACGGGCTCGTTGCAAATCTCAGTGAAGTACTCCGCCAGATCTGTCTTCGTGTTGCGCCATGTGAAGTAGGTGTACCCCTGCGTGTAACCGGCCTTCGCCAGCGAATACATCACGTGCGGCCGTGTAAACGCTTCGGCGAGGAAGAGTACCTCCGGGTGCTTGGCATGAACCTCTGCGATGCACCACTCCCAGAACGGCAACGCCTTGGTGTGTGGGTTGTCCACGCGGAAGACCTTCACACCGCGCTCGATCCAGAACTTGAAGACGCCGTAAAGCGCATCCCACAAGCCCTTCCAGTCCTTCGACTCGAAGTTCAGCGGGTAGATGTCCTGATACTTCTTCGGCGGGTTCTCCGCATATTGAATCGTTCCATCAGGCCGCAGAATGAACCACTCAGGATGCTCCGTCACCCACGGATGATCCGGCGCACATTGAAACGCGATATCGAGCGCAAGCTCCATGCCCTGCATCTGCGCTGCGTTTACCAGGTCGGCAAAGTCGCTCAGCGTGCCTAGCTCCGGCAGAATCGCCGTGTGGCCGCCTTCCTTCGAGCCCACCGCCCATGGGCTCCCTACCTCACCCGGCTCTGCTGTCACGGAGTTATTCTTGCCTTTGCGATACTGCACGCCGATAGGGTGGATCGGCGGCATGTACACGATGTCGAAGCCCATCGCCGCAATCTCAGGCAGACGCTCTTCCACATCCTTCAGCGTTCCATGACGTCCTTCGATAGGCGAGCACGAGCGCGGGAACAGCTCATACCAGGCGGAGAAGCGTGCACGTTCACGATCCACCCACACCGGTAGCTCCTCGTCATACTTCGTCGAATAGCTGAGGTCTGGATATTTCGCTGCGAGCTCCACGATCTCTGCCTTCATCGGCGACTCGTAGAAGGGCAGGTTCGACTCGGCCAGCGCTTCCAACTGCTTCGCCGTCATCTTTAGCTTCTTCGCATCTGCGCCTTTGGCCCGCGAGCCGGCAGCTTCAATGTGGTTCGCACCAATACGCAACGCCAGCGGGATATCCTGCCCACCTGCTCCCTGCGCTGCCAACCGCTTCTCGAGATCGCTCACCCATGTGTCCACGTGGTCGACCCAGGCCTCAATCGTGAAGCTCCACGCGCCTATTGCATCGACGGGGAACTCGCCCTCCCAGTAATCGTTGGGCAGAGACGTCAGCGGAGCCGACCGCCACTTGCGTTCATTCACAGGCTTGTACAGAATCCTGGCGGCCACATGATCATGACCATCGGAAAAAGCGGCGCAACGGACCTTTACCACGTCGCCGAGAACACGCTTTACCGGATATCGTCCAGCATCTACACTCGGTTGCACTTCTTCAATCACTACGCGGCGGCGGCCTTCGGTCGGTTTCATCCTCAAATCCTTTTCCAGTAGATCTTTCTTTAGGTGAGATGCAACTCAGCGCACAAACGCAGGCCTCTCGGTTGCATCCAAACTAACAGCAGCTCGCAATCAAGCGATTAACGTACACCTGTATGCCACCTGCAGCTGAACAGGTTAGAGAAAAGCAGGATGGAGGCAACTTGTTCGGTTTCGGTCGCAAACACACCCAGGACGCACCGCATCTGCACGGCGCACGCATTGAAGATTACGCCATCATCGGGGACCTGCAAACCGCGGCCCTCGTCAGCAAGCAAGGCTCCATCGATTGGCTCTGCTGGCCTACATTTTCTTCACCCGCCTGCTTCGCCTCACTACTCGGCACCGCTGACAACGGTTTCTGGAAGGTCTATCCGCTCTGCGGTGAAAACGAGCCAGTAGTAGCCTCCCGTCGATACGTCCCTTGCACCAACATCCTCGAATCGACCTTCCGCACAAAGGATGGAGAGGTCTGTGTCACAGACTTTATGCCGCCGCGCGGGAAGTACTCCGACATCATCCGTATCGTTACCGGCGTGCGCGGCAAGGTGAAGATGCGGATGGACCTCAAGATCCGCTTCGACTACGGCCTCACCGTGCCGTGGGTCACCATGCATAACCATGAGCTCCGCGCCGTCGCCGGACCAAACATGGTGGTGCTCCGCGCCGTCTGCGACAGAGGCGTGACCGCCACATTGCGTGGCGATGATGACACGATGGCCACGGTCAGCGAGTTCACGGTTCGCGAAGGTGATCGTGTCTGCTTCGCCATGACCTATGCCCCTTCGACCGATGAATTGCCCCCGGCAATACACATCGACAAAGAACTTCAGGACACGAAGAATTTCTGGGAGAAATGGATAGCTCCGCTCAAGTACGAGGGGATCTATCGCGAGCAGGTTGAGCGAAGTCTTGTCACGCTGAAGTCGCTGACCTATGAGCCGACTGGCGGCATGGTAGCCGCCGTAACAACGAGTCTCCCTGAGCAAATCGGCGGGGGACGCAACTGGGACTACCGCTACTGCTGGCTTCGCGATACTGCCTTCACCTTGCTCACGCTGCTGAACGCAGGCTTTACGGAAGAGGCCATGAGCTGGCGCAAATGGTTGCTACGCGCTGTGGCCGGCTCACCGGAACAGTTGCAGGTGCTCTACAGCATTCATGGCGAGCGCCGTCTGGAGGAGACCTCTCTAAGCTGGTTGCCGGGCTATGAAAACTCCTCGCCCGTCCGTGTTGGCAACGCTGCCTCCGGGCAGTTCCAACTCGACGTCTTTGGCGAAGTGGTCCTCGCGATGAGTCGTCTGCCAGATGCTGTCGATGATCTTCGCACGCCGTCCAATGACGTCATGGCCTCCATCGTCGATCGTGTCTGCAAGGTGTGGGATCAGCCCGACGAAGGCATCTGGGAAGTTCGCAGCGGACGTCAGCACTTCGTGCATTCAAAGGCGATGGCATGGCTCGCGCTGGATCTCGCTATCGAGCATCACGAGCGTTACGACGGTAAGGGCGATGTAAAACGCTGGCGCAAGAACCGCGACATGCTGCATAAAGAAATTTGCGAACGCGGCTTCAACAAGAGGCTCAACAGTTTCACGCAAACCTACGATGGCGACACCATCGATGCATCGCTGCTGCGTCTCGCCTTCATTCGCTTCCTTCCTCTCGATGATCCCCGCATCATCGGCACTGTGCACGCTGTAGAGAACACACTCATGCGCGATGGCCTTGTGGAACGGTATGACACAAGCCGCTCGCCCGACGGTTTGAGCGGAAGCGAAGGCACGTTTCTGGCCTGCAGTTTCTGGCTCGTCACAGGCCTTTGCCTTATCGGGGAAAGCGAGAAGGCTCGACCGCTCTTCGAGCGTTTGTTAGCCTTGTGCAATGATTTAGGCCTTTTGTCGGAAGAGTACGATCCGCGCGCCAAGCGTATGCTGGGGAACTTCCCGCAAGCGTTGTCGCACATCGCACTCGTACACGCAGCCTTTACATTGTCTGGGAAGTGGGCTCCGCGCATGGTCAGGGAAGGTGTCCTGAAGTAGTCGCGAGGCAACCTCAACCCACCACTGAGGACTCTAACCCAATAGACCCGCTGCCATTGCAGCTCCCCGAAAGAGAGCGCCGCGCTTCTGTGTGGCCGTAACAGCCCTATAGGAGAGAGATTTGCCGCGCGTCCCTGCATCTACATATCGTTTGCAGTTCCACAAAGAATTTACCTTCGACGATGCTTCTGCGATCGCTGATTACCTGAAGGCTCTGGGTGTTTCGCACGTCTATGCGTCGCCCTATCTTCAAGCCGCGCCCGGCTCCATGCATGGCTATGACGTAGTCGATCATCGCCGTATCAATGAAGAGGTTGGTGGAGAGCAAGGCCACGAACGTTTCTGTAAGAAGCTTGCCGATCTGGACCTTGGTCAGATTCTCGATATCGTTCCGAACCACATGAGTCTCGCTGAGCAGAACCGCTACTGGTGGGACGTGTTGGAGAACGGAACAAACAGCCGTTACGCAAGCTTCTTCGACATCGATTGGAACTCTTCTGAAGAGAGACTTCGCGACAAGGTGCTCGTGCCGATCCTCGGTGATCAGTACGGTCGTGTGCTGCGTGATGGCGGCGTCAAAATTGTTCGCAACGGGGCGAACTTCACGGTAGAAGCCTCCAGTCAGGCGCTCCCCGTTGCACCACAAACGCTCGCGCCTCTTCTCTCTCGTGCAGCGGACTACGCAAAGAGCGACACACTCAGCTTTCTCGCCGCAAGCTTCGCGCGCCTTCCGCAGGCTGAGTTCTGGGACCGCCGCTTGATCCTTGCGCGGCATCGTGATCGCAATGTGTTGTTGAAGCTGCTGGAACGCCTCTGCGCGGAAGAGGATGCAGCGTGCCACGCCATCGATCGCACGGTGAAGGAGTTCAACGCCAACGTCGATGACCTCGACACGTTCTTATCGGCGCAGAACTATCGCCTCTCATACTGGAAGGCTGCAGATCAGCAGCTCGGTTATCGTCGCTTCTTCGACGTCAACACCTTGATCGGTCTGCGCGTGGAGCGCGACCACGTCTTTGATGAAACCCATGCGCTCATCGTGAAATGGCTGAAGTCTGGCACGCTCGACGGTGTCCGCATCGATCATCCCGATGGCCTTCGCGATCCATTGAGCTACTTCCAGCGCTTGCGCAGCTTTGCCTCCGGACGCCTGGATCATCGGCGAAAAAATTCTTGAACCCGGTGAGTGGCTTCGCGCGGAGTGGCCCATTCAGGGCACCAGCGGTTACGACTTCCTCAATGTCATCATGGGAACGTTGCTCGACAGCCAGGGTCTCAAAGAGCTCGGTGGCCACTATGCCGCGTTCACTGGCGATAACGTGCCGTTCCCCACGATGGCGCACGATAAGAAGCTTGCCGTTACGCAGGAGGCTCTGGGCAGCGATGTCAACCGACTCGCAAACCTCTTCGTTCACATCTGCGAATCGAACCGCGAGTATCGTGATTTCACCCGCGCAGAGTGCCGCCGAGCAGTGCGCGAAGTTGCCGCCTGCTTCTCCATCTATCGCACCTACGTTGTGCCGGAGCGCAACGAGATCTGCGATGAAGATCGCGACCGCATCACGAAGGCCGTGCAATGCGCGAAGGATAATCGGCTCGACATTGATCCTTCGCTCTTCGACTTCATGCAGGCTGTTCTCACGCTGGAGGTCACGGGCAAGAACGAAACAGAGTTCGTCTATCGCTTCCAGCAGTTCACCAGCCCCGTCATGGCAAAGGGTGTGGAGGACACGACCTTCTACTGCTCCAACCGCCTCACCGCGATGAACGAAGTCGGCGGAGACCCGGACTGCACGGGCTTCTCACTCGACGAGTTTCACGGCTATCAACTCGAGATGCAGCGCACCTTCCCAACGACGATGACTACGCTGGGAACGCACGACACCAAGCGCAGTGACGATGTACGTGCGCGTCTGATGGTGCTCTCCGAAATCCCCGATGCGTTTGCCGATGCCGTGAAATCCTGGCGTTCTATCGGCTCGAAGTACCGGGGTGCCGAAGTCGATGGTGGAACCGAGTGGTTTCTCTTCCAGACCCTCGTAGGCGCATGGCCCATCGACTCCGAGCGCCTGCGCAACTATATGCAGAAGGCGATGCGCGAAGCCAAGGCTCGTACAACATGGGTAAACAACAACGTCGAGTACGAGAAATCGGTCTCCGAGTACATCGATGCCTTGCTCGCTGACGAAGTCTTCGTTCACTCTCTCGAAAGTTTTGTGAATGTGGTTCTCCTGCCCGGCCGCATCAACTCACTAGCTCAAACGCTGGCGAAGTGTACTGTGCCTGGCGTGCCTGATCTTTACCAGGGCGGCGAGCTTTGGGACCTTTCGCTGGTGGATCCTGACAACCGTCGCCCGGTGGACTATCAACAACGCGCACAACTGTTAGCAGAATTGAGCTCCCTTAGTGCGGCTGACGTGATGGCGCGTATGGACGAGGGTTTGCCCAAGTTGTGGGTGCTGCATCACGCACTCACATTGCGCCGCGAGCGTCCGGAGTGGTTCGGTGAGCAGGGTGACTATGTTCCTTTACGCGCGAAGGGTGTGAAGGCAGAGCATGTGCTTGCATTCTGCCGTGCTGGCCAAGTGGTCTCCGTAATGCCGCGATGCTCTCTGCGTCTCGCTGCCGACTGGGGTGAGAGCTCGCTCATATTGCCTGGAGGGAAGTGGCTGAACCGTCTCACGGGCGAAACGTGGAACGGCGGCGCTGTCCCGATGAAGAGTTTGCTGGCTGAGTTCCCGCTGGCCTTGCTGACGCGCGCGTAGCGTGCACAACCGAAGGAGAACGTGAATGCATAAGTTCGGAGTGTGGGCTCCCAGAGCAACGAAGATGCAGTTGAAGATGGGCGAGAAAGCGATGCCCATGACCGGCCCCAATCGGCGTGGCTGGTGGAACCTGGAAGCCAACTGCGAGTGCGGCGATCTCTATGCGTACCTCGTCGACGATGACACCACGCCGTACCCTGACCCGCGTTCGTTGCGCCAGCCGCAGGGCGTTCACGGCCCCTCGGAGCTCTACGACCACAGCAGGTTCGAGTGGCACGATCAGCTCTGGCGCGGCTCTCCTAAGTCCGGCGCCATCATCTACGAGATGCACGTCGGCACCTTCAGCGAGGAGGGCACATTCGACTCCGCTATCCAGCGTCTGGACTACCTCGCAGAACTCGGCGTTACGCATCTAGAACTCTTGCCCGTTGCAGGCTTCGCAGGCGATCGCGGCTGGGGATACGACGGTGTCGCTCTCTTCGCCACACATGAGGCCTACGGTGGCCCCGATGGTCTCAAGCGCTTTGTGGATGCGGCCCACGCTAAGGGGCTGAGCGTCATCCTTGATGTGGTCTACAACCACTTCGGCCCGGTAGGGAACTACACCAACAAGTTTGGTCCCTACCTGACAAACAGCCACAAGACTCCTTGGGGAGACGCGGTCAATTTGGACGAAGGCGGCTCCGATGAAGTGCGTCGCTTCTTCTGTGACAACGCTCTGATGTGGCTGAAGGATTACCACATCGACGGCCTGCGTTTCGACGCCGTACACGCGTTCATTGATCTTTCTGCCGTTCACTTCATGGAGCAGCTTTCTGTCGAAGTCGAGCGCCTGGGGGCCACGCTCGGCCGCGAGTTTTATCTCATCGCCGAAAGCGATCTCAACGATCCGCGCGTCGTTCGCCCCAGGGAAGCACAGGGTTACGGCATGGATTCGCAGTGGAGTGATGACTTCCATCACTCGCTCTTCACGCTGCTGTATACCAACCCCAAGGAAGCGGGCTACTACGCGGACTTCGGCTCGATGGCCGATCTTCACAAGGCACTGAAGCACGCGTTCGTCTACGATGGCCAATACTCCGGCTATCGAATGCGTCGGCACGGTCGGCCTGTTGAAGCACTCAGCGCGCATCACTTTGTTCACTTCGACCAGAACCACGACCAGATCGGCAATCGCGCTTTCGGCGAGCGAATTGAGCACCTCTGCGGCATGGACGCAGCCAAGGTTGCCGTCGGTATTACGCTCATGGCTCCGTATGTCCCCATGCTCTTCATGGGGCAGGAGTGGGCTGCAAGCTCACCCTTCCTCTACTTCGCAGACCATGATGATGAGGATATGCGCCGCGCCGTCTCCGAAGGCCGCAAGAATGACTTTGCAGCCTTTGGCTTCGGCGACGATGTTCCCAACCCTGAGGACATGAAGACCTTCAACGACTCCAAGCTGATCTGGAGCGAGATCGATAAGGACAAGCACGCAGAGATGTTGTCCTGGGTGAAGTCGCTGATCAGGATGCGTCGGAACTCGGTCTGCCTGAACGATGGCAACATGCACCACCTGCGCGTTTCTTCTGACGATGCTCGCAGGCTCCTCACGATGCAGCGTGATGCTGTACGCATCATGGCGAACCTTGGCACAACGGAGTGGTCGATCGACCTTCTCAAAGGCGAGCAACTCTGCCTGTCGTCACGAGCCGAGCTTGCCCCGAAGAGCAATAGCCTGACACTGCCGCCGATGACACTGATCGTGCTCGAGTCCTCTGCGGAAGATGTGGAGAATCGTGAGGTCGAACCGCGCCCGGCTTGAGATACTGTCCTCGCAGGAGGTGCAGATGATCAAGACGATCAGTAGCCGCGAGGTCTATCGCAACGCATGGTGTTCGATGCGCGAAGACATCATCGAACGGCCAGATGGAACGCGCGGAATCTATGGAGTGATGGACAAACACCACGCCTGCATCGTTGTGCCGATCGAGCACACCGATGCAGGCAATTTTGTCTGGCTTGTGCGGCAGTACCGCTACACCGTGGGCGAGTCGTTCTATGAACTGCCCCAGGGCGGTTGGGAGAGCGACGATATCGTGCCCGAAGAACTAGCGCGCGGAGAGCTTCGCGAAGAGACTGGCATGTCGGCCGAGACGATGACGCACCTTGGCGACAACTGGATCGCCTACGGTGCGATGCGACAACTGCACTCGGTCTATCTCGCGGAGGGGCTCGTCGCTGGCGATACTGACCGCGATGTAGAAGAGTTCGACATGACCGTACACCGCGTCGCTGTGAGTGACTTTGAAGCGATGATGCTCGACGGCCGTGTGATGGACAACTGCACTCTCGCCGCATGGTGCATGTATCGGCTGTGGCGGGAGCGCTCATAAGGCAGTGCGAGCAGAGATACGAGTTCTGCAAAAGCAAAACGCCCTGCCGAAGCAGGGCGTTTTGTGTTGGTCGGAGAGATTCGCTTACGGACGCGAACCAATCTTCTGGTAGGAACGCTGTCCCCAGGCAGGAGCAGCGGTGCCGATGATTTGAACGATGTTGCCATTTGCGAGAGTAGCGCTGGGATTGGAGATCCACAGGCTGCCGGTTGCGTCGACTTCAGCGTTGCGCGATGCTGCCACGCGCTGACCGGTCGTGATGCAGGCCGTACCCGAGTTGCCAGTGCAGGGAACCATGTAGACGAAGTTATGGGTTCCCGGGAAGTACTGGTAAACAACGTTCTGGCCGTTGTCCGGGAGGAAGATATCGCCATCTCCATCCTGGGCATGGAAGCGAGAACCGGTCGAGGTCTTGGTTACGCCAGATCCCGCACCGCCGGGGCCGCTGATGGTGTAGGTGGCCGAAGCCGAGGTCGCACTGGGAGCAATGGTGTACAGAGTGGTCAAGCCATTGAGCCAAGCATTGCCCGAGGCATCAAAGGAGATGCCGTAAGCCGAACTGGTTGCGCCGCCCGTTGCCAGAACAGGTGCAGACAGGGCCGGGGTTGACGATGTGGAGGTGTTCTGAAGGTAAGAAGCCTGCACATTGGAGGTGTTGTAGTTGGAGTTCCAGACGCTGCCGTCTGCGGCAACGGTAATGTACTCCGGCGTAGCTTGCGTTTCCGAAGCCACCGCGGTAAAGGTAGTACCCGTGGGCGACTTTTCGAAGACGTTGCTGCCGGTTACCAGTGCAGACGTTGCATAGACATTGTTGTACTTGTCCACGGCTGCCGAGTTTGCTGCGGTCGACAGCGGAATGGTGCTTACAACGGAACCATCTGCAGCGTTGATCTGATACACATTGCTGTTGGAGCCGGAGGTGTTTGCCAGCCAGATATTGCCCACAGTGTCCACACCTGCTTCGCAGGGAGAAGCCGCAGCACAGGCAGCGGCTGAAATCACTGCGCCCTCATAGCTGGCGCCACCGTAGGGGCTCATCGCGTCCACATGCGTGTGACCAGCTCCGCTGCTTGCTGCCTGGGTGATGGTGTACGTTGTGTCGTTGATGTCCGTCACGGTGTAGAAGCCGTACTGGTAGTTCGTTCCGCTGACCGGACCTGCATACGCAATTGCGAGCGAGTAGTCAGACGGCGCTGCTGCCAGGTTCGGCGTGTAGAACACGAAACCGCTCTGGCGATCGAAAACCGCAGATACGTTTGCGGGCGTCAGCGTCGGGTACTTCGCCAGGTTGAGAACAGCCTGAAGAGTGTTGCTCGGCGTTACCGGTGCTGTCGTCGAGGTGGAGGGAGGCGTCGTTGCCGTAAACAGAAGACCGCAGGGTGACGTGTCGCCTGCCGTGCCACCAGCAGAGTTTACGCAGGACATCAGAACATTGCCCAGCGTATTGATCAGCAGCGTCGGAACCGTGGACGAGGTATTGCCGGGAACAGTGGTGTACGCGGTGCCCGTGGGTGTGCTGGAGCCGTCCGCCGAAACCGCGTTCACCAGATTCAGCGCGTTCAGGAAGGCGTGGCGCAAACCGGCTGCCGTGCAGGTGGACTCACCTGTGGTCGAGTTCACGGTGCAGTTGCCTGTTGCCGCATTGTTGGTCGACGGAGCCGAGACGTAAACCGTGCCATCGCTGCCAATGCTCATGAAGTTGCTGAGAGCATAGCCGGCTGCCACGGTGGTCAACTCATTGATGTAAATGCTGGTGCTCGTGGAGATACCCGAGCAGTCTCCCAGCGCGGCCATCAAAAGAATATTGGGGTTCGACGCGGACTGGGCTAAACCAGGGTTGCCGCCCTGTACGGTAATGTACGCCTGCTGGCCTGTGGGGCAAACCGCGGCTGAAGATCCGAAATTGAAGAAGCCGAACTGGTCGGTCGTCGTCGTTGCCAGCACTGTACCGCCGGTTGCGTAAGCAGCCGTGGTCGTTGCGTAGAGGGTTACTGTAGCGCCTGCGTCGCCTTGCGGTCCGCCATGCACAATGCCACCCAGGTTGCTCAGGGAGTTAGGAGTTGCCACCGAGGACATGCCCATGCCACAGCCCGTCAAAGCGACGGCGAGCGAACATAAGCCAAGAGCGGAGAGAGAGCGTAAAGTGCGTGTTGCAGAGAGATACATCAAGAGCCTCCGGGAATTTGTGCGGATGGCTTCAGAAGCAATACGTGCAGCCCCTGCATGAAGACACCGCGCGCCACAGTAACAGCAATAAAGACTGGTTGAAACGCTTATGCTACCTGATATTGATGCAAGGAATGACGCTCAAGTACATGATTAGCAAGGAAATAAATATCGCTTTACGATGAAGCTGGATTTACTTTGATCGTGCTTCCAATATCTGTTCCAACGTGGCTGGCGGACTAGTTGATATGCTTCGCTCGGCGGCTCATGAAATCCATCAGCAGGTAATTGCCCAGCGTCTGTGGAGTCGTGAAGTAGGCTTTGCCCTTGCACATCGCCGAAACCTGCCGCACGAACTGCACCAGCGGATAATCATCCGTCAGCATGAACGTGTTGATCATGATGTTTGCCCGTTTGCAGCGGTTCACTTCTTCAAGCGTCTCGGCGATCACGATCGGGTCCAACCCAAATGCATTCTTGTAGATGCGACCATCATCGAGCGTCAGCGCCGACGGCTTGCCGTCGGTAATCATCACAATCTGCTTCATGTCCTTCGACGAGCGCTTCAGAATTCGCTGCGCCACACGCAGACCCTCGCGGGTGTTTGTGTAGTGTGGCCCCACCTTCACGCGCGGAAGCTCCTGAATCGGAATATGCTCAGCCGAGTCATGGAAGAGCACCAGGTCAATCGAGTCGCCTGGATATTGCGTGCGAATCAGGTGTGACAGAGCCATCGCCACGCGCTTGGCAGGCGTAAAGCGGTCTTCGCCGTACAGAATCATCGAGTGCGAGCAGTCCAGCAGCACAACCGTCGCACAGCTTGAGTAGAAGTCCGACTGGTGGACGTGGAGATCGCTGTACTCCAGGTTCAGCTTGCCGTCTGCGGGCATCCCTTCGCGCGCAAACACGCTGTTCAGCGTCGACGTAATGTCGAGGTTCAACGAGTCGCCAAAGTCATACGGCTTGGACGAACCGTTGGTCTCCACACCGGCAGCCTCGTAAAGCGTGGAGTGGCGTCCAGCCGAAGCTTTGCCCAGCGGGCCCAGCAACTCTCGCAGTGCCTTATAGCCGAGGAAGTCCATCCCCTTGTCCGTCACTTCGAACTTTGAGGATTCACCCTCACCGGTTTCGCCCTTGCCTTGCGCATCGCTGGGGTCTTCAGCGGAGAGGTACGCCTCATCCTTCATGCGCTGAATAATCTTGTCGACGAGTTCGTCCTTGCCTTCGTCCGGCAACTGGTCGTACTGGTCCTGGGAGTCTTCGTCGAGCAGCTCGCCGGAGTCCAACTGTTGCTTGATCGCATCCCGCAGGTTCTCCATCGTCTGTTCGCCATCATTGGCAAACGGAGAAAACGGGTCCTGAAAACCGGAGTCGAGCAGGAAGTCGGAGAGCGACTGCATGAGGTCCTCGAGGTCGAAGCTCGTGGACAGGTCACCATTGAAGCGGGTATAGCGTGTCAGTTTCATGCGGTGGGCGTCCTCTCTGCTCTGCTTATAAGGATAAGACGCTTTCGCCGCTATGAGGATTCTTTGGGCCAGAGGGCATTTCCTGACCTCAATCTGGCCCTAAAGAATCTGGCCGTTAGGGGCGAATTCCGGTCATTACCGCAAACGAGTTGTCCTTATGCCAGCAATCGACGTCCGCAAAGCCCGCTGCCGCGATCCAGCCAAGCTGCTCAGCCACCGGCGAACGTCGGTCCTCCTGTTGGCGGAAGAGCGAGTCGCTGATCTGCTGCTCGGTCGCCCCGTCCTCGCGAATCGCGGCTAGCCACCGCTGCTGATAGATCTCTTCAGCCTCAGGCGTGGGCCCGGCGATGTGGTCGGCGTTCACAAAAACTCCCCCAGGGCGCAGCGCCGCGAGAATACGAGGCAGCAACGCCTGCTTTGCGTCGTCCTCCAGATGATGGATGGAGAGAGCCGAAACAATAGCGTCCGCATCCGTGGGCAGGGCCTCGGTGCTGTAATCCGCGAGCACATAGTGCACACGCGGCGACTCACCCAGCCGCTTCTTCGCCAGTTCCAGCATGTTCGTCGAAAAATCCACGAGGTAAAGCTCTGCGTTCGGGAACGCCGCGTACAGCATGGCGGAGAAGAGCCCGGAGCCTGCGCCGAGATCGACAATCGTGAGCGCCTCGCCAGGAACCAGCGCCAGCGCGGCGGCATAAAAACGCTCATAGCCCGGGATCAGCTTCATCCGGTCGTGATCATAGGTGGCGGCGGTAGCTTCGAAGACGCTGCGAGTATTGTTCGTGCTCATGTCTTAAGCATAAGAAACGTCAATCGAATTTGCGATAGTTATAAACATTTTCGATGCCGACATGGGCTGCAAAACAGCGTAGCGTAAGAGCAGATTTTCAAGCAGGGAGAGATGTCTTTGAAGAAGCTGTTGGTAGCGGCGGTATTGATGTGTGTCTGTGTGGGCGGAGCCGTAGCGCAGGACGTTCCTGCGAAGAAGCCTGTGCCGATTCGCATCGCGGTGTATGACGACAAGGGAAGCCCGCGCACCCCGCGCGACTTTGAGCGCGTCTTCGGCAGCGATCCTGAGCATTATCAGTTGACCAACGTAACGGCTGAGCAGATCCGCGCCGGCGCGCTGAAGGACTTCGACGTTATCGTGCAGGGCGGTGGTGGTTCGAAGGCGCAGGCTGCGCAGCTCGAACCCGCAGGTCGCGAAGAAATTCGCAAGTTTGTGCGTGGTGGCGGCGGTTACCTCGGCATCTGCGCCGGAGCGTACCTCGCTGCAGCAGATAAGGACTACCAGCTGAAGATTCTGAACGCTCAGGTCGTGGACCGCGAGCATTGGGCGCGTGGCCGTGGTGATGTCGAACTCGGCTTCACGAAGGAAGGCAAGCAGCAGATTGGCGAGAAGAACGACAAGCCCATCGTGATGTATCACCAGGGCCCGTTGCTGGCTCCGTACGATGACAAGAGCCTGCCGCCGTACACCACTGTCGCAACGTTCGATAGCGAAGTCGCTCTGAAGGGCGCTCCGCACGGCGTGATGATCGGCACCACGGCCCTGGCAAGCGGCACGTTCGGCGATGGTCGTGTCTTCGTCATCTCGCCTCACCCTGAGCAGTCGTTCGGACACGAAGACATGGTGCGCGGCGCAGTCGAGTGGGTCGCCAAGCGGCGATAACGTTCACGCAGCCAAAGAGAAAAGGCCCGGTCGTCGCACTCGCGATACCGGGCCTTTCTCGTTTCTGGCAACGTGCGCCATCAAGGATGATGCTGCGCCCACACGGTCAACCTTTGCCCAAAAGAGCTTCGCGTCGCTACGTCCATCACTGGCTGCGAGCCCACGAAGATCAATCCGCCGATCATGGTTACGAGCAGCGGACGCCTCCACGTGAAAAGGTCGAAGACAAAGATCGCGACAATCATCCCCAGTGGAATCAGCCCGATCAGTGCAGAGTGATGCTGCATGAACACAATGCGGGAAAGTGGCGGAGGCATCAGCATTGTGCTTGCGATGAGGATGAGCCGCTTGTGAACTTTGCGGTTATTGCGCTGCCAGATCGCCACGGCCACAAACGCGCCGAAGAGAATCATGCCGATGACGTTGTCGATAAGAAACGACGCTGGTGTGAAGAACGGCGGTACCGTTGCACCGCGGCGCAATGTACCAAACGGAGCCATCACGCCAAATACAACCATTAGTCCGGCGATCACCGCACCCAGCACGCCAAGCTTTCGATGGAGCCGGATGTTGTTCGCTGCAACAAGCCATGACTGGATCGGGAGCAGGATGATCCACGCCGAAAACACCGCGCCATGCAGATGAACCAGCAGGCTCGGAAGATGAGCAAAGACTGCGCCTTTGAGGAAGTAGCTCGGCGCAAAGCCAACGACTACGATGAGCAGCATGAGGACGGACAGGCTGGTGAAGAAAATATCATCAGCACGCTTCATTACCGGACGCGCAACCACAGTGACCATGGTGTCTCGCAGTCTTTTCTGAATTGTGAGGCGGAAGCTAAGTCCCATATTAGCTTTTATTTACGGATTCAATGTAAATAATTTCCAGCCTGTCCGTGCCTTCTATTTGGTGGTGAAAAGCAGCATGTCGCCGCCGCTGCGGGAGGTGAACGAGGGTTCGGCCGCAGCCTTGACGATGGCCGTGGACAAGCCTTGCGTACCAAACCGCGTCACGTAAAACGCCATCACAGCAAGGTCGCCGTTCCTGAAGCCCATCTTCTGCGGATCGCTCGTATAAGGCTTCACCAGCGAAGGATCATCGACTGCCTTGCCGAGGAAAACTACGGCGTCGCGAATGCTGCGTCCATTCGCGGAGTAGGTGAAGAGGTCGTCACCCTGTCGGCTGGCAAGCTGAGCAATAATCATCAGCGGTTGCAGTGCGAACGCCTGATAGTGGATCGCGTTCTCATGCCGCGCCATCTCCTTCGGGAACGCGCCACGTTCGTCGATATCAGCAACAGCCTGCTTGTAGGTGGTCACACCAAAGTCATAAAGCTTCTTGTCCTTGGCCACAATGCCTACGCTCATCGCAGCCTGTCCGCGCCAGTAATGGTGATTGTTGTTGTCCTTGCCCGGACGCTCAAAGCTGACCAGCTTATTCGTCGCTTTATCAAGCCACGCAGTCACCCGTTGCACCGCAGCTGGATCGAGCTTCGGATCGTTCACGAGCACGGTCATCGCAACGCCTACTGAAGCCAATGTCCACTCGCTCTGGTACCAGGCCTGCGAGCTGTCCGTCGGATCGTAATTCAGCAGTGCATCGCCTTTGGCCCAGGCATCCAGTTGCTCCAGCGCGCAGTTGGCCTCGGCTTGATCGCCGGTGGCGAGGTAGCGATTCATCCCTGCGGTTACGCGCGATTCAAAGTGGATGTAAGTCTCAGTAGCTGCATGCTCCGCGGGGTTCGTCGGGCCGCTCGATCCGTTCAGATAGTGATGCGGAATCTCCATACGGCCAATCGGCGAAGGAATCAGCGACGTCGCCGAGCAGTGATAAAGCTTGGCCAGCACGGGCGCAAGCTCTGCATGACGTGCAAGCACTGCAGGCTGCTTCGCCACGTCGACAAGGGAGGCCTTGCTATTGATCGCGTGGGCGGTGGAAGCGGTAACGGCTAGAGTGGCGAGGAGAGCAGCGATTCGCATGTTGTCGATCAGCATACTCCTCGTACGTTAGATTCGCCCGGCGTTGCGCAGTGCTGCAATCTCTTCCTCGCGAAACACTCGCGAGCGAATCAGGAAGCGCAACTCCTCCGGGTTCTCCAGCGAGAACATTCCTCCGCGCCCCGGCACAACATCGACGGTAAGCTGCGTATGCTTCCAGTACTCAAACTGCGGCGCGGAGATATAGAACGGAGTGCCTTCCTCCAGTGTGCCTAGCAGCACATCGTGATCGCCCACAAGAAACTCTTGCCGCGGATAGCACATCGGCGAAGAGCCATCGCAGCATCCGCCTGACTGATGAAACAGCACAGGCCCATGTTGCGTGATGAGTTTGCGCAGCAGTGCACTCGCAGCAGGCGTCATCTGCACTTGAATCGGAACCTCAATCGCGCAATCGCTCATAAGCTTTGACCTTTAACGTTGGGGGCTGGAGACGCACTCGGCTCCTCCAGCCCTGTCCTGCGTTGCGCTCTAGAAGAAGCCGAGCTTGTTCGGGCTATAGCTGACGAGCATGTTCTTCGTCTGCTGATAATGCTCGAGCATCATCTTGTGGTTTTCACGCCCGATGCCCGACTGCTTATATCCGCCAAACGCTGCGTGCGCAGGGTAGGCGTGATAACAGTTCGTCCATACGCGACCGGCCTGAATCTCATGACCGAAGCGATACGCGCGGTTGATGTCGCGCGTCCACACACCTGCACCCAGCCCATAGAGCGTGTCGTTGGCAATCGCGAGTGCTTCCTCTTCATCCTTGAACGTCGTCACCGAAACCACCGGCCCAAAGATCTCTTCCTGGAAGACGCGCATCTTGTTGTTGCCTTCAAAGATCGTCGGTTGCACATAAAAGCCCTTTGCCAATTGGCCTTCCAGCACATTGCGTGCGCCGCCGGTCAGCACCTTCGCACCCTCCTGCTTGCCGATATCGATGTAAGAAAGAATCTTCTCCATCTGCTCTGAAGATGCCTGCGCACCAATCATCGTGACCTTGTCCAGCGGCGATCCCTGCTTGATTGCTTCGACGCGTTTGATCGCCCGCTCCATAAAACGCTCATAAACAGACTGCTGAATCAGCGCACGCGAAGGGCAGGTGCAAACTTCGCCCTGGTTCAACGCAAACATCGCAAAGCCTTCAAGCGCTTTGTCGAAGAACGCATCATCTTCATTCAACACGTCGGCGAAGAAGATGTTCGGGCTTTTGCCGCCAAGCTCCAGCGTTACGGGGATAATGTTCTGCGAGGCATACTGCATGATCAGTCTGCCCGTCGTCGTTTCGCCGGTGAATGCGATCTTGCGAATGCGCGGATTGGAGGCGAGCGGCTTGCCTGCTTCCAGGCCAAAACCGTTCACAATGTTCAGCACTCCCGCAGGCAGAATGTCTTCAATCAGCCCCATCAGCACAAGGATCGAAAGCGGCGTCTGCTCTGCTGGCTTCAGCACAACGGCGTTGCCTGCAGCCAGCGCAGGTGCAAGCTTCCACGTCGCCATCAGAATCGGAAAGTTCCACGGAATGATCTGGCCGACCACGCCCAGCGGTTCATGGAAGTGATACGCGACCGTATCGTTGTCGATCTCGGAGATGCCGCCTTCCTGTGCGCGAATGCAGCCCGCGAAATAGCGGAAGTGGTCAATCGCTAGCGGGATATCGGCCGCCATCGTCTCGCGAATCGGCTTGCCATTGTCCCAGGTTTCGACGGTCGCAATCAGCTCTAGATTGTCTTCCATGCGCTGGGCGATCCGCTCCAGCGTACGCGCACGGTCTGCGACAGAGGTGCGTCCCCATGCGGGTGCGGCGGCGTGGGCTGCATCCAGTGCCAGTTCTATGTCCTGCGCGTCGGAGCGTGCAATCTGGCAGAGAACTTCGCCGGTGACCGGCGTGACGTTATCGAAGTACCGACCAGCTTTTGGCGCAGCCCAACGACCACCGATGTAGTTGTCGTAGCGCTCGCGAAGTCCGGGAATGCTTTGTGCGGGGGAGGGAATCGATGCGGTTGCCATGATGCTGACGTGCTCCTTTGCCAAACGTATGCGCGTCGCGAAACCGGCTCGTTTCCCGGCGTGCGCCACGAATATACGCCTGCAAAACAACACTTGTCCGCGAGAGGAATGTAAAGATTCTGTCGAAGCTCTCTTTTGATCGTCGTCTGGAAATAGAGCATCTTGAAACGCAAAAGAGGCAGCCCTGGGCCGCCTCTTTGCGTTTTTGTTCCGTGGTGGAAACGGTCTAGTTGAAGCCCCGGCGCGTCCGGTTGAACGCCTTCTCCTGCTCGCGTTCGCGCAGCCGCTCTGCAGCTTGCGACGCATCCTCGTTCCGACGCTTCTTCTCGCCCGCTGTAAACGTACGGCCCTCCGAGCGCGAAATCTTCTTGTGCGCCGTCAGCCCTTCCAGTAGGAACTCCGCAGCGGACACAAGGTGTTCGCTCGGCGAACGCTGCTTCAGCTTCAGCGGACCCAGCTTATCGAACAGCCCCTGAATCTCCTGCATCGACTTATGCACCGAAGCTGCAGACTGCTTGTCGTTCAACTCGATTTGCCCACCCAGGTTGAACCACTGCTCAATCTGCTGCGTGTTCATGTCCGTGAAGTAGCTGTCATACGTCGCCGCGACAGACTGGCGGATGATATCTCGGATCACCTGATCCGCGCCCTTCATCTCGCCTTCGTACTCCAACTCGATCTTGCCCGTAATGCCCGGCAGCGCAGCGAAGATGTCGCCCACTCGCGGCACCACCAGCGACTCGCCATGCAGCAGCGCACGGCGCTCCGCATTCGACACCACCAGCTCCATCACAGAGATTGGTAGACGCTGCGAAACACCCGACCGCTTGTCGACCTTCTTGTCGTCGCGTGCGGAGAACGCAATGCCTTCCACGATCTGGCGGATGTAGAACGGAATCTCGATGTTCGAGATCGCCTCTTCGCCCGGCGCATAGGTGCGTGCCGTCCACGCCTCCTGCTCGGTGATCGAGATCGCCTCATCGAGCGACTCAGGATAGTGCGTGCGGATCTCCGAGCCGATACGGTCCTTCAGCGGCGTCACAATCTTGCCGCGCGCCGTGTAATCCTCCGGGTTGGCGGAGAACACGATCGCCACATCAAGCTCCAGGCGAACCGGGTAGCCCTTAATCTGGACGTCGCCTTCCTGCATGATGTTGAAGAGCGAAACCTGAATCTTGCCGGCGAGATCGGGCACTTCATTGATCGCGAAGATGCCGCGGTTCGCACGCGGCAGAAGGCCGTAGTGCATCGTTAGCTCGCTGCCCAGCTCATGGCCGCTGCGCGCCGCCTTGATCGGGTCCACGTCACCGATCAGATCGGCAACCGTCACGTCCGGAGTGGCCAGCTTTTCAATGTAGCGGTCGTTCGGCGTCATCCATGCGATCGGCGTATCGTCGCCCAGCGAAGCAATCAGGTCGCGCGAGAACTTGCTCAGCGGCTGGTACGGGTTATCGCGCAGCTCACTGCCTGCAACATACGGCACCTGCGCATCGAGCAGCGTCGTCAGCGAGCGCAGAATGCGCGACTTCGCCTGCCCACGCAGTCCCAGCAGAATGAAGTTGTGGCGCGACAGCAGCGCGTTCACCACTTGCGGAACGACCGTGTCGTCATAGCCGACGATGCCGGGGAAAAGTGATTCACCAGCCTTTTTGCCGCCCGGCGCAGTCTCGCGCAGACGCACAATCAGGTTGTCGCGAAGCTCGTCCTTTACGCTGCGGTTGACGCGTTCGGGCGTAAATCGAGGATCGAGCTTCAGTTGGCCGAGTGTGGAAGGAAAGGCAGTCTGCGACATAGCTAAAAGTATAGATGTCCCAACTTTGGCAGAAGGTTCAGGCAGCTGTTCGCCCCGTAAAGGCTTCTAACCGTGAAGCGACACTTTGCGGCTCGTGCAGTGGGTACGGGCGCGCTCTCGGAAGCCATAACCGAATAAAGAAGAGGAGTTGTGAATGCTAGGAATTCACTCCCCGCACCGCTGGTATCTGGTGGTGTTTGTCTTCTGCGCGGCCATCGTGCTGGCCAACGTAGTGCACTATGTTCTCTTCCGCCTGCTACGGCGGAAAGAAGCCCAGACCGTAGGCCTGGGGCTCGGCATCCAGAAAAACCTCGGACGTCCGGCTCGAGCGATCTTTCTGCTTACTTGCGTCTCCGTCACCCTGCCGCTCATCCCCGGGCTGTCAGATAAAGTTGATACCACCGTTCACCACTGGCTTCTGATGGCGATCGTCGCCAGCCTCGGTTGGTTCGCGGTCGGCTGCGTCTACGTGGGGGAGGGCCTCTTCCTCCGCAAGTACGACCTCAACGCTGAGAACAATATGCGTGCGCGCCGTGTGCATACGCAGTTCCACGTCTTCCGCCGCATGGCCATCGGCATGGTGATCGTGCTCACCGCGGGCGCTCTGCTCTGGACGTTCAACGACCCGCGTATCTGGCAGTACGGCTCGGGCCTTCTGGCCTCCGCCGGAGTCGCTTCTTTGCTGCTCGCCACCGCCGCCAAGTCGAGTGCCTCGAACTTCCTCGCTGGCATGCAGATCGCCCTCAGCGAACCCATCCGCCTCGATGACGTCGTCGTCGTGCAGGGCGAGTGGGGCAAGATCGAAGAGATCACCACCACCTACGTCGTCATCAAAATCTGGGATCTGCGCCGTCTGATCGTGCCGCTCAGCTGGTTCATCGAAAACTCGTTCGTGAACTGGACGCGCGAAAGCTCAGACATCATGGGCACATCGTTTCTCTATGTCGATTACGCTGTTCCGGTCGACGACCTTCGCGCCGAACTCGACCGCATCGTCAAGCCGCATCCGCTCTGGGACGGCAAGGTGCTCGGCCTGCAGGTAACAAACCTCTCCGAACGCACCATGGAGGTCCGCTGCCTCATGAGCTCCACCGACTCCGGCAAGAACTTCGACCTGCGCTGCGACGTCCGCGAGAAGATGATTCACTTCATCCGCGAAAAGTACCCCGAAGCCTTCCCGACGACACGCATCCTGCCCACCAGCGATTTCGTACTGAAAGAGGGCTCAGCCCACGCTCCTCAACTTCCAGGCGAAATCTCGGGCCAAACGGGCTTCAGTCAGAAGGTCTAGCTCAACTCATCCAGCATCGCGCCAAGCTCGCTCTGCGCATGGGCGTTGCCCGTGCGCGCGGCAGCGGCCAACCCGGCCTCGACCCGAGCCTTCGCCTCATCCGTCTGCCCCAGCTTCAGCAGAAGCTGCGCAGACATCTGGTACGCCGGAACATAGTCCGGGTTCTGCTCCGTCGTCGCCACATACGCGGCCAGCGCCTCGTCATTGCGCCCTTCGGCGGCCAGCGCCATGGCGAGTCCATAGCGGGCAAAGCTGTCGGCGGGGTTCATGTTCACGATTTCGGTCAGCGCGGCAATACGGTCCATCTCTCTATTGTAGATAGCCTGCGCAACAGCCTGAATTTGACCGCCGATTTAGAATAAAAACCATGAGCGAAACCGCAGTTTCGCGCACGGTCGCCGAGTCACAGGCCGAGCGCAGCGAAATCATCTTCCCCAATGACGTCAACCCGTTGGGCAATCTCTTCGGTGGCCGCCTCATGCAGTTCATCGACCTCGTCGGCGCTGTTGCCAGCGTGCGCCACTCGCGCGCCGTCACCGTCACCGCCAGCATGGATCACCTCGACTTCGTCTCACCGGTCAAAGTTGGCGAACTGCTCATCCTGAAGGCCAGCGTCAACCGCGCCTTCAAGACCAGCATGGAAGTCGGCGTGAAGGCCATGGTCGAAGACGTACTCGGCAACGGCAGGATGCGCCACGTCGCCACCGCCTACCTCACCTATGTCGCCGTGGACATGTTCGGCAAGAAGCTGGCCGTGCCTCAGGTCGTACCCGAAACCGAGCATCAGAAGCGTCGCTTTGAGGACGCCGCCGCCCGCCGTGAAATGCGCGCCGGCGAAATGCTCCGTAAGAAAGAACTTCGCGCCACCTTGCCGCCCGAGTGGCACGTTTAGGCCGCGAGCAGAAAGAAAGAGAGTTTAGTTATGGGAAACAGTGGACAGGGAATGCCTCAGCCTCAGCCGTTGCCGGGCGTGGAATATGTTGTTGCCATAGGCTCCGGTAAAGGCGGCGTCGGCAAAACCACCGTCGCGGTGAACACCGCCGTCAGCCTCGCCAAGCTTGGTTACAAGGTCGGCCTCATCGACGCGGACATCTACGGCCCGAATGTGCCGACGATGCTCGGTCTCTCGCGCCAGCCGACCGTACTGCCCGGCAGCCGCATCGAGCCGCTCACCGCGCACGGCGTCAAGTTCATGTCCATCGGCCTCATCTCCCCCGGCGATAAGCCCATGGTGATGCGCGGACCAATGCTCCACGGCGTCATCCGCCAGTTCCTCCAGCAGGTGGAGTGGGGCGAGCTCGACTTCCTCCTCATCGATCTGCCTCCCGGCACCGGTGACGTCGTCATCTCGCTCGTCCAGACCGTTCCGCTCACCGGCGCAGTCGTCGTCAGCACGGGTTCCTCCGTCGCCCTGGAAGACGCCCGCAAGGCGCTCGAAATGTTCCACCAGGTGAACGTCGAAGTCCTCGGCATGGTCGAGAACATGAGCCAGATGACGCTGCCCGACGGCACCGTCCTCGACGTCTTCGGCGCTGGTTCCACGGAGCAGACCGCCAAGCAGTTCGGCCTCAACTTCCTCGGCTCCGTCGACCTCGACCCGCAGGTACGCGAGTCCGGCGACCGCGGTCTTCCGGCAGCACTCGCGGGCGAAAGCTCCGCGCGTGGGCAGGAGTTCCGGCTCATCGCGGCGAAGATCGCGGAGCGTGCCGAAGAGGCTGCCGCCAAGAGCGACGGCGTACTGGAAATTCTGTAGAAAAGTAAGGGCAGGGGCGGTGCTGCGACGTTTGCAGCCTCGCCTCACTCTAATCAGAGGGTCATGGCGAACGCAGGCACATTGACGGCAAGGCAGCGCGACATCCTGATGGCGATCGTGGAAAGCTACATCGCCACGGGAGAACCGGTCAGCTCTGGCGCGGTCGCGCGTTCCAGCCTCATTGCGTCCGTCGCGGCCAGCCCTGCGACCATCCGCAACGAGATGGTCTCGCTCTTTGACGCAGGCCTTCTCGAGCAGCCGCACACCTCAGCGGGCCGCGTACCGTCTGCCGCCGCGTTTCGCATGTACGTCGAAGCGCTCGGCCGTGGCACAGCAGGCAGCCTGCCCGGCCTGTCGCGTGCCGAGGTGGAGTCCCGCATCGACCTCAGCCTCGCTGGCGTCGCCGGCGGAGAAGCCCTCCTCGAACGCAGCTCGCAGGTGCTGGCCATGCTCTCCAGCGGCGTCGGCGTCGCGATGGGCGTCCGCCCCGCAACCGACCTGCTCGAGCATGTTCACTTCTCACGCCTCGGCGATCGTCGTGTTCTCGCCGTGCTCGTCACGCGCGGCGGCATGGTGCGTGATCGCATGCTCGTCGTCGAACGTGACCTCGGCATCAACGAGCTTGAAGCCGCCTCCAACTTCCTGAACCAGCACTTCCGTGGCTGGTCGCTGGACGCCGTGCGTGCGGACCTCGCCCGCCTCGTCGAGACCGAGCGCTCGGCGTATCAGCAGATGCTCACCGCCGCGCAGGAGCTCTGGTCCCGCGCCATGCCCTCGGTTGAGAGCGCGCCGACGGTCTTCATTGAAGGCGTCGCCAACCTCGTTGGCCAGGGCGAAGACCGCGAGCACCTTCGCGCCATGCTCGCCGCGCTCGAAGCCAAGGAGCGGCTCATCGAGCTGCTCAACGCTTACGTCGACTCGCAGCAGGAGACTGTGCGCGTCGTCTTCGACCTCGAACGCACCGCGCCGGAGATGGCCGGGCTCGTTCTCATCGCCGCACCCGCTCGCGTCGCAGGCGACAGCCTCGCCACTGTGGGTGTACTCGGCTCCAAGCGTATGCATTACCAGAGCACGATGAACGCGGTCGGCTACATCGCCGGTCTCTTCGATCGCGTGCTCGACCTCGGACGTGACTCCGAGGCTCCACGATTTTAGAAACGAAGGCGCACACGATGAACCCAATCAAAGAGTGGTTCGCCGCTCATGCGCGGACAACAGAAAAGGACACCACAATGAAGACACAGGATGAGATGAACGAGTTGAACGATATGCCCGCAGTCGAAGCAGAAGAGGCAGCAGCAGCCCCGCTCGAAGGCGAAATCGTCGAGATGGGTGCAACCGCCGAACTCGAGCAGGCACGCGGCGAACGCGACGCCTTGAAGGACCGTCTCGCACGCCTGCAGGCTGAGTTCGACAACGCCCGCAAGCGCGAGGTCAAAGAGAAGCAGGACGCTCGTGACTACGCCGTGCAGGCTTCCGTCGAACCCTTCCTCGGCGTAATGGACAACTTCCAGCTCGCGCTGAAGTCCGGCGGTTCGGCCGACCAGCTCCGCATGGGCGTGGAACTGATTCTGAAGCAGATGGAAGATGCACTCCGCAACCTGAACGTCACGGCTGTAGAAACCGTTGGCGCAGAGTTCGATCCCCGCGTCCACGAAGCACTCGGCTCCGAAGAGCGCGCCGACGTGCCCGACCATCAGGTTCTCGAAGAGATCCGCCGTGGCTACAAGCTTCGCGACAAGCTCCTCCGCCCTGCGCTGGTCAAGATCGCCACCAACAGCGCCCAGCGCGAAGCGTAACCAGCGCAGGCACGAACGGCACGGCACGGCTTCAGCCGTGCCATCACGCAAGTTACATCCAGGGGTTTTAGCCCCTGAGGCGCAAGGCGACCAGGGAAAGACGAAAGATGGCGACATCAGAGATGAAAGCTGATTACTACGAGATTCTGGAAATCGAGCGCACAGCGTCAGACGGAGAAATCAAGACCGCCTATCGCAAGCTCGCGATGAAGTGGCATCCTGACCGCAACCCGGACAACAAGGATGCCGAAGACAAGTTCAAGGAATGCAGCGAAGCCTACTCCGTCCTCAGCGACGCCGACAAGCGCGCTGCCTACGATCGCTACGGCCACGCAGGCGTCGGCAACGGTGGCCCCGGTGGCTTCGGCGGCGGCAGCCCCTTCGGACAGGGCTTCCAGCAGGGCGATCTCGGAGACATCTTCGGCGATCTCTTCGGCGAGATGTTCAACATGGGTGGCCGTGGTCGCGCCTCGCGCGCGCAACGCGGTCGCGACATCAGCTTCGAAATGGAGCTGACCTTCGAGCAGGCCGTCTTCGGCACCGAGCGCGAAGTCAAGGTTCGCCGCGCCGACCTCTGCGTCGACTGCAAGGGCTCCGGCGCTGAGAACGGCAAGCAGCCCGAGACCTGCCAGCAGTGCGGCGGTCGCGGACAGGTTCGTTCGCAGCAGGGCTTCTTCTCCGTCGCCCGCACCTGCCCCGTCTGCTCCGGCACCGGCCAGGTCGTCAAGAACCCCTGCAAGACCTGCCGTGGCGACGGTCGCACGCAGAAGGACCACACCATCCAGGTGAAGGTCCCCGCAGGCGTCGAAGGCGACACCCGCATCCGCTACAGCGGAGAAGGCGACGCCGGGCGCTTCGGCGGCCCCAACGGCGACCTCTATATCCTGCTCGACGTGAAGCCGCACTCGTTCTTCGAGCGCGACGGCGACGACCTCCACTGCGTCATGCCCATCAGCTTCCCGCAGGCCGCCCTCGGTACCGAACTCGAAATCGAAACCCTTCACGGCGCCGAGACGATCAAGGTTCCCGAAGGCACGCAGAGCGGCAAGGAGTTCCGTCTGCGCGGCAAGGGCGTCCCACACCTCAACGCACACGGCAAGGGCGACCTCATCGTCGAAGTTCGCGTACAAACTCCTTCAAAGCTCACGAAGGAGCAGAAGGCTCTGCTCAAGCAGCTCGACGGCACGCTCGCAGTCGACAACAAGCCACACGCCCGCGGCATCTTCGGCAAGATGAAGGAAATCTTCTCCTAAGCCCAACCGCACACAGGCAGCACAAAGGCCGGCGATCACTCGCCGGCCTTTGTGCTGCCTGTGCAACATCGTTTCCCGAACCACGTCTCGCCGCGCTCATCAACCTCAGGCCCCTTCTAGAGCGCCGATATTCACAGCTCTCCACGCACACGAAGGGGCACGGCTTCAGCCGTGCCATTGAACCACTGCAATGCGAAGGGGCTTCAGCCCCTGAGGCGCAAACAATCCGCTCTACAGCAACGCATTGCAAACACTCATCGCCGCAATCGCCGCCGTCTCTGCTCGCAGAATCCTCGGCCCCAGCGTAATCGGCTTCCACTCATTCGCCGCAAAGAGCTGCATCTCCTCCTGCGTCCATCCACCCTCCGGCCCCACGGCAAACGCAAGCTGATGATTGTGCTCGGCACTCGGCCCATCCTGCATCTGCGGATGCTGCAACGCCGCAGTCAGCGAGTTCTCCTGCTCTGTCTCTGCGAGCAACAACTTGTGCGGCGCCGACACCAGCTTCATCGCCTGCGCAAGCGGCATTGGTTCATCAATCTCCACCAGATCAGAACGGCGCGACTGCTTCGCCGACTCCAGCACAATGCGTCGCCATCGCTCCACGCGCTTCGCCGCCGACTGCGCCAGATGCTTCTCCGTGCGTCGTGCCAGCACAGGCGTAATGCGTGCCGCACCAAGCTCCGTCAGCTTCTCCATCCCCCACTCGTAATGATCGAACTTGATCACCGCAAGCAGCAGATGCACCGGCAGCGCTGCATCTGTCTCAAGCTGTTCGCCGAGTTCGAACGTCACGTCCTCTTCGCTCACCTGCGTGATCGTCGCACGATGCAGAAATCCGTCGGCGACAACATCATATTGCTGTCCCACCTGCGCACGCAGAACGCGAGCAAGATGATGTGCCTGTTCGCCGGTAAGGGTTGCGGTCGTGTCGGTGAAGGTGTCTGCGATAAAGCGGCGGCGAGTCATAGAAAGAAGATACGAGAACTTCGCTGCGAGATGCCAACGCATTCCACAGCATCCGCGCAAACCCGCATGAACACTGTCCAGAAACACTTCAGGGAGCGCATCATGTGCGCTCCCTGAATGTGTTGCCTTTTGGTATTGCTTTGCCTGGTTGCGTTTGCCTGCGCTCCCAATGGTCGATGTGAACACCGACGTCGCGTTCATCTGTGATGAAGCAACTATCGAAGGTATAGAGTTTGCGTGAGACAGAGTCAAGCAAAAAGTGGAAGAGCCTCAACAGTTTTTTGCGAGTGCCATTGCGGCACACGTGCGAAGCGCTAGAGCAACGCGTCGCTCTGTCCGTTCGTCACTCGCCGTGCAAGCGTCATCAGGATGCCAAGCAGCAGCAGTGCACCGATGTAGATGTAGCTCTGCAGCACGTTCCATCCACGAAGATGCCACAGGTAGTTCATCGACGTAAGCTGATTCAGCATGAGGAACGAAGCCAGTCCTGTCAGCCATGGGCGACGCTCCTGTTGTGAGCCATACGCAAACCATAGCCACGCAAAGATGCCCACCACGATGCCGTAGTGGTGCTCCCACGCCATCGGCGAGGACGCAACAGAAACCAGCCCGATCGCTGCAAGGTCCGCCGTCGATCCTTTCAACTTGCCCCAGGGAAAGAACAACGCAGCGCCCAGCAGCGCAAGCGCCGTGGCGACAGTTACCCGATAAACCCAGGGGATGTATGGCGTATACACATACGGCGTATAGCCCAGATTCTCACCGTTGAAGATCATGCGATTGATCGTGCCGAACATTGACTGGTTGCCATAGTGCGACTGTGCCTTGTGGCTCAGCGACGAAAGCACCTTCACATAGTCGAGGTTGTTGTGCAGTCCGAAGACCGCAACCGCAATCGCGAAGAGCACCGCGCCGGTTACGAGGAACGCGATGGCAGCATTCCAGCGTTTGCGCACCAGCATCCAGATCAGGATGAGCACATACTGCGGCTTGACGCAGGTAAGCACGCAGGCCGTAACGCCGCTCGCGCGTTCGTGTCCCGTCGTCCACAGCACAAGCAGCAACGCAAAGCCAAACGATAGGTACGTCTGCGCATTGCCCAGCGAGAATCCCTTGAGCAACGGATAGCAGCACAGCACTGAGAGGCATACCGCAACCATCGCCGGCCAGCGCAGCGTTTCGCCGCGGCGCTCAAGCAGCCGCTTCCCCATCCAGAGGCAGCACACGGCAATCCCCACGATCGCGAGCAGACTGCCAAGCGCAAGCAGATGCAGCATCGTCGGGTCGGTAACGCCGATCTTGCGCAGGGCCACCATCGGCAGCAGGCTTACCAGCGAGTAAATCAGCGTGTCGTACAGCGGAGCAAAGTACAGTGGCTTGTGCGGGAACTGCTGGAAGTAGTCCAGCGACTTCATCATCGGCAGCCAGGAGTCTGTCCACTGGTGCAGATGGATCAGGTTCGTCAGATCGCGGTGGATGTTGCCAGGGTTTCCCAGGTGCAGCGCTCGGCAAATGGCCCACTGCACGACATTCGCTGTAAACAACGAACCAAGAACAAAAAGAAGAAGCCGCATGGAGCGTGAGCGGTCAAATGCTGGTTGCGCTGCTGAACTGGGCATATGGCTGGATTATAGGGGCGTGCCTTGTTAGCACTCGATGATATTCAGCGCAAGCCCCGCAAGCGACGTCTCTTTGTATCGCGACTGCATATCCATGCCCGTGCGATACATCGTATCGATCACCTGATCGAGGGAAAGTTTATGCGGCCCCGCATCATGCATCGCCAGCCGCGCCGCATTCACTGACTTCACCGCGCCCATACCATTGCGTTCGATGCACGGGATCTGCACGAGCCCGCCAATCGGATCGCACGTCATGCCGAGGTTATGTTCCATCGCAATCTCTGCGGCGTTCTCCACCTCGGCATTGTTGCCGCCAAGCGCTGCCACCAGTCCACCCGCAGCCATCGAGCACGCCACACCGACCTCACCCTGGCAGCCCACCTCTGCGCCGGAGATCGACGCATTCTCTTTGTAGAGAATCCCAATCGCCGCCGCCGTAAAGAAGTACCGCAGCAGCCCTGCGCGCTTTTCCTCTTCGCTCTGGCCTTCGCTCGCATGGTGCAGATAGTAGTGCGCAATCGCCGGGATCACACCTGCCGCTCCGTTCGTCGGAGCCGTCACCACGCGACCACCCGCAGCGTTCTCTTCGTTCACCGCCATCGCCACCAGCGTCACAGAGTCCAGCGGGGCCAGCGGATCACGTACTTTGCCTTCGCTCTCCATGCGAGCCAGCCGCGCAGCCAGCCCCGGCGCTCGCCGCCGAACGTTCAATCCGCCCGGCAGAATGCCTTCCGTGCGAACGCCGCGTTCAATCGAATCCGCCATCGCCTGCCACAGCGTCAGCACCGCGGCATTGATCTGTTCACTCGGCGTCAGCACATGAATGTCCGGCGCACCCTCGTTGCCTGGCCGCTCCGGCGAAACAATACGATCCACCCGGCGCGTGATGCTCGGGTCAGAGAGCAGCGCCACCTCATTCGCATGGACCAGCTCTGCAATCGTCAGCTTGTTGGCCGCAGCCACGCGTAGCAACTCGGCAGCAGAAGAGAACGGATACGGCACATCCCGCTCGGCCTTCGACGACTGGTTCGCAAACTCCTCGGCCGACAAGATGAAGCCACCGCCGATCGAGTAAAAAATCTCCTCCCGCAACAACGCACCCGCTGCATCGAAGGCGCGGAAGCGCATCCCGTTCGGGTGCGCAGGTTCGTCTGGGTTGGGATACATCTGGTCGCGGTGCAGCAGCAAATCCTCCGCCGGAGCAAACGCCACATCGTGCCGCCCCATCAGCAGCAGGCGACGCTCTTCGCGCACCCGCGCCAGCATCGCGTCGATGCTGTCCAGAGGAACCGTATCCGGCGATTCGCCCAGCAACCCGAGCAACACCGCGCGGTCCGTCGCATGGCCAACTCCCGTCAACGCGAGCGAGCCATAAAGATCGGCTGAAACCTTCGCCACGCTCTCCAGCAGATGCTCTGCTTCAAGCTCGCGCCCAAAGCGCACCGCCGCGCGCATCGGACCCACCGTGTGGGAGGACGAAGGACCGATACCAATTTTGAAAAGTTCGAAGAGGCTTGTCTGCATCAGGTTTGTGCCAAAAGGGAAGCACCCAAAAGAAAAGGCGCTCGCGGCTTATTGTAGGCCGCGAGCGCCACCATCGTTGTGGGTTACTTGTGACGCAGATGCGAATGCACTGGCACTCCACCACCCAGCGACTTGATGTAAGCCGCCGAAGCAGTCAACCGAACAGGCAGCTTGTCGTCGTCAATCAGCGGACCGATCGCCGTTGCATACCGCTTGTCGCGATAGTTGCCCAGCATACGAGCGCCTGTCGCACGCATCCCCGGGTCCTTGTCCGTCAGCGCATCCATCAGATCATCGCGCACGCCCTGGGTCTTCTCATCCGCCAGCAGCATCAGCGACTGCACGCGAGCTTCATCCGACCCGTTCTTGCGCATGTACTGAATCGCCGTGATCGAGAAGCCGAACGGCCCCAGCAGAAATCCCGCACCCTGCGTCACACCAAGCTGCGCCAGTGCGGAAGGGCTGTGCAGTGTGCGCGACATCTGGTGCTCTGCTCCATGCATCAGCGTCGGGCCAGCCTTGCGTCCACCCGAAACAATCGAGTCCAGAATGTCTTCGCCGCTATGGTCATTGAACTCTTTCCAAAGCACCGTTGCAGCCGTGTAGGCCACCTGTGGTTCCGGGTCATCCAGCAGTTTCTCCACCGGAGCCACCAGCGCCCGGCTCTTCGTCTTGCCCGCCGCGACGATCGCCGCCGACCGTACATCGAGATCCGGGTCTTTCATCGCTTCTGCGATCAGCGCATTAGCCTTCGGATCTGCCCCCAGGTCGGCAAGTGCGGAGAGCGCCTGCGTCTGTGCCTCCAGATGCTTCTCTTCCTTCACGTTGTCGCGGATCAACTGCCAGGCCCGTTCCAGCTTCTGCTCTTGCGTCTCTGGCGGCGGCAGCGCTGTCGCAGAGGACTGATCTTTCTTCTCCTGTTTGGAAGCCGCAGCCGGAGTCGCGGCAAAGGTGATAGTGGGAACGACCAGAAGCGTGCAGAGAAGAGTGCTATGCCAACGTGCGTGCATGTTTGCGCGAACTCCTAATATCGCAATATGGAATCTTGGACGCCTTGCTGTTTGATAAAGATGCTCAGGCTTCAACTCAGCCCACCTCGGACTGGTAGGCTACTCTGAGATCGTGTACGCTGTCGTATCATTAGCTCTATCAAGACTGCTAAGTCCGAAGTGCAGCGGCCGTGAAACGGATATACGCCAAAGAATACTGGTGTCGGGTGCGAATACTTCAAGAAAAAAACGGAGAATGTATAGAGCGGATGCCGCCCACCATTTCAATTTGCATTCCCTGCTATCGCTCGGAGAAATTCATCCGGACGACAATTGAATCAGTTCTCGCACAGACCGTTCCTGCTGACGAAATCATTATCTCGGATGACCAGTCTCCAGATCGAAGCTTCGAAATTATCGAAGAATATCGAGGCTTTCCGCGCGTCAAAATTACGCGGCCCCCAGAGCGTACAACCTTGGGTGGCCACTATCGATTCTTGCTCGAACAGGCCACCAGCGATTATGTCTGCTTTCTTTCTTCTGACGATGCAATGCATCCAGAGTTCCTGGAGACCATGCATAAGCAGCTTGAAGGTGAGAGTAATGTGTCCATCATTGCGGGTGCCTGCTATGAGACGGATGCAAATCTGAAGCCGTTGCGAGTTCGCGGTACGGGTGGGCCAAAGCGTTCTCTTGATTTCCCGGAGAGCTTCGCTTACTTCAAGCAGGGTTGCGTTTATACCATCAGTTTCTCCTTGCTCGCTCGCCGCGTACTGCTTGCGGCGCCGCCGATTCCCAAGGCTGGCGATCTGGCAACAGATTGGTGCTGGGCGATGCTCGAAAGCGCTTCAGGCAGGGTCAAGTTTCAAAACAGGCCGCTGGGGTACTACCGCATTCATTCGACGAACGCAGGCCATAACCAGGGCGAGGCTTGGGAGAAAGCCTGTGTCCACATGCTCACGTTTCTACAGAGCTACCTGCCCAAAGAGTTAGGCGACCAGTTGAAGCCTTCTCTTGAGAATCTCCTGGCTCAGATTGAAAGAACCCACGGCAAGCAGCGGCCACCAGCCCCGCGACCTTCTCTAAAGGTAGTTGTAAGTGGCTGGGTGAAAAGTCTTCTAACCCTTCCTCACCGACGCTTGCCCTATCCGCTTCAGCAATCGGAAGCCGGTATTAGCACTTCGCTTCGAAGTGCAGGGCAGGAACGGAAGTAGCTTCGGACAACTCCTGTTGGTGGCTACGCTCTCTATAAGAGCAAATAGCCACCTGACAGAACTCATCGCAAAACGTGCCTGGATCCGTTTCCTGTACAGACTGTTTTCAGGTTGCTGTTACGGACGCTCTGGTTCTTTGTCCTTGCCTCCGATGGCCCGGAATCCCCCCGCGTCTTTGTGGCGAAGAAGAAATCCCCGGGCTGTGTTCAGCCGCCAACGGATGATGCTAGACTGGCCAAACTTTACGGCCTCAATGGCAACACCAGGCGGTGGCAATGTTGTTCAAGACCCGAAGCGCAGCGGTCTATGGAATCGACGCGCATCTCATCGACGTCGAAATCGACTACCTCGGCATCAAGCTCGACAAAGACATCTTCGCCGTAGTCGGTCTCCCCGACGCCGCCGTCCGCGAGAGTCGCGACCGCGTCAAGGCCGCGATCAAGAACTCCGGCTTTGAACTCCCCGCCACAAAGACCACCATCAACCTCGCCCCTGCGGACCTTAAAAAGGAAGGCTCGGGCTTCGATCTCCCCATCGCCGTCGGCATCCTCGGAGCCTACGGCGCGCTTTCTGCCACCGAACTCAGCGACTTCGTCCTTGTCGGAGAACTCGGTCTCGATGGAGCCGTGCGTGCCGTGCAGGGAATGCTGCCGGTCGCGATGGCCGTTCGCGCCGCGGGCGTCAAAAACCTCATCCTCCCCGCAGCCAATGCTCGCGAGGCCGCCGTCGTCGAAGGCGTCAACGTCTGGCCCGTGCGCTCGCTGCTCGAAGTCCGCGAACTGCTCAACCATCTCGCCCAGGGAAACCTCTCGACCACCGCGCAGCCTCTTCAGGTGGACTCGCGTTCCATGCTCGCTCACGCTGAAGAAGGCGTACCTGACTTCAAGGACGTGCGCGGCCAGCACGTCGCCAAGCGTGCCCTCGAAGTCGCCGCTGCTGGCGGCCACAATATCCTGATGATCGGCCCGCCCGGCTCCGGCAAAACCATGCTCGCCAAGCGCCTGCCCTCGATCCTCGCGCCGCTGCGTTTTGAAGAAGCTCTCGAGACCACCAAGATTCACTCCGTCGCCGGCGTTCTGAACCGCGACGACGGCCTCGTCACGCATCGCCCCTTCCGCTCCCCGCACCACACCATCTCGGACGCCGGTCTCATCGGCGGCGGCATGAACCCGCGTCCCGGCGAAGTCTCCCTCGCGCACAACGGTGTCCTCTTCCTCGACGAGCTCCCGGAGTTCCCCCGCAACGTGCTGGAGGTTCTCCGCCAGCCGCTCGAAGACGGCAACGTCACCATCGCCCGCGCCGCCATGAGCCTCACCTTTCCGGCGCGCTTCATGATGGCCGCTGCCATGAACCCCTGCCCCTGCGGCTACTTCAACGACAAGGGACGCCAGTGCATGTGCTCGCCACCCATGATCCAGCGTTACGTCAGCAAAGTCAGCGGCCCGCTGCTCGACCGCATTGACATCCATATTGAGGTTCCGGCCGTGCAGTACAAGGAGCTTCGTGGTGGGCAGGCTGCTGAAGGCTCGACCGAAATCCGTGCCCGCGTCCTCGCCGCCCGCGAGCGTCAGCACGAACGCTTCGGTCTGGGGCAGAGAAGTGCCAACCCGAAAGCCCGCAAAGTCTTCTCCAACTCGCAGATGTCGACCGGAGAAATCCGGACGCACTGCGAGCTGGAAAGCGATGCCGAGCGAATGCTGGAGCGCGCCATGCAGCAGCAGGGGCTTAGCGCCCGCGCCCACGACCGCATCCTCAAGGTCGCCCGCACCATCGCCGACCTCGACGGGGTTCCCAGCATCGCCGTCAAACACATCGCCGAGGCCATCCAGTACCGCACCCTCGACCGCAGCTACTGGGCCTGAGCCCCATGCTCAGCCTCTGCTGTCCATTTTCTCCACCCAGCGGTCGAGCAGCGTCTCTTGCAGGACAACGTAGCGATCAAGCTCCAGCGTCGTTCCCAGCGTGACGTCGATACTGGCGATCCGTCCATAGAGGTCCACCCGGCGTCCGCGCCGAAGCTCACGGAAGCCATCATCCTGAGTGAGGTCAAGAAAGCAGTAGATCGGATTATCCGAGCGAGCATGACTGTGGAGGCCGCGCTGGGTGAAGCTCAGCTGCTTGATCGGTCCCCGGCCGCACTCGATCGCGTCGAAGAATCGCGTTCGCCAGACCACAGGCAGGCCAAGAAAGTGTGCCGAGGCGGTTTCGTCCCGGGCGAGCACAGGAGCCTCACGCAGGGCACGTTGCAACTCCGCCGCAGTGGGGTGATCACGATAGGGGGACGTAGGTGCCGATGTGGGCATGGAAAGAATCCTCGTTGGGGTTTGATATCAGAAAACGTTCCCACCGTTCGATTCCTGTAAAACGTTTCAAAACTGTCTAAAATAGTTATTGACCCCCAGGATTTCACACGATATGGTGCATATGGATCGGGGATTGCAGGACTCCAGCTTGGCCTTGGAGTTTGCCCGATGCAAGACGTTCCGCGAGGCAGTCGTGCGCTGCCGGATTCCTCCCCAAAGCAGCTAAATTGCTTCGAATCCACGGTACAAACCGCAGAGTTTCTTTTGTGTTTTGTGTTGTTTAGCGGTTAAGGCCCGATTAGGTGCACCTCAACGGCCAGAGCGTGCGTCTAATGGTTCAGGACTCAAAAAGGGCTGGTCAGCCGTAAGCGAGCGGCGCTGACCATTTAGCCCGGCACTACCCTCTACTCGCGCAAACGGACGTCAGGAGTGACACTTTGCTGCGGGATCGCAGTGGGTGATTGACCAGACAAAGTCCGAAAATCCCAATGAAGGAGCATTTCCATGCGTTCCGATTTGATCTTTGGTGCGATGACGCACGTTCAGAACCGTTACAAGCTTTGCCAACTGGCTTCGAAGGCAACCCGCAAGCTGCACAAGCCCAATACCCGTCTGCAGGACACGACCAACGAAGTTCTGGATCGTTTCAAAGACACCGTTCCGATGAACACGCAGGTCGAGGTCGCTGAGCTTACTTCGGTAGCCTAAGTTTCCCCTTTTGAGTCGCTTCCCGCCGCTCCTCCCTGTTCCAGCGGAGGGAAGCGAAGCTCAAAAAAACTAATTTCCACCGGCGTGCCTTCTGCTACGCTGTGTGCAACACTCCCGCAGTCTGACGTTGTTTCTGCATCATCCCCTGCAACACCGGACCGCCTTCTGCGCGGTTTCTGCTGTACCCGAAGACGCAACTTCGCTGTATCGCGTTTCCCGCCTGTCTCAAGTCCCATCTGCAAAATTCCGATAGAAGTAACGAGAACCGATGACAATTTCAGAGTTGAAAGAAAAAAGCATTGCCGAACTAGGCAAACTTGCGCGTGGCCTGGACATTCCCGGCGCCAGCGGACTCCGTAAGCAGGACCTGATCTTCAAGATTCTGCAGGCGCAGAGCGAGAAGGAAGGCCACATCTTCGCCGAAGGCGTGCTGGAGATTCTGCCCGACGGCTATGGCTTCCTGCGCTCGCCGGATTACAACTACCTGCCCGGCCCCGACGACATCTACGTTTCGCCCAGCCAGATCCGCAAGTTCGATCTGAAGACCGGCGATACGATCAGCGGCAACGTCCGCAGCCCGCATGAGGGCGAAAAGTACTTTGCGCTGGTCAAGATTGAGGCGATCAACTTCGAGTCGCCCGAAGAGACCCGCAACAAAATTCTGTTCGACAACCTGACGCCGCTCTACCCGCAGGAACGCATCAAGATGGAGACCGTGCGCGAGAACATCTCGGGCCGTGTCACCGACCTGCTTTGCCCGATCGGCAAGGGGCAGCGTGGTCTGATTGTTGCTCCGCCGCGTACCGGTAAGACGGTGCTGATGCAGTCGATCGCGAACTCCATCACGGCGAACCATCCTGAAGTCACGCTGATCGTGCTGCTCATCGACGAGCGCCCGGAAGAAGTGACGGACATGCAGCGTTCGGTGAAGGGTGAGGTCATCTCCTCGACCTTCGATGAACCGGCGGCACGTCACGTACAGGTTGCGGAGATGGTGATCGAAAAGGCCAAGCGCCTGGTCGAGCACAAGCGCGACGTGGTCATCCTGCTGGACTCGATCACGCGTCTGGCGCGTGCGTACAACACGATTGTTCCTCCGTCGGGCAAGGTGCTCTCCGGCGGTGTGGATTCGAACGCGTTGCAGCGCCCCAAGCGCTTCTTCGGCGCGGCCCGCAACATTGAAGAGGGCGGCTCGCTCACGATCATTGCGTCGGCGCTGGTGGATACCGGCTCGCGCATGGACGAAGTGATCTTCGAAGAGTTCAAGGGCACGGGCAACATGGAAGTTATTCTGGACCGCAAGCTTGTCGACAAGCGTGTGTTCCCGGCGATCGACATCCAGCGCTCGGGCACGCGTAAGGAAGAGCTGCTGATTCCGAAGGAAGACCTGCAGCGTACGTGGATTCTGCGCAAGGTGCTGAATCCTCTTTCGGCTGTCGAAGCGATGGAACTGCTTTCCGACAAGCTGGGCAAGACCCGGAACAACCAGGAGTTCCTGCACAACATGTCGTCGCTCTAGATTTCTCTCCGGAGAAACGGGCAGGCGAACAGAGTCAGCGAGAGATCGCGGGCTCGGCTGGAAGACAAAGGGCGCGAGCGCGGAGGCTCGGGCCCTTTGTCGCGTTTGTGGGAAGGGCGCGGTGTATGCTGTCTCGCAGGAGGCTTCTGATGGCTACGTTGACGCTACAGGTGGATGCGGATCTGCTGGCTCGCGCAGAGGCCGCCGCGAAGAGCGCTGGGACGGATGTCGAATCGCAGTTGTTGCGGAAGCTGGAAGAACTGGGCTCTCGCGAAAAAAGCGGGCGGTCAGAACAGTTCGATGCTGTTCGCAGAATGATTGAAATCTCGGACGCAAACCCGGCTTATCTGGAAGGCGGAATGCCTTCACGCGAGGAACGCAACGCCCGCGGATGACGGCCTTCCTCGACGCGAATATCGTGATCGATGCTTTCGCGGACTTTGCTGATCCGCGAAAGCATTCCATTGCTCGTGACCTTGCTCAGAGTTTGAGTGCTGATGGTGAGTGCATTGTCTCGCCGCAGGTTCTGAAAGAGTTTGCGAACGTTTGTACGCGGCGGCTACGTGGTCAGCTTTCAGAAGAAGTCATCCTTCAACTGTTACGGCAGCTGTCGAGGATCCCTTCCGTTGAGACAACGGCAACCCTGATTCTTGCAGCGGTCCGGCGGCACTTTGCCAATCGCATCAGCTTCTACGATGCGTTGATCATTGAAGCGGCCATCGCTGGCGGAGCGGATGTTCTATACACCGAAGACCTGCAGCATGGGCAGGTCTTCGATGGGTTACGTATTGTGAATCCGTTTCTTTAGCGCGCTGCAGCTTCTGCTGCGGCAAGGCGTTCGCTGGGTAGCGGAACGCGTACCCACTGCATTCCGGCGGCTTTGGCGGACTCGATACCCGGCTGCGCGTCTTCGAAGACGAGGCAGCGCTTCGGGTCGACGCCGAGCATCTCGGCGGCCTTCAGAAACGGTTCCGGATCGGGCTTGCCCTTCGTGTACTCGCCCGCGCAGACCAGCACCTCGAACTTGTCTAAAAGACCAAGCGCTTTGAGCGAGTCCACGACCGACTTACGCGGCGATCCGCTGACGACGGCGAACGGAATCTTGCCGTGCTTGTCGTGGATGTGGTCGATGACCATGGGAATGCCATCGATGGTGTGCACCATTTCCTGGTACATCAGTTCCTTCTCATGGGCGACTTCCTTCACGGGCATGGAGAGGCCGTGCTGCTCGTTGAGCAGGTGCAGGATCGTCTCCACCGGCAGGCCGCCAAGCGAGTAGAACTGGTCTTCGGGGAACGGGCAGTTATAGGTGGCGAGCATCTTGTTCCAGGCCACGTAGTGCAGCGGCATGGAGTCGACGATGGTGCCGTCGCAGTCAAAGAGGTAAGCGTCAAATTCGCCGTGGGGAATGGTGAGTTTCGTGGTCAAGAGTGAGTGTCCAGTCGTAGTGAGAGTTAGTAGCCGCGCGCAATCAGCGACTCGACGGTGAGGCCGCCGGGTTCAACTGGTGCGGGGAGAATCGTGGGTGTTTCGTTTGCATTCCAGCCAGGAGCAGGCGTTGCGGCCGAGAGGCCGGCGCGGCGTTCGGCATACCGGGCGAGCACATCGGTTTCGAGGTTCACCTCCGTGCCGGAGAGCAGCGAGCGCAGGTTCGTCGATTTGTACGTGTGCGGGATGATCGCGACCTCCAACAGGACGCTGCCGTCAGCGTTTACAGGGTGCAGCTTTGCGACCGTCAGCGAGATGCCGTCGATGGTGATGGAGCCCTGCTGCACGATGCTGGCTGCTAACTGCGCGGGTGCTTCGATCGTCAGCCGCCAGTCGGTACGATCAAGGTTCGGCTGCAACGGCTCGAGTGAAATCAGCTTGCCTGTGCCATCGACGTGCCCTTGCACGACGTGACCGCCGAGCGGCGAACCTGCGGGCGTGGGGAGTTCGAGGTTCACCAGGCCGCCGGGGGTAAGGCTCGTTAGCGTGGTGCGGCGGATCGTCTCTTCGGCGAGGTCCGCAGCGAAGCGGCCGGGGTGCTTTGCATCCGCTTCCTGCACATCGATGGCCGTTAGGCAGGTTCCGTTAACCGCGATGGAGTCGCCTTGTTTCCAACGCCCCGCGAGCGCAGGGGCGGCGACAAGCAGACGCATCGCGCCGCCTTCGATGGGCGTCAGTGCAAGCACGGTGCCGGTGGTTTCGATCAGGCCGGTAAACATAGGACTAGTTTAGATGGTCGCGAACGGCAATGGTTGCGGGGTGGTCAAACCGCGGCCCACGGGTCATGAAGATAGCCGGTGATCCGGATGTCTTCGCTGTCGCCGTGCGGGAAGGTCGCGCGGGTGGCGTTGGAGAGGCGTTCCTGGATGGCGAAGGGAGAAGGCCCACCTACCGCGAAGGGAAGAGCGTCTGGCCCGAGTTCGCTTTCCGCGAAGTAGAGCACCAGTTTATCGACCAGCCCTGCGCGGAGGAACGCAGCGTTGAGTCTGCTGCCAGCTTCGAGCAGCACAGAGCGGATGTTGCGCCGGTGCAGCGCCTTCAGCACGGCGAGTGGTGAAAGCTCGGGCAGAAGCTCGACGTCCGCCCCGGTTGCGGTGAGCGCCGCCGAGTCCGCTCCTGCCGTGCCAAAGAGGAGCAGGTCAGAGGTGTTGGGTGTGTCGCCGTACTCGGGCTTCTGCTTGCGGAGAATCGTGGCTTCGCGGAAGAGCGCGGCCGTGGGCGGCGTACGGAGATGGGAGTCCAGAACCACGCGCAGCAAGGGGCGGCGCCGAGGCTGGCCGGTGCGGTCGGTCAGGGAGGGATCGTCTACCAGCACGGTGCCGATGCCGGTCAGGATGGCGTCCTGCGTGTGGCGGAGTTGCTGCACATCCGCCCGCGCAGCGGGGCCCGTCAGCCAGTGTGGCGCGGCTTCGGCGGAGCGTTGAGAGGGAGGCGGTGCGAGCTTGCCATCGACGGAGAGCGCAGCTTTGAGGGTGACGAAGGGACGACCCTGCACGATGGAGAAGGCGAACGCGTCATTGAGCCGCCGAGCCTGTTGGGCAATTTCGCTGCTCGCAGGAACGACTTCTACCGCGATGCCAGCAGAGCGGAGCTTTGCCAGGCCACGGCCATGAACGGAAGGGTTAGGATCGGCTGTCGCCACAACGCAGCGGGAGATGCCTGCTGCGAGGAGGGCGTCTGCACAGGGGCCTGTGCGGCCGTGGATGGAGCAGGGTTCCAGTGTGACGTAGGCGGTCGCGCCGTAGGGGGAGTGGCCTCGAACCGCGACGTCTTTCAGCGCGACGATCTCTGCGTGGTCGCGGAGATCGTAGAGGTGAGCACCTTCGCCCAGAACGTCCCCGGTTGCGGTAGTCAGCACACAGCCGACGGCGGGGTTAGGGGACGCGAACGCAGAGGCGTCGCGTGCTAGTTCGAGCGCACGGTGTAGGAAACGGTCGTCATCTGGCAGCCAGGGCATGCTGTTCCAGCATACGTCCCGTTGAGCAGATCATGTCGCGAAGGAACGGCATACTGCAGGCCGGCGGCATACTCGGTGGGCGGGATAAACGCGTCGTGAACCTGCGTGCGAGCCAGCGACTGGGCATGGCCGAACGAGAAGAAGAACGCAAAGAACGCTGTTAGGAAGTGCATGGTGGACTCCAGCAATAGGGCTGTCAGCTCTATCGGCAACGCTATGCAGGACTTCAGAGCACCGAGTGATCTGTAATGCTGCACACAAGGAGAATAGATGGAACCATGCGGTTTTGGGGATGCCCCAAAGGTTTGGAAAGATTCTTTTTTTGGGGTTGCAGAAAAGTATTCGACAGCATAACAATATTGCGGCGAAGTTTGACCCGCACAAAGGCCCGCACAAAGTCTTGCCGAATACGAGTGTTGCCGCCCTTGGGAGGGCGGCTTAGCCGAGCAGCGAGTCGGTGAAGGCGACTGGGTCGAACTCCAACAGGTCGTCGAGCTTTTCGCCGGTGCCAACGTAGCGTACGGGGAGCCCAAGCTCATGTGCGATGGCCACGACGATGCCGCCCTTGGCGGTGCCGTCGAGCTTCGTCAGGACAATGCCGGTGACCTTGGCCGCCTCGGTGAAAAGGCGCGCCTGCTGCAGGCCGTTCTGGCCGGTGGTGGCGTCGATGACCAGAAGGGTCTGGTGCGGGGCTCCGGGGATGATTCTGTCAGCGGTGCGAACCATCTTGTCGAGCTCCTTCATCAGGTCGCTCTTGGTATGCAGGCGGCCTGCCGTATCGACGAGCAGAACATTGGTCCCACGGGCCTTGGCGGCGGTGGCTGCGTCAAAGAGTGCGGCTGATGGGTCGCCACCCTGCTTGGTCTTGATGAGGTCCACACCTGAACGCTGGCCCCAGACTTCCAGCTGCTCAATGGCGGCGGCGCGGAAGGTGTCCGCGGCGCAGAGCAGTACGGAGCGGCCTTCGCGGGTGTAATGTGCGGCCAGCTTGCCGGAGGTGGTCGTTTTGCCGGTGCCGTTCACGCCCACCATCATGATGACTTCGGGCGGGTTGGACGGGGCGTAGACCGGCTTGGCGACGTTGCTGAGGATGCGGAGAATTTCTGCCTTCAGAAGCTGCTTCAGCTCCGAACCGGAGGCGATGCCGCCACGCAGGGCGCGGTCGCGCAAGTTGGCGATGATCTCGTTGGTTGTCGGCGCGCCGATGTCGGAGGCGAGCAGGCCGAACTCCAGGTCGTCGAGCGCGATGTCATCGACTTCGCGGGTGAGGGCGACGACTGCGCCAACACTGGACGAGAGCGATTCGCGTGTACGCGTAACCGCGGCGCGCATGCGGTCGAATAAACCGCGAGGTTGCTCTGCTGCTGTTTCTTCGGGAGCGGCGGAGGGCGCTTCCGGCTCATCTTTGCGCTTGAAAAACGAGAAAGCCATGGGTCTTTAGTGTAGCGGGTTGCGAGCGTTTGCAAGAACGCCCGGCTGATTCGCCGGGCGGAGCTGTTTCTGAGGTGAAGTGGAGCTTAGTAGGCTCCGCTGCGTTTGACGACGGCGGCGAAGGTGCGGAAGAGGATCTTCGCGTCCAGCAGGAGGCTCCAGCGGTCGATATAGCGCAGGTCGAGCTGAATCGTCTGGTCAAAGTCCGTGTTGGAGCGACCCGAGACCTGCCAGAGGCCGGTGATGCCGGGTTTCACGGAGAAGCGGCGCATCGCCCAGGGGTCGGAGAAGCGTTCGACGTCGCGCGTCGGCAGCGGACGCGGACCAACCAGGCTCATATCGCCCAGCAGCACGTTGAGCAGCTGCGGCAGCTCGTCCAGGGAGGTTTTGCGGATGAAGTTGCCAACGCGGGTGACGCGCGGGTCGTTCTTCATCTTGAACATCGGGCCGCCGAGCTCGTTGTGCTTCTCCAGTTCGGCCATGCGGGCTTCCGCATCGACGACCATGGAGCGGAACTTGAACATGCCAAAGGTGCGCTTGTTGCGTCCCCAGCGCTTCTGCACGAAGAAGACCGGGCCCTTGCTTTCGAGCTTGATGGCGACGGCGATGGCGAGGAAGACAGGCGAAAGCAGCACAACGCCGAGGAAGGCGAAGATGCGGTCGAGAGCGCTCTTCAGGTAGAGGCGTTGGTCGTTGTGCACCATCTCCACCACGCGCGCGCCGGTGCTTTCGTCGATGCCGTGGTGCTTGGCGATGGCGGTGTTGAAGAGGTCGAGCGAGTACTGTGTCTGCACGCCGGCGGAGCCGCAGGCGCTCATCACGTCCTGAATTTCAGAGAAGCGGCTCTTCATGGGCAGCGCAATCAGCACTTCGTCGATGGGCTGGCGCATGAGCAGTTGCTCCAGCTCCTGGACGGTGCCGAGAACAGGGCCGAGGTCGCCGCAGTCGTTTTGCGGTTCAGAGTCCACAAAACCCGCGAGCATGTAGCGATACTCCGAGTGGTTGGAGAGCGCGAGCGTCATGGCGCGTGCCCGCGGGCCGGTGCCGATGACCAGAACGTTACGCTGCTGGCGAAAGCTGGGGCTGACGTAGGCGTCGTAGCTGTAATACGCCGCGCGAGTGGCAAAGAAGAGCGTGGTGCCGGTGAACCAGAAGACAAAGGCAGAGCGCAGAACTTCGGGGATCGAGCCGTGGGTGAGCACCAATACAGGAAGCAGAGGCAGAGCGCAGACCGCAACCGTTACCGGGACGCGCCACAGAAAGCTGCCGGGCGTGCGATTCAGCCGGGGCTGGTGCAGGCCACAGACCCAGAACGTTAGCCGCCAGGTCGCGAGCAGAGCCGCGCAGAGCAGGAGCGTCTGCAGCGGGACGCGCAAAGCGAGCACTTCGGAGAAGTTTCGCCCGGCGGGAAGAATGCTGCTGAAGAATGTGACGCCCAGCGCAAGCAGCAAGGCCGCCAGATCCGCCATGCGGACAGGCGACGCACACATCCTGCGTACCAGAGGGGTCGTTGCTCCGGTCGTTGCGTTGCTGCGGCTAACGGGAATTGAGGGCATTGGAGAATGTCCAGGAAGAGAAACACCGAGCTCAGAAGTGGGCGTTTGAAGGAACATGAAACTCCTCAAAGTGTCCGCGGCGTTAATTGCAGAGTAAACCGCAGAAGGATGATCGGGGGCCGATACAAGGACAACACGAGGATGTACACCGAGGTAATCAACCAGGCGCGTCATGTAATCACGCAAAGGTGGTAGATTGCGGCTTTGTCTCTAAAGCCATGTTACGGAGGTGGTTACTTTCGTTCAAGCAAGAAATGGCCTGGTTTAGGCGATGTTCCACCGGGATTTTGTCCGGTTTTCCTCGGTTTTTCGGGTTGGAACAGTCTCTACCAATAACTGTCTTGGTACACTTGGCGGTAAAAGCGGCCTCGAAAAAAACTTTACGTGGGAGAGCGACGGACAGCCTGAGATGAACGGTTTCGCGCCGCCCAAGATGCGACAACTCGTGACAGAAGCCGTTTTCCGTCGGAAGCGGGTGTTTTGGCGCGTCGTTTTTACGGTGGTGCTTCTCGTTGCTGTTGCCAGCTTCCTGATTCCGAAACGCTATAAGTCAGAGGCCAAGCTGATGGTGCAGCCTGTCCGCGCGATGGGACCGCTGACCACAACGCCGACTGACAGGCTCGTTGCTGCCAACCAGGTTTCGCCCGAAGAGATCAACAGCGAGGTCGATCTGCTGGAGAGTCAGGGTGTTGCCCGTCGGGCGCTGGGCCAGAGCGTGGTCACGCCGCAGAGCAAGGATGAGGAGCAGGCCTCTCAGGCCCTCTCGCATCATCTGACCGTCGACGCCGTTCACCAGACCAACCTGATCAATGTTTCGTTCGTCGGCAAGACTCCGCAGGAGGCCACGGCGACGCTGAAGCGCGTGCTGAGCGCCTACTTTGAGCAGCGGGCCGGAACCGGTATCTCCAGCGGTGCGGCTGGCTTCTTCGAGCGTCAAGTGCAGGCCAAGAACGAGCAGCTTTCGGACGATCAAAACAAGCTGACACAGTTTGAGGTCGCGCATGGCATTGCTGATCTGGACGACCAGAAGAAGCTGCAGGTGGACCGCATCAGCGGGTTGCAGAACCAGTTGCTCGGCGCGCAGGCCCAGTGGGCCGGTTTGCGCAGCAAGGCGGCGGCGAACAAACGCGAGTTGAGCCTGACCCCGGCGCGTTCCCGGACGATCGAGCGCACGATCACGAACCAGTACTCGCAGGAGCGGCTAAATACTTCGCTGGTCGACCTTGAAAACCGTCGCACGGAGTTGACGAAGCGTTATCCGCCGACCGACCGCCAGGTCGTAGAGATCAACGAGAAGATTGCGACGACGCAGAAGGCGATCACCACTGCCGGATCCAACCCCGCAGGGGAGACCGCGACCGACGTGAACCCGGTCTATCAGCAGTTGAGCGAGGCGGTTGCGACTTCGGTGGGTGAGTCCAGCGCACAGTCGGCGCAGGTGGCTGAGCTGACCGTGCAGCTAAAGGACGCGAAGGTTCGCTTGTCGGAGCTTGAGCAGTCTACCGCCGAGTACAACGAGTTGAAGCGCCAACTGGCACAGGCGCAGAACGATTACGCGCTCTATGCGCAGCGTCGGGACGAAGCCAGAATCTCCGAGGCGCTGGACCGGGCGAAGATGTTCAACGTCTCGCTGGCTGAGCTTCCCATGGCTTCGAACGTTCCGGTACGCCCGAAGCCGGTGCTCTACATTCTGGCGGGGACGGCCTTTGCTGCGATGCTCGGCATTCTGCTCGCGCTCTACCTCGATACGGCCAGCGAGCAGGTGTACACGCCTTCGCAACTGGATGCTCGCACCGGCACGCGTACGATTGCGACGCTGGCAGAAGATCTTGGCGACGGGGAAGGCAACAGGCTGGAGTATCGCCGCATTCTGCTGGCGATTCGTCAGGCGCTGGAAGCTTCGGAGGGCGCATCCGGTAGCGGGCATCAGGCAGCTGCGAAGGCTATCGGGGCCGCTGGGTACTGCGTTGCATTTGTGGCTCCGCTGCGTGGGGAAGGCGTCAGTTATCTGGTGGGCCATCTGGCGCACGAGGCGGCGCGGCAGGCCTCGGTTCGCGTAGCTGTGCTGGACGTGGAGCCGCTTCTGCGCAAGTTTGAAGCGAAGGAAGATGTCGGCTTCGCGATGAAGTATGACGCGGAGCGGATGCACTGGGTGCTGGACCTGGGCGAGGACGCGGAAGCCAGGCAGGAAGCGGTCGTTCCATTGCGCTCCAGCAACGTGCATGGGCTCTTCTCCACACGTCTGCGGCCGCTGCTGGTCGAGGCCCGCAAGAACTTCGACTTTGTCTTTCTCGACTGCCCGAGCCAGCAGGCCTCTACGCTGGCGTCGGAGCTGGCGCGTGGTGTGGACGGCTACGTTGCCGTAGTGGCCGCAGGGCACGCCCGTAAGCAGAACATCGAGGCCCTGAGCGCGGCGCTGACCGATGCCGGCGCACCGCTGCTGGGCTGGGTGTTGACGCGTCGTACCTATCCGGTACCGCGCTGGATGCATCGCCTGCTCTGGTAGCCCGTTGCTGCGCCATGCAACTTTCATGACAGATGTGCCGAGCTAGGTTCTTCCCGCGTTTCGTTCTGTGAGCGATGCTTGAGGGGTGAAACGTGTTCTCCTCCTCCGCGCGATAGTTGGCAGCTTTGGCTTTTTGAGCCTGCCGCTGCTGGCCCAGATCCACGGCGCGGGCAGCTCGCTGACGGGGCCGCACAATGCACCGCAGCCAGCGATGAAGGATGCCAGCATTACCGCAACGAGCGCGATGAAGGCCTACACCGTTCACGAGGGCGACACGATCGACGTGCTCTTCCGCTTCACGCCGGAGTTCAACGATGAGGTTGTCGTTGGTCCCGATGGGCATGTTTCTCTGAAGAGCACCGGCGACATCGCTGTTGCAGGGTTAACGCTGCCGGAGCTGGAGCGCAAGGTAACGCTCGATTCGTCCGCGAAGCTTGTGAGCCCCGAGGTGACGATTTCGCTCAAGGACTTCGATCGGCCGCACGTCACTGTTGCGGGCGAGGTCAACACTCCTGGCCGTCAGGACCTTCGCAAGCCGACGACCGTACTGCAGGCGATTATGGCTGCGGGCGGACCGAAGGAGATTGCGGCGATGGGCCGCGTGGTGCTCTTCCGACGCATCAATGCGGAGACCAGCGAAGTCCACATCCTGAAGCTGAGCAAGTATGACCCGGTGACGCGCGCAAAGAACGATATGGTGCTGCAGCCGGACGATGCGATCCTTGTGACGCACGATCATCTCGAAGGGCTGGGGCGTGTCATCAAGACGATCAATCTTGGTGTGTATCTGCAGCCGTTGAACAACGTCGCAGTCTTTTAGCGACAGCCCTACCCATTCAAACAAGCTGAGCAGGAGTGAGTGTGAGCACGTTGAAAGTGCTGCTAATGGCGTATGAATGCAGCCCGTACCGAGGCTCGGAGTGGGCTGTGGGCTGGGGACGTCTGCTGCAGGCTGCCCGCGTTGCGGAGACGCACGTCATCACCGGCGAAGAAAATTTTCACGCTCTGGAACGTGCTCGCGGCGAAGGTTTGCTGCCGGAGAACGTCCACTTCTACACACCGGAGCCGGATGCGAAGCTGCGCGCTCGTGACCCGCACGCCGGAATGTTCGCGTATCACTATGGTGCTTACCAGCATTGGCAGCAGCTTGCATTTCCCCTTGCTGAGAGCCTGCACCGCGAGCACGGCTTCGATGTTGTGCATCAGGTCACGGTGAATACCTTCCGCGAACCGAGCTATGCGTGGCAGCTCGAGGCACCGTTTGTCTGGGGGCCGGTTGGCGGGTCGCAGAACTTCCCCCTGGCGTTTCTGCCGATGCTTCCTGCGAAGGAAGCGGCGAAGGAGCTTGTGCGGGCCGGGGTGAACCATCTTTCGCTGCGGCTGAAGCCTCGTGTGCGGGCTGCGGCGCACAAGGCGAGCATCGTCTTTGCCTCGAACTCGACCAACGCGCAGGATTATCGCAAGGCCTGGGGGCGGGAGATCGAGTGCCTGCTCGAAACAGGTTTGGCGGAAGTGAACGAGCCGGACCGTACGCGCTTCGAGCAGCGGGCTGCCGGTGCTTCCGGACCGTTGAAGATTCTCTGGAGCGGTGAACTGCAAACGCGCAAGGCTTTGCCCGTGCTTCTGCGTGCGTTGGTCTGTGTGAAGCAACCGTTTCAGCTCACCGTGCTCGGTGACGGGCCCATGCGTCCGCTGTGGGAGAGTGAAGCGGCAACGCTCGGTCTGGCGGACCGAGTAACGTTTTGCGGGCGCCTCCCGTTTCCTGAAGCGGTCGCTGCAATGCAAAAGGCTGAGCTCTTCTGTTTCACCAGCCTGCGTGACACCAGCGGCAACGTGGTGCTTGAGGCTCTGGCCGCAGGTGTACCTGTTGTGTGTTTCGACCATCAAGGCGCGGGAGATATGGTGAGCAACGCTTGTGGTGTGAAGATCGCTGTGACTACGCCTACGCGTTCTATCCAGCAGTGGGCGCAGACGATTGACTCGCTGGCGCAGGAAGGCGAGCGTCTGCTCGCGCTGAGCCGCGAAACAACGGCGCAGGCGCGGAAGTTTTTGTGGTCCGCAAACGGTGATCGCATCAATGCGGTGTACCGCGAACTGGCCCGCGTGAGACCATGAGCGCATGACGACATTGCCAGAAGGGGGCATCGGCCTTGAGGCCGACGAGGTACTGGCTGCGGCACGTCCGCTCGGCTTATGGCATCGTGCTGTCCGCATGGCGAGTGATCGCATGGGCTATGCGCTGGCCGACCAGGTCGTCTACAGCTTTGGCAACATGGTGGTGGCTGCGCTGCTGAGCCGCCACGCCGCACAGCGCGAGTTCGGCATTTACATCCTGACGCAGCGCAGCATGGACGTGCTCATTCAACTGAGCAACGTCTTTCTCTGGGCTCCGTTTACGTTCAATCTGCCGGGGACGGAAGACGAACGCAAGCGCAGCTTTCTGGGCAGCCTGGTGATGCAGCAGGTGCTTGCCTGCGTGCTGGCAGCGCTGCTGCTGTGGGGGCTGGGCGCGTGGTCGCAGCATGGTTCGCGGCTGCTCTATCGCGATACCTTCGCTCCGCTGGCGGTGACGAGCATTGCGATCCTCTTTCGCGAGTTCAACCGCAGAATGTACTTCTGCTACATGCGCTTCAAGGCTGCGTTCTGGACAGACCTTGCGACCGTCGCCTTGCAGATTGTAGGCGTCGAGGCGCTTTACAAGACGCATCGGTTGACGGTGCCGAATACGCTCGTGGTGCTGTCGGCCGGTTGCCTGATCGTCTCGATCTACTGGCTGATTACGGAGTGGGCGAGCTTCGTTGTGCGGCTGCGCGACACGCGCAACGACTTCGCGCATAACTTCCGTTTGGGGCGTTGGCTGCTGGGCTCGAATATGGTCTTCATGATCAGCTCGCAGTGCAACCCGTGGGTGATCGGCTCGCTGCTCGGCGGAGTCAGCGTGGGGGCGTATACCAAGTGCGAGAGCGTGGTGAACATACCTCGCGTCGCGCTGACGAGCCTGCAGAATACGATGGCGCCGATGCTTGCGCGTTCGTATCACAATGGCGGCAAGCCAGCCCTCACTCGCCTGGTCTCGCGGTTCAATCGCCTGCTGCTGATCGGCTCCATCCTGTTTGCGGTGGGCATCATCGCCGTGGGCCCGTTCGTGGCAGAGGCGATCTTCAAGGGCGCTCCTGCAAACTCTCGCGTGATTCTCGCCGTGCTGTCGTTGAACTTTGTCGCCTTTGCGATGACGATGGCGCAGAGCTATGGGCTCACCGCAATGAATCGCGCGCGCCTTACGTTCTATGCAAACCTGGTCGGCATGGTGACGCAGGCTGGGGTGATTCTTTGGCTGGTGCGCTCGTACCAACTGCCCGGCGCGGCAGCCGCGCTGCTTGTGGGTAGCGTGGTAGTGCTCTTCGTGCGGCAGTTCTTCTATCGTCGCGAAACGAGGACAGCGTGAGCGTAGCGACGGGCTGGATGGCCGCGGCGGGCAGCGAGCGCCTTCGCGCGGAGATTGGCCGCGCGACGTTTCGTGTGCGTCTGGTGAAGATGCTGTGCGGGCTCGTGCTGGCGATCTGCTTCTGGTACTCCGTGCCGTACGTTTTGCCGTTCGTGCCGGAGCACTCCATTGACCGTGCTGCTGCAACGGCCAGCGTGGCAGAGACAGGCAACCTCAGCCGACAGATAGCGATGCCGATCGTCGCGTTGATCTCGCTCTTCCTGCTGTGGCGGTTGCCGAAGCGTGGTCGCATCGGCGGGCAGTTGATTTACTTTGCCACCGCGTATGTGGTCTGGGCCGTGATGAGCGTGGGCTGGAGCGATTCGCCTGGTCTTTCGACCAAGCGCCTTGTCGTCTTCCTCTTCAATATTTTGTTTGCCTATATGATGGCGCGTGTCTTCTCGCTAATCGAGATGGCGCTGCTCGGCATGTGTGCCACGGGTGCCGTCGCGCTGATTGCGTTCTACAGCGACGCTATCCTGCAGCGCATCTTTGCACCGCGAGATCCTGACTATCGCTTCCAGGGTGTAACCACGGCAAACTATCAGGCGATGAGCCTTTGTGTTCTGCTCTTCTGCATCGTCACGCTGCTGGCGTACAAGCCTGAGTGGGCGAAGCGTCTTTGGTTTGCGTTTGGCACGGCCTTTGTCTTGCTGTTTATGACGCGCGCCCGCATGAGCACCATTCTCGCGATGCTTCTGTTCGGCATCATGCTGCTGCGTTACGCGCGCCTGCGCTGGAAAACAGAGACGCGTGCGATGGTACTGATCGCAGCGTTGATGCTTGGTGTTGCAGGCGCCTCGGTGCTGGTGATGAAGAACGGCACGGACGCGTTGCAGACCGTCTTCATGATGGGCCGCAACGATACGCAGAACACCTCTAACCTCTCCAACCGTGGCCCACTGTGGCAGGAGCTTGCGGGGAGCGTGGCGCAGCGTCCGCTGCTGGGCTTTGGCTATGACGGCTTCTGGAGCGCGGCGCGTATCGCGCGCATCTCTGCCGATCAGGGATGGTCGGTGCCGCACGCGCACAACAGCTACCTCGACCAGACGCTTTCCCTGGGACTGATCGGTGTGGCGCTCTACGTCGGTGTGATGTGGAGCGCGTGCTGGATTGCCTGGAAGCGTTATCGTCATGACCATACGGAAACATCTCTGTTTGCGGCCGTGCTGCTGACGTGGATCGTGTTGCAAAGTCTATCGGAGTCAGCGCCGGTTGATCCTTATCTGCCGACGCTGCTGGCTTACGCCTGCGTGGCGAAGATGAGCCTGGTGCCGGGAAGCGAAGCGGAGAGCGATCGCTTTCTCGCTCCACATGCGATCCTCGGCGGCCTTACCCCTGCTGACGTACAGAGGCTGCCTGCGGATATGCGGAACGATGCCGTAAACATTCTCGAAGGGAGAAAAGCATGAACGCTGCGAGTGAGCCGGGGCTCGTGAGTATCGTGATCCCGACCTACAAGCGTGCTGCCGATCTGCGCATCGCGGCAGAGAGTGCGCTTGCCCAGACGTATCCGCTGATTGAAGTCCTGATCGTCTCCGATGGTCCTGACGCCGAGGCGCGTGCTGCTGTAGAAGGCATGGATGCTCGCCTTCGTTACATGGAGCTGGCGCAGAATCGTGGGCCCGCGGAGGCCCGCAACGCAGGCGTACGCGCCAGTCGTGGCGAGTGGCTGGCGTTTCTCGACGACGACGACATCATGCTGCCTGCGAAGATTGAACACCAGATGCGTCTGGCGGATGCCACGCAACCGCAGCGCATGATTGCGTGCTGCCTGGTGTATCGGCACGATGGTCGTGAAGATGTGCAGCCCGCACGGCCTATCGGGCCGGACGAAGATGTGGCCGATTACATTTTGCTTCGCCCCGGTCTGATGAAGCGCCCCGGTGTGCTGACCCTGCAGGCGTTGATGGTGCATCGCTCCATATTGGAGGCTGTGCCGTTCACCTCGCACCCCGAGCATGAAGACTGGGCGTGGTTTCTGGAAGCCTGGCATCTTGCTGGCGCTCGTGTGGAGTTTGTCTGGGAGCCGCTGGTGATTTACAACATCGCGATGGACAACCTATCGCGTTCGCGGCGCACCAACTGGCAGGATTCGTTACGTTGGGTGGAACGTTATCGCGAGTGGATCGACGGCCGCACGGCCGCGTCGTTCCTTGCGACCAAGGTTGCGTTGAAAGCCAAGCGGGCAGGGGACTGGCAGGGCATACGAACGGTCTACGCGGCGATGCGTCGCTCGAAGCCGGGTTTGCTGGAGTGGGCTTTCTTCCTCGGCATCGCAATGCTGCCGAACGCCCTGCTGCAGGCTGCGTGGAAGCGTTCGCTGCGTGCGGATGCTGAGGCTGTGAACGCGTGAAGCGCGCTGCCTCCATGCTGTTTGCCATCGCCTTGCTGCTTTGCGTCGCATGGATGTGGCGATCACACGGTCGCCACGCAGACGCTGCCGCCACGCGTGATCAACTCTCCACCGCCAAGCTTGTTGCAAGGAAATTTTACGGTCGCAGGTTGGAGCCCGCGGAGAACGTTCTGCTGCATGGCGGTGGCCAGAGCGACGAAGAGTCGTTCAACAATTACACGGCTGCCGTTGCTCCTGCGAAGCCCATGCTCACGATGAAGTACGTTGACCTGCGCGACGATCTGGGCCAGTTCTTCACGCAGTTGCACCGCGACCTTGATAGCCATCGCGAGTCTCTTGTGCCGCAGATCGGCCTTGCGCTGAATCGCGGTTCGGCCAGCAAGCATTATGAAATGGAGACGGCTCGCGGCATGGATGATGGGCGTCTGCAGGCGTTGTGCGCAGGTCTGCAATCGCTGCAACGACCGGTCTTTGTGCGCATCGGCTATGAGTTCAACGCGCCTTGGAACGGCTATGACGCGTCCACGTATCGTTCAGCGTTTCGCAACGTCGCGCAACAGCTTCATGCCTGCTCGCCGATGATCGCCGTTGTGTGGAACTGGTCGGCGCGAGCAGAGTTAGACCGTCAGCGCGGTGGTGAAGATGTGGCGCTGGCCGCGTCGCGCTGGCGCGAGTATTACCCGGGCGACGATGTTGTTGATTGGTGGGCGATCAATCTCTTCAAGCCTGAAGAGATCGGTTCACCGCTGACGGCGGAGTTTCTTCGCGCGGCCGATAAGGCCCGCTTTCCGGTGATGATTGCAGAGTCGACGCCGCGCAACGCTGGCGTGCGTGGCGGTCAGCTAAGCGTGGATGCCTGGTTTGCGTCGTACTTTGGGCTGTTGCGCTCTTCGCCTGGCATCAAGGCGTTTTGTTACATCGATTGGGAGTGGTCACGCTTTCCGCAGTGGGCTGACTGGGGCGATGGCCGTATCGAAGACAACGATGTGGTGATGGGTTTCTACCGCGATCAGATCGAAGGACATGCTCTCTTTGCGAACGCTCGTGATCGTGCCGCTACGTTGCAGTTGCTGCGCGTGAAGACGCCTCGCTAAAGAGGCTTCTTCGTCGCGTCGCTGCGCTCGCCATGGCGTATGCGGAAGTCCATGCTGGCGGCGAATTTTTCATTCGAGCCCAGTAGCGAACGCAACAGACCGCCGGTGTAGGCAAGGCTCAAGTGCGCTTCGCTTGCCGCGCGTGCATTACGTTGCAGCTTCGCAAGCGCCAGCGTCGGAAGATCGCGAAACAGTGTGACGCTGATGCGTTTGCAAGCCACGATGTAGGGGTTCCACCGTTGCCCGCGCAGCCGGAACATGCGTGACTCTGCCACGCCGATCCGCTTTGCGGTGAGCGCGATCGCGTGCGGTGTGGTGCGTCGCTCAGGGATCAGGTGGTGCACCACGGCGGCTGGTTCCAGCCAGAGCACTTTGCCTGCGAGCCTCGCGCGATAGAAGAAGTCCGTGTCTTCGCCGCCTTCGACAAAGCGCGTGTCGTATCCGTTCAACTCTTCGAAGAGCGAACGCCGGAGCATCACGTTGTTGGTCGCGGGGAGTATCTCCACGGGGTACGCGCGTGAGCTTCCTCCTGGAGCGGTCTCTCCCAGCAACCGTCGCGCGCGCGGGCCGTAGTCGCTGCTTTGCAGCCCGTTGGGAAGGCTCAGGATCGTGTCCCCGCCCACAGCATCGACGTTGTTCGCCAGCGCTGCGGCGTAGAGCTTTGCGAGCCAGTCGGGCTCTGCTAATTCATCATCGTCGAAGCTCACCAGCCACTCACCCTGTGCGTGCGAGGCCGCGAGGTTTCGTGCCGCAGCTACGCCGCTCTTTGCGCCATGCAAAATGTGCAAAGGGAAGGGGGCCGTTGCGGCTAGCTCCTGCAACACGCTCAGCGTGTCGTCGGTAGATTGGTCGTCCACCACAACCATCTCCAGCGAAAGTGCCTCAAGGCCTGTCTGCGCGAAGAGCGATTGCAGCGCACCACGCATCTGCGCCGACCGCGAGCAGGTCGCGATCACGAAGCTGATGCTGGGGCGAGAAGGTTCAGAAAGCATAATGTGTGCGGATATCGCTGCCAACAGCATATCCTTCGCGCTCTACTGCGAAGTACTTGTTTTTGCTCACGTATCATCGTGAACAAGGCTCCCAACTTATGAAGAATCTCCCTGCACGGCTTGCAATTGTCGCCGCCCTTGCAGCGCTTTCCGGCTGCTCGTCGTCTACTCCCAGCTCGACCTCTTCTCTCAGTGCAGACGCGGACCGCTATGCGTCCTACACGCAGACCTACACGATTCCGTACTCCGTGACGCCGAACTTCGCGAACCTTACCAGCACGTTGAAGGTGCAGGCCCAGGTGAACGGTGGCACGATCTCCAACTTCACGGTGGATACGGGCTCCGTGGGCGTTGTGGTTCCTGCCTCTGAGGTGCCGAACATTCCTTCGGGATCGCCGTCTGGCAGTCTTACCTATTCGTCGAGCGGACTCAAGCTGACGGGTGTCTGGGTGACGATGCCGGTAGTCTTCCCTCAGGCCACCGGGAGCGGGTCGCTCTCCGGCAAGGTGGCCACCGCGACAGTGCCGGTGCTGGCGGTTACCAGCGGTACCTGCACGGGATCGGGTGTGAACTCGGGCAACTGCACAGGCACCATTCCGCACATGCTCGGCGTTGGTTATGGTCGCGGCACTACGACGGAGACCTCGCCCCCGTACAACGCCTTTCTTACGTTAGCTGAAATGACCGCAGGAACAATGCGGCGAGGCTACACCATTGCTCGCGACGGCATCACGCTGGGGATCACCTCGGTGAGTTCGTCTGGCTACGCGATGGCCGCGTTGACCAGCGCAGGCACACCAGCTTCCGGCAGCAAGAACGACTGGACGACCGTGAGCGGTGGCTTTCAGGTTGGCTCCAGCGCGGCTGTCACGGGCACCGTGCTGTTGGATACCGGTCTGTTGAACATGATTGTGGAGAACGTCAACATGCCGCAGAGCGGAACGCTTAGCTCCGGCACGAAGATGGTTGTCACCATCGCGCAGCAGAGCTACACCTTTGCCCTGGGCGATGGTGGTGTGCAGACGCCGACGAGCGCGAGCTATGCTTCGGCTTCACACGGCACCTATCTCAACACTGGACTGCGTGCGCTGGGGCACTACGACTACCTCTTCGACGCCGATGGCGGCTACTCGGGACTTCGTCCCGAGTAGGTCTGCAGTCTTTCGTAATGTGCGTTCTCTCGTGCGACGACTTACACTCGCCGCACGGAGGACATACTGAATGCAGAAGCAGTGGTTTCGGGCCGCGCAGTTTGGCGGCGTTTTGTTCTTGTTGGCGATGGTTGGTTGTGCCGCAGGTCCTCTTGCGGCGGGCAGTGCTGCCAGTCCCAAAGTGGCTACCCCTTTGGTGGCAAGCACGTACTACAGCGACTACTCCGAGTACTACAAGGTGCCGTGGGTGGGTTCGCCGGACTTCTCTGACCTCACCAGCACGTTGAAGGTGAATGCAGAGGCTAACGGCGGCACAGAGGCTTCTTACACCGTCGATACCGGTTCCGTCGGCATGATCGTTCCGGCCAGTGAGGTGCCCGATCTGCCTTCGGGTACGGCAGGAAGCATCACCTACTCCTCCAGCGGGTTGAAGCTTACGGGCACATGGTCGACCGTGACGGTCAGCTTTCCGGATGCAGTGAACGAAGATGGCGATAACGTTCCAGCGACTGCCACGCTTCCTGTGCTCGCTGTGACGGAAGGCACCTGCCTGGGAACAGGCGTGAACTCCGCAAGCTGCACCGGCGCGATTCCTCACATGCTTGGCATCGGCTTTGGCCGGGGCAATACGCTGTACAAGTCGCCACCGTATAACCCCGCTCTCAACGTCACGGAGATGGTCGCTGGAACGATGCGTCGTGGCTATCTGATCAAGCGTGCCGGCCTCTACCTGGGGCTGACGGCTGCAACCGTCGGCGATAGCTTCACCACGCAGCAGCTGACGAGCGCAGGCACTCCCGTAGCCGGGACGCACAACGACTGGGAGACACCGACGGGTGGCTTCAAGATCGGTACGGGTACGGAGCTAACGGGCAGCGTCCTCGTCGATACGGGGCTGCGAAACATGATCGTCGAGGATTCCTCGTTGCCGACTAGCGGCAGCGTCACGGCGGGCACGTCGATGACGATTTATATCGGCACCCACGACTACATCATCACGGTAGGAGGCACCGGTGGAGCCACGCCGACCGTGGTGGATTACGCTACGCCGTCGAACGGAACCTTCGTCAACACGGGGCTTCGTGCGCTGTATCACTATGATGTGCTCTACGACGCAGACTCCGGCCTCTACGGGCTCTGGTATATCCAATAAGCGCAGTGCAGACACAAAGAAGCCCGCCGTCATGGCGGGCTTCTTTGTGTCTAAGCTCGAACCGGCTTAGGCGTTGACCTTCTCTGTCCAGGGCGTTGCTGTCTGCAGCGCGCGGTTGACGTTCTCGATGTTCTCCACGCCGACTGTCTCCAGCCAGTTGCGGAATGCGGCTTCGCCTTCCTTCGCGTAGATCGGAATGCCTTCCTTCCACGTCGCACGACCGCAGAGCACGCCATTGTACTTCACGCCGGACTCGCCTGCCAGTTCCAGGGTCTCGATGAAGACGGGGTTCGACACGCCAGCCGAAAGATAGATGAACGGCAGTTCGGTAACGGTAGCTGCAGCGCGGAAGTGCTCCAGAGCTTCTTCACGCGTGTAAGCGGCTTCGCCCTTGAATGCCTTCGTGCCCTGCACGAACTCCATCACGATCGGCACTTCGACCTTGAGGACATCGACAGCGTAGCGCGGTTTGGAAAACTCCTTCATCGCGCCGGTGACGATGGACGGCTTCTTGCGAGCGTACGCGACGGTCTTCTCATCGCCGCCCTCGGCGTCATAGCCGACGAACTCGAGGAAGAACGGGATGTCGGATGCCTTGCACTCTGCGCCAATGCGCTCAATCCACGCGTGCTTGAACTCGTTCACTTCCTTCGTGTCGAAGGGTGTGTAGTAGAGCAGGATCTTGATGCAGTCTGCGCCAGCTTCCTTCAACCGCTGCACGCTCCATACGTCGAGCAGATCGGGCAGGCGGCCAGCCGTGTTGGCGTCGTAGCCAGTCTTCTCATAAGCCAGCAGCAGGCCCTTGCCGTTCAGGTGCTGCGCTGCGGGCAGGCCAAACTCGGGATCAAGCAGAATTGCCGAAGCGTGCTTGGTCAGAACGTCCGTCACGTTCGTCTTGAAGACTTCCAGATCGTGACCGGTGGCTTCACCGCCACGCTCCTTGGCGAGCGACTTCTGCAGCGATCCACGCTGGTCCATGGCTGCAGCGGCGATAACGCCACGCGCATCAGAAACAGCCTTCAGACCTGCAAGTTTTCCGGGTGTCAATGTGATCATGCAATCTCCTCGGGGGTTGAGAGGCGGTCTGACAAGAGCCGCATCATACGCCGTGATTGTACACAGCCACCGTTGCCCGCGTCTGAGAGACGGTGCGATCATCGAACGCCTGTGCGATAGCCAGAGCTCCACTCTGTGATCGTTAGCAGTGCGCGGCTGTGTTGGCGTCCCCTCTTTTACTGCGCACGCAGGCGGTCCCGGAGATCTCCTGCCAGCTCTACCAGATGGCGCAGTTTCGGGGCTTGCGTCGCGGTGGCGTCGCGAAGCGCGAGCTGCGACTCCAGCAAAAGCCCTGCCAGCAAAGCGCTCAGCTCGTTCTGCAGCGCGAGCACCGCCGCCTGGCGCGCCTGCTGTTGATCATGCGATCGCCGTGTCAGCGTTGAGCGTACCTGCCGCACGATGCGCGGCGTTCCCGTGATGGCAAAGTTCAGCTCCAGCACGCTCGCTGCCCCGGCGTTCTGGTAGATCGTGTCCGCGGCGTCAGGATCAGCCGCTGCCAGCGTCTCATCCAGCAGCACCAGCGAGTACTCGTTTCGACGCAGCAGCGCCAGTCCGGAGCGCCGGTTAGGGGCAAGCTCGAGCTTCTTGTCCAGCTCGGTGCGGAGGGCTTCCGCTGCGCGCTGTGCCGTCGTTTCAGGCGCAATAATCAGAATGGGCTGTGGCATAGCGTTTCCTTGTCCTTTCTGGGAACGGGGCCCTAGCCGAGGCTGGTTTCATCGCCCAGGCCGTACTCCTTGAGCTTGCGATACAGCGTTGTCTTGCCGATCCCGAGCAGCTTGGCGGCCATCAGCTTGTCGCCCTTGAGCTGCCGAATGGTGTTGAGAATCGCCTGCTTCTCCATCTCCGCGATCGACTGCACCGGCGGCGGATCATCGTCCAGCGCATAGGAACCCGCAGGGCCAGCATGGCCCGGAGCGGTTGCGTCTCGGCTCCCGGCGCCTCGAATAATGTGGAAGCGGTGGTCCTGTAGCTGCGTCGGAAAGTCGCCCATGTGCAGCACAGGCCCGCTGGAAAGAGCACAGGCGCGTTCAATGGCGTGCTCCAACTCGCGCACATTGCCGGGCCAGTCGTACTCCATCAGCAGCCGCAGCGTGTCGTCGGAGAACGTGTACCGAATGCCGTTCTCGCGGTGCATCCGTTCCAGCACATGCGCGGCCAGCAGCGGAATATCGGTCTTGCGTTCGCGCAGCGGCGGGACGCGAATGTTGACTACGTTCAGACGGAAGTAAAGATCTTTTCGGAACTTCCCTTGTTCGACCATCTGGGTCAGGTCGCGGTTCGTCGCCGCCACGATGCGTGCGCTGATCGGCAGCGAGTGGGTTGCGCCCACCGGACGCACCTCGCGTTCCTGCAGCGCGCGCAGCAGCTTTGCCTGCAGATCCAGCGGAAGCTCGCCAATCTCGTCCAGGAAGACGGTGCCATGATCGGCCGCCACCAGCAACCCGGTTTTCGCGCGATTCGCCCCGGTAAATGCTCCCTTCACGTGCCCGAAGAGCTCGCTCTCAATGAGCGTCGGCACCAGCGAGCCGCAGTCCACCGGAATAAACGGCTTCGACGCGCTCGGCCCGTTGCTGTGGATCAGGCGTGCGATCAGTTCTTTGCCCGTACCCGACTCGCCCAGAATCAGAACCGGATGCGACGTGTAGGCGACCTTGCTCAGGATGCGGTACAGCTTCTCCATGGCTGGTGACCGGCCCACAAGGGAGCCCATGCCTTTGCCGGTACGCAACTGCTCACGCAGCGCACGGCTTTCGTGGTCGAACGAACGTCGCTGCGCCGCTGCCTCAAGCACGGCAGAGAGTTCATCGAGCGTGAACGGCTTGGTCAGGTAATCGCTGGCGCCGATGCGCATGGCCTCGACCGCAGACTTCACCGTGGCAAACGCTGTCATTACGACCACGGTCGTGCCGGGGTGGGTGGAGCGAACCGTCTCCAGCAGAGCAAGGCCACCGCCGCCAGGCAGGCGCAGGTCGAGCAACAGCAGATCGGTCTGTCCGCTGGCGAGCTTTTCGCGTGCCTCGTCAACATCACAGGCCTCTGTCACAAGGAAGCCCATCGAGCGGGCGATCTCGGCACACGCGTGGCGCACCGGCGCATCGTCGTCGACGACGAGCACGGCCAGTGTCGGGCGGTCGGCATGCTGGTCAAATCGTCCGGCGTCACCGGTCGGATACTGTCGGCTGGCTTCGTTGCGAAGGCTGTCGGCGGTAAGTTCGTTTTCGGCTATACCTGCTTGTGCTGTGCCCGTTCGTGCAAGGGGAAGCTTACCGTCTGACATGCGCGGCTGCCCCCTTCGAAAGCTTGTTTGCAGGCGCATGACGTGCCAGTGGTTGCTGAGTCAGCGGCCAGCTCAGCGTGATCGCCGTACTCTGGTTGCGGCGAGCGTGTATCTCAAAGCTGGCACCGGAGTCCTCCGCCAGCTCATGCACAATGTGCAGCCCAAGGCCGTGCCGCCGCAATGTGCTGGGCGCCTCTTCGCAAAAAGGAGAGACAGCCTGCGCTGCGCAGAGCAGGTTCATCCCCGGCCCATTGTCGGCTACCGTCATGGTCAGCCGGGTGGGGGACGCGGCCAGCGTTACGGCAATGTGGCCGTCGTGACGGCCTGCAGAGACAAGAGCGTTGACGGCATTGCTCACCAGGTTGATGGCCACCCGTTCGAGGGACTCAATGGTCAGCGTCGCCGGCTTGCGCAGGCTTCGCTGCGTTGTCAGCGTCAACGATGCTACCGGCGCGGCCATTCTTCTAAGCACAGGCTCCAGCGACAGCAGCGCTTCGCCCGGATCTGCGGTCGGAGCAGGGAACGCCTCGTGTGCCAGCGACTCGAGATTGTTCTGAATCAGGCGACCGATGAGCGTTGAGGACCGTTCGGCCAACAGGCGCAGTTCGCGGCTGTAATGCTGGTGCTCCGGCCGAAGAACTCCGGGCCGATCGAGAAGATCGCAATAAAGGGTCAGCGCACCGAGAAGATTCCCGGCATCGTGCGCCAGTCCGGCACCTTCTGCGAGGGGGCCAGACGTTGTGAGGAAACCCTGTCTCTCCTGCATTGAGACAGGAAGAAGGGAATGAGTGCTTGCGGCTCTGTTGCTCAGCGAGTGCGCCTGCATAAACGTCTCCGAGTTGTTGTCTTACGTTACTTTGTGCGGTTACATAAGAACACGTTGCGTGCCAAAGTGGGAGATTTCCATTAAGTCGTTGATAAAGATACGGTAGAGGCTGTTTCTTGAGCGAACGTCGCTAAAAGCGAAATTCCCGAAATGGGAGCCTCCGGCTCTTGAAGAGTACAGAATCTCAGCAAAAGACAACATAGCTGATATTCCCGTTTTGGTGCGAAATTCCTGTTTTGATATCAAAATACAAATGTTATTTCGCCGGAAGTAACCTCTTCCCGAAATCACGCAATTCTCTCGCGTGGGCTACGATTCAGGGATGGCAATTGATGAACTGTTTCGCAGCGGTGACCGTGGAGCGCAGGACGCTCGCCCGCTGAAGATGACCCCGGGTTTCGTCGCGACGGCTGAAGGGTCGGTATTGATTGAGGTTGGGCACACGCGCGTGTTGTGCAACGCAACGGTGGAGCCGACGGTCCCGGGCTGGCTGCGCAACTCCGGCAAGGGCTGGGTGACGGCCGAGTACTCGATGCTTCCCCGCGCCACGCTCACGCGCACTCCGCGCGAGTCGGAGCGCGGCAAGATCGGCGGTCGCACGCATGAGATTCAGCGATTGATCGGTCGTTCGCTGCGCTCGGTCATGGACCTGAAGGCGCTCGGCGAGCGCATGATCATCCTCGACTGCGATGTGCTGCAGGCTGACGGAGGCACCCGTACGGCGGCGATCACGGGCGCGGCAACCGCGCTGGCGATTGCGCTGAACAAGCTCGTCGCTGCGGGGACGTTGAAGGCTTCGCCGCTGCGCGAGATGGTTGCCGCGACCAGCGTCGGCATCGTCGACGGCCGTGTCCTGCTGGACCTGGCGTACGAGGAAGACGCTCGCGCCGAGGTGGACATGAACGTGGTGATGACGGCCGCAGGCGGCTTTGTCGAGACGCAGGCAACGGCTGAACGGGAACCTTATAGCCGCGCACAGCTCGACGAGATGCTGCGAGTGGCCGAGGGTGGCATCCAGCAACTGCTGGCGGCGCAACTGGAATGTCTGGCGAAGGCGGTTTAGGGATGAAGAAAATTTTGTTATCAGCGGGATTGATTGCGGGGCTTCTTGTGCCTTCGGCGGCGGTCTCGCAGAAGGGCCGCTACTCGTCTTCGGGGCAGGTCGAGCTGGATTATCCGCTCGTCATCCACGTCACGCGCTCGTGGCTGGTCACGGCCCCGGGATCGACGGACGATCAGGCAGGTGCGACGGACCTCCACCTCGATGTGCTGGCCGACGGCTCGCGGTATGAGCTGCGCGCGGTTGCGAGCGGCCTGCTGCATCCCGGCGACTATCGTGCTCGCGAACTGCGGGGAACAGAGTCGAAGGGCGGCTGGTTCTCGCGGGGCTATGAGCTGCGCTTCAACGACGGCACGCATGTTGTGTTCAAGGTAGTTGGAGAGAGCTCCAACTAAAGGAAGCGCCAGCGGTACAAGGAGGCAACGATGAACTGCCATCACTTCGATTCGGTCGAGATTGAGGACACCACCAGCGCAGCCTACGGCAAAGGCTGCGCCGAGTGCATCGCCATGGACGATAGCTGGGTGCACCTGCGGGAGTGCCTGGACTGCGGCCACGTTGGTTGCTGCGACGCTTCCAAAAACAAGCACGCCACCAAGCACTTTCACACCTCGAAGCATCCGGTCATCCGTTCCGTGGAGCCGGGTGAGCAGTGGGGCTGGTGCTACATCGACGAAGTCATGGTCGGGCTGGAGTAGGAACGGCGTCAAAACATCCACCATAGCCGCTGCTATTCTGAGCGCGTCACATGAGGGGGACAAGCAACATGGCAGATGAAGCAGTTCACATTACGGTGCGTCCGAACGGACCACTGCGCGTCGAAGGTCACATAGTGCTGAAGGATGCCGACGGGCAGGAGTGGGACCTTACGGGCAAGCCCGCGATCAGCCTCTGCCGCTGCGGCCTCAGCGAGAAGCGTCCGTTCTGCGACGGCGCTCATGCTCGCCAGGGATGGCAGTGCAACACGCGTCCTGAAGGCAACCTGACCGGACAGTAAACCGAAACACGCAAGGCCCCGAGCATTCGGGGCCTTTGCTTTTCCTGAGGAGCCACGTTTTGATGATGCTTCGCGCGGTTCGCGCTGTCGTTCTTTCTGTCACCGTACTCGCCATCGCGAGCCCATCACAGGCGCAGCGCAATCCGCCACCGCCCGGCGTCACCATGCCCGAGTACGTCCGCTCGGAGGTCATGATTCCTGCCCGCGATGGCGTCGAACTGCACACCGTCATCCTGCGGCCGAAGGGCAGTGAGCACAGCGGCCCGAAGCTTCCAATCCTGCTCTCGCGCACGCCTTACGGCGTCAACGGCTATGAGCCGATCACGATCACCGGTGGCAAACCCGAACTCGCCGCCAGCGGCTACATCTGGGTCTTTCAGGACATTCGCGGACGCTACGGCTCCGGCGGCACATTCGTGATGATGCGACCCATCGTCGAGCACAAGACGAAGACGGACATCGACGAAACCACTGACACGAACGACACCATCAACTGGCTGCTGAAGAACCTGCCAAACAACAACGGCCGCGTCGGCGCACTGGGCATCAGCTACCCGGGCTTCACCGCGATGATGGTGGGCCTGAACGCGAACCCGGCCGTGAAGGCCGTCAGCCCGCAGGCCCCGATGGGTGACGTCTGGCTCGGCGACGATTTCTTCCATAACGGCGCCTTCCGCGAAAGCTACGGCTTCGACTACGTGCAGGAGCTTGAGGCGCAGAAGACGGATAAGCGACCGGACTCGAAGGAAGACCAGTACGACTTCTTCCTCAACCACACGAACTTCGCCGGAGCCGCTGCCAGCGCAGGCATGACCAATCTGCCGACCGCGCAGCTCTTCCTCACCAACCCGACGTACACAAAGCTCTGGCAGGACAAGAGCGAGCTTCGCAAGCTTCGCGCGCCCGAAGTTGCCGTGCTGCAGGTCGGCGGCTTCTGGGACCAGGAAGATATGTTCGGCCCGCAGGCCGAGTACCAGGTTCTTCGCCGTAACGAGAAGCCCGGCGACAGCAAGCATAAGGTCTTCCTCGTGCTTGGACCGTGGAACCACGGAGGCTGGGCGCGTGGCCCCGGCCAGGTGCTCACCAGCCCCTTCGGCAAGCTGGACGCAGGGCAGCCGACCGGCCAGCAGTACCGCAGCCAGATCGAAGCGCCGTTCTTTGAGTTCTATCTGAAGGACCGCAAGGGCTTCGACCTTGAAGACACGGCCAGCTTCCGCACGGGGGAAAACCAGTGGCATCGTTACGCTGTCTGGCCTCCTGTCAACGGCTTCCACCCGGCGAAGCTCTACCTCGAAGCGTCGCACACGCTCAGCGCAGCAGCACCGTCTGCGGTGAAGGAGAACTCGCCGCAGAGCAAGGCCGCGATGTACGTCAGCGACCCGGCGAACCCTGTGCCGTATCGCCATCGCCCGGTGCAGTCGACATACGGCGAGAGCTCCGTCTGGCGCCCCTGGCTGGCGGAAGACCAGAGCTTCGTCTCTGGCCGCGACGACCTCGCCAACTTCGATACACCGGTGCTGGAGAAAGACGTGACCGTTACCGGTGACGTCGTTGCCGACCTCTTCGCAGCCACGACCGGCAGCGACAGCGACTGGATCGTAAAGCTGATCGACATTTACCCGGACGGCAAGTATGAGCTGATGGTGGCAGACGAGATTCTGCGCGGCCGTTACCGCAAGAGTTTCGAGCATCCTGAGCCGGTCAAGCCCGGCGAGGTGGCCGAGTACAAGTGGAGCCTGCACGGCGTCGACCACACCTTTCTGAAGGGCCACAAGATGCGTGTTGAGGTCCAGTCCACCTGGTTCCCGCTCTACGACCGCAACCCCCAGACGTGGGTCGAGAACATCATGACGGCTCCCGCTTCGGCCTACCAGAAGGAGACGATCTCCATCTTCGGCTCGGCGCGCTATCCTTCGCACCTCGACGTCAACGTTCCGGACGGCTCGCCGCTACCGTAGCACTCCCCTAATCTTTCTTTCTTCGCAAACCTGATGCCGCTGAAAGCACTTAGCTTTCAGCGGCATCGTTTTCCTACCCCCCTACTTTCTACTTCCTATCCACCTGCTTTCCTCACCCGCCCTCCTCCACGAAACCAGCATTCACGAGCTCAAAACCTCTTATCCCGATGCAACTTTTTTCCTTCGTGGACGTTACTCTAGTGCAGATCACGCCATAGACTTTCCCCGTGGCGCTAACCGGATGGCTTGCGCTATGAGGCGGGCGCACCCCGGTGAATGAGGAGTTTTTTGAACATGATGCGAGTTTCTTCTTCCGTGCTGGCGATCGCGCTGATCGCGGCTCCCTGCCTGACGGTGACTGCTGCTGCAGCGCAAACGGCCGCACCTGCCGCTCCCCGGACATCCGGAACCGTGAAGTCGATCGGCACGGGTAGCCTGGTCGTCACTTCGGCTTCGGGTGACGTCACCGTGACTGTGCCGGAAGGCATCAAGGTTCTCCTCGTCGCTCCCGGCAGCACGAATCTGAAGTCGGCCACCTCGGGTACTGTTGCGGACATCAGCACGGGCGACCGCGCACTCGTAACAGGCACGGCGGGCGACCAGCCCACGGCACTGACGGCGACACGCGTTATCGTGATGAAGTCCGCTGCCATCGAGCAGTCGCACGCCAGCGAAGAAGCCGCATGGACGCAGGGCATCGGCGGCATCGTGAAGTCGGTTGACCCCGCCACCGGCGCGCTCCAGGTCTCCAGCGGGCAGAAGATGATTGCCGTCCAGACCACCGCTTCCACCGTCGTCCGCCGCTACTCCGGCACCTCGGTTCGCTTTGCGGATGCCACTCTTAGCCACCTCGCGGACATTCACCCCGGCGACCAACTCCGCGCCCGTGGAACCAAGTCGCCTGACGGCTCCTCGCTGACCGCCGACGCCATCGTCGCCGGCACCTTCCACAACTACTCCGGGCTTATCACGGCGATCGACCCATCGGCCGGTACCGTCACGCTGAAGGATCTTGCGACCAAGAAGGTCGTCACGGTGGCTGTCACCTCCAGCAGCGACGTCCGCCGCCTGCCGCCGATGATGGCGAAGGGAATCGCCGCACGTCTGAAGGGCGGCAGCGAGGGAGGAGAGCACGCGGCGGCTGCAACTCACGCTGACGGCGAAGCCCACATGCGCTCGCAGCGCGAAGGTTCCGGCCTCAGCGGCATGATGCAGCGCCTGCCGACAGAAACCCTCAGCGGCCTGAAGACCGGCGAAGCGGTCATGATCGTCTCCACGCAGGCGACTGCTGACTCCACGACCTCGACTGCGGTAACGTTGCTGGCCGGCGTCGAAGCCATTTTGACCGCTCCCAGCGGCGACACGATGACACTTTCTCCCTGGAGCCTCAGTGGTGGCGAAAGCGGCGGCGGTGCCGAAGGTGGAGCAGGATCGCAGTAGTTCATAAGAGACAATGGAAGAAAGGCGCACGGCCGAGCAGAATGTCTGCGCCTTTTTTCCGTATCGTTCGTCTTCCATAGTAGAAAGTCAGAACTGTTTGACCGATGAACGGTCACGATTGGGCCGATGGGTCCGCTGTAGCACTTTTAGGAGAAAGAATGTCATTGCGTAGCCAATGGTTGAGCGCAGTCGTGTGTTCCGCCGCTTCACTGCTCGCGCCGGCGTATAGCGCCGCGCAGAACCCGACCCCGCAGTCGCCCACCAGCACCACCGCCCCCGCGCCTCCACCGGCCGCTGTCGTTCCCACCCCGACGCCTGCCGCTGTGCAGCAGATGCCCGCGCCTGGCGAAACCATCAACTCACCCGCGCAGGACGCCAGCACCAGCACGATCGTGGCGCAGGTTAGCGGCACCAAGATCCACGGCACCATTACGGATCCTGACGGCTACCCGATCCCCGGCGCAACCGTGATGCTGACGCCGACCAAGGGTGCGGCCCGCAAGGCTACCAGCTCCGGCGACGGTTCGTACTCGCTCTCGGTCACGCCTGGTTCGTACACGCTTGTCGTCTCGATGAAGGGCTTCTCTTCCTACTCGGTGACAGGGCTGAAGATCGCGGCGGTTACTTCCATGACCCTCGATGCCAAGCTCGCCGTCGGTCAGGCTACGCAGGTGGTCAACGTCGAAGCCAGCGCCGCGCAGGTCAGCGTGGACTCGGACAGCAACGCCAGCTCACTCGTCCTCTCGGGCAAGGACCTCGACGCGCTTTCTGATGATCCTGACGAGCTTTCCAGCGAACTCACCGCTCTCGCCGGTCCTTCGGCTGGACCGAACGGCGGCCAGATCTATGTCGACGGTTTCACCGGCGGCCAGCTTCCGCCGAAGTCCTCGATCCGCGAGATCCGCATTAATCAGAACCCGTTCTCGGCGCAGTATGACCGGCTCGGCTTCGGTCGTATCGAAGTCTTCACCAAGCCAGGTACGGACAAGTTCCACGGCTCCTTCCAGATGAACGGCAACGCCTCGCAGTTCAACACCGGCAACCCGCTCATTCCGTCTACGACCTACCAGGCTCCGTACCACACGATCTTCATGTTCGGCTCGATCACCGGGCCTATCAATAAGTGGTCGTCGTTCTCAATCGGCGGCTCCCACCGCGCCATTCAGGACCTCGGCATCACCAACGCCACGATTCTTGGCGCGACGGCTGCCTCGACGACACCCTGCGTCCCTGGCGACATTACCTGCACCTCGCGGCAGCTCTTCCTCTCCACGCTGCAGCCGCAGGCGCGTACAGACCTCACGCCGCGCATCGATATCGCTATCGGACAGAACAACGTCCTGACCCTGCGCTACCAGTTCTACGAGAACGACAAGATCAACCAGGGCGTCACCGGCCTTGCCCTGCCGACGACCGGTTACAACTCCTTCGCGCAGGAAAATCAGATCCAGGTCAGCGACACCCAGACCATCAGCCCGCGCATCATCAACGAGACCCGCTTTGAGTGGGAGCGTGCCCGCACGAATACGATTCCGCTCTCGAACGCGGCTTCCGTCAGCGTTCAGGGTGCCTTCAGCAGCGGTGGTTACAGCTCGCAGTTCACCTCCGACCATCAGGACCACATGGAGGTGCAGAACTACACCTCCATCCAGACGAAGAAGAACTTCATCCGTCTCGGCGGCCGCCTGCGCACCACGCGCGAGGCTACGGACACCACCGCGAACACCAACGGCTCGTTCACCTACGCCAGCTTGACGGCTACCGGCAGCGGCACGGACAACAGCTACGCTACCGGCACGCCCAGCCAGTTCTCGCGCACGGTGATCAACACGCCAAACACCAGCTTCACGCTGGCGGACGTTGGCGTTTACGCCGAGACCGACTGGAAGCCGATTAACAATCTGACCGTCACCTACGGCTTCCGCTTCGAAGCGCAGAACCACCTGCAGGAGCATCACGACTTTGCTCCGCGTATTGCGTTCGCATACGGCATCGGTGGTCCCAAGAAGACACCCAAAACCGTCATCCGCGGTGGCTTCGGCATCTTCTTCGACCGCTTCTCGCAGGGAGATGTCCTGACCACGATTCAGCAGAACGGCGTCAATCAGATCGTCACCACGCTGCGTAACCCGACGAACTGCACGGCAGCCCTGCCGATCTCCAGCACCAACTGCGCGGCCACAGGCACCACGGGTGCCACCATGTACTCCACCGCTGGCAACCTGCGTGCACCGTACGTCGAGCAGTTTGCTCTCGGCGCGGATCGCCAGCTTGGCCGCATCGGCACCATGAGCGTGAACTACATCCATACGCTTGGCGTCCACCAGCTTGCGCTGCAGAACTCCCTCTGCGGCCTCTCGGGCGGTACCTGCTCGAACACCACGGCGGTCAACAACCAGTTCTTCTCCGGCGGGCAGTTTCACCAGAACCAGTTGATGGTGAACGGTCGCGTGCAGACCGCCAAGTGGCTTTCTCTCTTCGGCTTCTACTCGATGAGCTTTGCCAACGGCAACACCTCTGGCGCGGGTTCGTTCGTCTCCACTCCCGGCAACATCAATGCCGACCTTGGCCGCACCAGCTTTGACATCCGCTCGCGTGCCTTCGTCGGCGGCTCCATCACGCTGCCGAAGTACATCCTGATCTCGCCGTTCATGATCGCTCAGAGCGGCAGCCCCTTCAACATCACTGAAGGTCGCGATGTGAACCTCGACGGCCAGTTCAACGACCGGCCGCTGCTGGTTCCGAACGGCACGGCTAACTCGGTCAGCATTCCCGGCTGCGGTTCGTTCCTCTCGCACTCGGCCGCGAACGCTGCCAGCTTCTCGCAGCTTGTTCCGACGTACGCCTGCTCCGGCCCCGCACAGTTCGTGATGAACCTGCGCGCAACCAAGACCTTCGGCTTCGGCGGTTCGCGTAACAAGCAGCAGGAGCAGCAAGGCCAGCAGGGGGGACCGGGACAGGGTGGTCCTGGTGGCGGCGGTCATGGCGGCCACGGTGGTGGCGGTGGTCACGGCGGTGGCCCCGGCTTCTTCGGCGGCGGCGGAGCCAGCACCGGTCAGCTCTATAACCTGACCGTCGGCGTGAACGTGCAGAACCTCTTCAATAATCACGACTACGCCACGCCCAGCGGCGTGCTTACCTCGCCATATTTCGGTACGAGCACCCAGCTTCAGGGGCAGCCGTACACCACCAACAATGCGCTGATGCGTGTCTCACTCCAGGCAGCGTTTACCTTCTAACGCTTCCTCTCCAGCAACGACGAAGGGCGCGATCCTCTGATCGCGCCCTTCGTCGTTGTGCTCTTGCTTAGGCCTTTACGACCGTCTTTGCATTCAGGAACTCGCGCATTCCGGCCGCAGCCAGTTCGCGGCCATAGCCCGAACGCTTCACCCCGCCAAACGGCAGGCGAGGATCGCTCGCCACGGGCAGGTTGAAGAACACGGAACCGGCCTGGATGCCCACGGCAAACGCTTCCTGCTCGCGCACATCCTTCGTCCAGCAGCTTGCTCCCAGCCCGAACGGCGTATCGTTCGCCAGTGCAATAGCGTCTTCTGCGGACGTGATCTTGAAGAGGAACGCCAGCGGCCCAAAGGTCTCTTCGCGTGCCACCGTCGCCGTGCGTGGAATCTCCGAAATTACCGTCGGCTCAAAGAAGCTTCCGACGCCGATCATGCGCTCGCCGCCGGTCAGCACACGCCCGCCTACCGCAATCGCTGCACTCACCTGCGCATGAAGCTCTTCGGCGATCGTCGCTGTCGCCAGCGGACCAATGTCTGTTTCTTCGCGCATCGGGTCGCCCACGCGCAGCTTGTCAAACGCCTCGACAAACCGCTTCACGAACGCGTCATAAACGCTCTCGTGGATCAGAAAGCGCTTCGCCGCAATGCACGACTGTCCGTTATTGATCGTGCGCGCCTTCACGGCGTTCATCACGGCTTCGTCGAGATCAGCCGAAGACATCACGATGAACGGATCGGAGCCGCCAAGCTCCAGCACCGTCTTCTTGATCAGCCAGCCTGCCTGCGCCGCTACGGCGCGTCCAGCAGCCTCTGAGCCGGTCACAGTCACCGCCGCAATGCGGGCATCGGCCAGCACCATCTCCACCTGCCGGGCTTCGACCAGTAGCGTCTGGAAGCAGCCGCGCGGGAAACCAGCACGGCGTACCAACGCTTCAATCGCCAGCGCACACTGCGGCACGTTGCTCGCATGCTTCAGCAGCCCAACGTTCCCGGCCATCAACGCCGGGGCCAGAAAGCGGAAGACCTGCCACAGAGGGAAATTCCACGGCATCACGGCCAGCACCACGCCCAGCGGGTCCCAGCGCACGTAGCTCGCCGAGCGTTCGGTGGCGATGTGTTCCGGTGCAAGAAAGCCGGCAGCGTGTTCGGCGTAGAAGCGGCAGCACGCCGCGCACTTCTCCACTTCCTGCTGCGCCGAAACGATGGTTTTGCCCATCTCGGCGGTCATCATGGCGGCCAGATCGTCGCGGTCCTGCTCCAGCAGCACCGCCAGACGCTTCATCCAGAAGACGCGGTCTTCCATTCGCTCGGTACGCTTTGCTGCTTCCGCCGCCAGTGCAAGTTTGGCTTCGATCTGTTCAGCGTTCAGCGGGTCAAAGCTGCGAAGCAACTGTCCGTTTGCGGGATTGCGGCTCTCAATAGGCATGGGTAACTGCAACCAAGTGTAGCGCGTACAGCCTAACTGGCAAGTTTGGCCATCGTGCGCGCGAGCACACGAGTGCCCAGCGCAATCTGTTCTGGCGTCGAATACTCGTCCGGACGATGCGAAACTCCGTTGCGGCACGGGATAAAGAGCATCGCAATCGGCGCTACACGGGCCATGAAGTTGGAGTCGTGATACGCCCGCGAAACCATCTTCTGGAAACTCGCGTTTTCGGCCGCGCAGGCCGCTTCCAGCGCATCCAGAATCTTCGCGCCACTGTGCGACGGCTCATCGGCGTTGATCGTCTCTTCTGTAATCTTCACGCCGCGCTCCGCTTCGACGCGTGCGATCTCGCCTCGCAGGCGCTGCATCGTGCCGTTGCGGCGAGCCACGTCCGTATCGCGAATATCCAGCATCCACTGCGCTCGCGAGGGAACCGAGTTCACCGCACCCGGAAAGATGTCGACCTTGCCGACCGTCGCTACCGAATCCACGCCCGACTTACCCTCGGCCTTCGCCGCAGCATTGGCCTCACGCGTAAACCGCTCGACCGCCAGAATCAACTCTGCCGAAGCCGTCAGCGCATCGCGCCGGTCCGGCATCAGCAGTGCTCCGGCGTGTCCGCCAAATCCTTCGACGGTGTAGCGGTAGCTCGCCGGCGCTGCAATGTTTGTCACCACGCCAAGCTGTACGCCATCGCGCTCCAGCAGCGGCCCCTGCTCAATGTGCAGCTCCACCCACGAGTCGTAGTAGCCCTCGGGCAGCTTCACGCTCTCCAGCGACCCTCTGAAGCCTGCCTGCAGGCGAACGTCCGCCAGCGTCAGGCCTTTCTCGGCGTCCGGCTGGGTCTCGCCCAGGCGATCGGGGAACGCATCGGCCGCAGCGGGATCAAGCACGCCGCCGAGCAACCTCGAACCCAGGCAGCCGATGCCAAAACGCGTTGGCTCTTCGCTGGTAAACATCAGCGTCTCCAGCGAGCGTCGCGGCACAAAGCCCGACTCCTTCAACGCGCGCATCGCTTCCAGCCCACCCAGCACGCCCACCGTGCCGTCATACATCCCGGCATGGGGAATCGCGTCCGTATGCGACCCCGTTCCCACCGCGCCCAGAGCAGGCTCGGAGCCTTCCCAGCGCAGAAACGTGTTGCCGACAGCATCTTCACGCACGGTAAAACCTGCATCGGCCGCCAGTTTCTTCAGCCAGGCACGGGCTTCCAGATCGCGCGGCGTAAACACGATGCGCGTCACGGCCTGTGTCGGCTCGGGCAGCGAGGTGTCTGTCGTCGGCGGGCAGTCGGTGATCGTCGCAAGGTGATGCAGCTCAGCGAGAAGGCGGTCGGTATTGATCGTCAGGTTCATCGTTAGAAGAAAGCTCGCAGTGTCTACGCCAGCGTGTGGCGGTTGAAATCTTTGTAGATGAGGTACTTCGCGGGCTTCTTGCCAATCGCGCCGAACCACTGCGGGCAGTACGGCCCCATCCAGATAAAGTCGCCGGCCTGCGTCGGGTACCAGCTATCCCCTAGCCGATAAATCCCGCCACCTTCAAGCATCAGCAGCCCATGCTCCATGTAGTGGATCTCAACCTGCGCCAGCGACGCGCCCGGCTGATACGTCATGGTGTTGCAGGCAAAGTCGAAGCGTGCAGAGTCCGGCAGCAGCGCGCGGACTTCCAGGTCAGGATCGCCGTTCAACGCCGTCGGCTTTACATCCTGCTCGCGGCCCACGAAGAACTCCGGATTCGGCTCCGTCTCCAGCGGCAGAAACGGCTTGTCGATCACCGCCAGCCTTGCCTTGGTCTTCGCTGTAATCGTGTGTGGATGCTCCGTCGGCAGATACGCGTACGACCCCGCCGTCAGCTGATGCAGCTTGCGCTGGCTCGGCTCCTGCAGCGTCAGTTTGCCTTCCAGCACGTACACCAGGCGCTGCGTCGGGCCTTCGCTTAACGTTCCGTTCGGCTCCAGCTCCACCGTCATCTGCGTGAATGCTGCGCCGGCCTGCGGCGCGACATGCACGATGGCAAAGCCACCCGTGATGCCCGGCATCGGCGTGCGGATGAAGGTGTCGGGCGAAAGCAGCAGATGATCGCGCTTGTTCGAGCTGGTCGTGTGTCCAAGATGATGCATAGGGGAAAAGTATAGCCTCAGGCGTGCGGATGCAGGTGCATCAGGAAGTTGACGACCGTTTCAAGTGCCGCAGCCACATCTTCCTGCCGCACATCTTCCGCAGGATTATGGCTCACACCGCCCGGCGAACGCACAAACAACATCGTCGTCGGCAGCTTCGTCGCAACGATCATGCTGTCGTGTCCTGCGCCCGAGAACAGCTGCAGGGCATCGTGCCCGGAGCGTTCGGCAGCGTTGTGCAGCTTCTGCGTCAGCGCTGCATCCATCGGCACTGCGCGCTGCTCGCTCAGCAGCGTCGCATTCACCTTCACGCCATGCAGCTCGCCCGCAGCCTGCGCCTTGGTCAGCAGATGCGCCACCGCTGCATGACGGGAATCATCCTTCGGATGCCGCACATCCAGCGTGCAATGCACTGTGCCTGGCACAACGTTCATCGCTCCCGGCAACGCTTCAACGTGACCCACCGTGGCCACAAGCTGCTTGTAGTTGCTCGCATAGGTTTCTACCTCCACGATGAACTTTGCCGCAGCCACCAGCGCATCGTGGCGCAGCGCCATGGGCGTCGTGCCCGCATGGTTGGCCGCGCCTTCAAACGTCAACTGCAGCCGCGACTGGCCAACGATTGCTTCCACCACCGCCAGCGACGCGTTCTCGGCCTCCAGCACAGGCCCTTGTTCAATGTGAACTTCGAGAGCCGCAAACGCATTCGCGGCAAACGGTGCACTCTCGGCAATCTGTGCGGGATCAAGCCCGAACGCCAGCAGAGCCTCGCTCACGCTCACGCCATCTTTGTCTGTGCGAGCCAGATGCTCTGCGGCTAGCTGCCCTGTAGCCGCCCGTGACGAGAGGAACGGAAACGCAAAGCGCACGCCCTCTTCTTCGCTGAACGCCACCAGTTCAATCGCAAACGGAAGCGCTGTGCCCCCTACGGCGGCAACCGCTTCCAACGCAAGAATCACGCCCAGCGGCCCGTCGAACGCACCTGCGTTCGGCACGGTGTCGATGTGCGAGTAAAGCACCAGCGTCGGAGCATCCGTTGACTCACCCGCACGCACCGCGCGAACGTTGCCGATATCGTCCACCCGGGCCTCGAGACCCGCCTCGCGCATCCACCACGAGAGCAGCGTGTGCGCATCGCGCGTCTTTGGCGAAAGAAACAGCCGGGTCGTCTCGCCCTCGACATCGGTGATGCGGGCCAGCTCGCGGCAGCGGCTGATGATGCGGGCAGCGCGTTCTTCGTGAGTCATCATGTGCAACACATTCTACTGCGCGCAAACGACAGATGGCTCCCACACGGGGAGCCATCTGCCTGCAGTTGCTTGCGATTTATCCGCGCCATTTATCCGTGTTATTTATCCGCGAACGATCGTCGCTTCAATCGTGCCGTGCGGTTCATCCGTCGGTACGAAGATGTGGTTCGGGTTGTCGAGCCCGAAGCGCTTCAGGTCGATCAGCAGGTTGTGCTTGTTCGGCATCAGCATGTACACCGAGTCGATGATGTCCGTGTGCGCCAGCGCGTCCTCACCCATCTGGAACAGCGTCTGCTGCACGCTCAGCGAGTCATGCTTGGCAAATGTCGACACCATCACCTCGCGCAGATGCTCGCGCACTTTGTTGAAGTCGATGCCTTCGGCAATGGCCTTCGCCGTATACGGCCACTCGGCCTTCACCACCGTGCCGAAGAGGCGATCGGTCGTCTCCGGCAGCGTCGTCAGATGGTCCTTGATATAGCCGACAAAGCCGCTCTGCGTTGTCTTCAGCACGTTCAGGCCATCGAGTCCGCTGACGATCTCAAACGTGCCGCCCTGCGTGCGCGAAACGCGCGTCGTCTGCACCTCGTTGGATCCGCGCAGGAACGCCGTCGGATACTCTTCGCCGTTCACCTTCATGCGCTTCCACAGGTGCGACTTCACAATCACTTCCGCGCCGGAGATGTGCGACTGGCGCGTCAGGATGTAGTCCACCAGCGCCATCGCGTACTCTTCGATGGACTCGGCCTTGGACTCGCTCGCCACGAAGTAGCACGTGTTCTTCATCGTGTCCGTTGGCAGAATATTTACGTTATCGCCTTCGGTATGCGCGGTCTCGAAGTCACCCGTGAGCAGAATCTGAACTGTCCACTCATCGAGGTCGTGATGATCTTCATGCTTGGTCACGCGCATCACGCGCACCAGCGATTTGCCGTAACGATTGTCGGAGAGTTTTGCGATTGCCATGTTTCGTCAGCTTCCTCGGTAGGTGGAGTATCCGTTAGCGCTCAACAGCAGCGGTATGTGGTAATGCTGGTCCGGCTGCCGGACCGTGAAGACGATTTCAACAAAGGGATAAAGGCCCGACATATGCTGCGCGGCGAAGTACTCGCTCGTCGCAAAGCGCACCTTGTACACCGCCACTTCCAGCGGAGCATCGCCCAGCAGTGTCTTGCAACGGCCGTCGATATCGGTAAAGCCTCGCCCGATCTCATTCCACGAATCGTTATGCAGGATCGAAAGCGTCAACGAAACGTTGGCTGCAGGACGTCCCAGGTTGGTATCCAGAATGTGCGTCGAAAGACCCATCGTTACTTGGCTCCTTTCGACATTGTGCCGTAATTCAGCGGAAGCTCGAGCCACTTGCGCAAGCGAAGCTGTGTAATCTGCCGCTGCTGCTCCGCGGCTTCCTTCAGCTCCGTGTTCGCATCGTTGCTCATGCGGGCTTCCAGAATTGCCAGCATCTCTGCGGCAGACTTGCCCGTGGCGCAAACGATGAAGATGCGGCCGAACTTCTGCTCGTACTCCTTGTTCGCCTCCGCAAGCTTCGCCTTGACCGCAGCATCCGGGTTCGCTGCAGCCTGTTCGCCTTCGCTCCACGTCAGCGACTTCTCCGTCGCAGCCTTGGCCTTCGCTTCGCCAATGCGAGGATGCGAGTCGAACGCCTCCTGCCAGTCCTTCTCGCTCAGCGACCACCAGACCTTATCGGCGGAAGCAAAAAGCTCTTCCGGTGTGTCGTACGGATACTCATTCACCACGCCAATGGCCCACGCTTGTGAGCCGTTGCATGGCAGGATCGTATGCATGGCCGTATCTTGCTCTGTGCGGTTCCAGGCTTCGAGAATCGGGTTCGAGGATGGGGTAAAGTTCAGCGCCATGCGTTCCAGCTTAGTTGAGTGCACAGGATAGCGCGTACTCGCGCCCCTTGTTTGTGTCGGCGAACACAGCTTCACCGCTCTCGTTGGTGTAGATTTTTTCGCCGCGCAGCCACGTCGCGCGCACCACGCCCTGCAACGTTTCGCCTAGATACGGCGATACTTTGTGCCGATAATGCAGGTCCTCCTCGCGCAGGACGAAGCTCGCCTCCGTATCCAGCGCGACAAAGTTTGCGTGCTTGCCCGGCTCAATCGAGCCAACCTCCGTCGCCAACCCTGCAAGCTGCGCCGGGCCCAGCGACGTCCACTTTGCCAGCTGCTCCAGCGTCAACCCACGCTTCGCGCACTCCGTCCAAAGCACTGGCAGAGCCGTCGAAAGGGAAGCGATGCCTCCCCACGCTTCGTCGAAGCGACCGGCTTCCTGCCCCGGTTCTGTCACCGTCAATCGCTTCATCTCCGGCGGGCACGGCGAGTGGTCCGTGGCGATCAAATCCAGCGTGCCGTCGACTAGCGCCTGCCAAAGCTTCTCGCGGTTCGCGTCCGACCGGATCGGCGGCGCGCACTTGAACTGCGTCGCTCCATCGGCGATCTGCTCGGCGCTGATGTGCAGATAATGCGGGCAAGTCTCCACCGTCACGGGCAGACCTTCCTGCCTGGCGGCTACCAGCATGGGCAAAGCCTCCGCTGTAGCCAGGTGCACGATGTGCAGCTTGAACTTGTACTGGCGGCAAAGCTCCAGCAGCATCTCAATCGCCTGCAACTCGGCCGCATCGGGTCGTGACGCAAGATACGTCTTGTACTCGCGCCAGTTCGCTCCGCTCGCGTTCAACTCTGCCACCGCCGCGTCAATCGGCGCCGCCAGCTCTGCATGGACCAGCAGAGGCAGGCCTGTCTTCGCAATGTGTGGCAACGCCTGCTCCAGGTTCACGCGATCAATTGACGTAAAGCCATCGCAGCCGGGATAAATCAGAAAGCACTTGAAGCCCGGCACGCCATCGAGCGCCAGCGGTTCAATCGAAAGCTGGTTGCCATCTACGGCACCGCCCCACAACGCATAGTCGATCAGGCATTTCCCTTTCGCCGCTTCACGCTTCGTTTCCAGCGCATCAACATCAATCGTCTCTGGCAGGCAGTTCAGCGGCATGTCGACAACGGTGGTGAACCCACCTGCTGCGGCTGCGCGTGTAGCGGTCACAAAGCCTTCCCACTCTGTGCGTCCCGGCTCGTTGATGTGCGTATGCGCATCGATCAGCCCGGGCAGCAGCGCGACATCGCCAAGGTCTTCCACCGGCACATCCGGCGCAAGCTCTTCAGCGGCCTTCACGGCAACAATGCACTCGCCGTCAAGAACGACGACGGCATCACGAACGCCCTCGGGCGTAACGACACGACGACTGCGGATAGCGTGTACCATTTAGTCTTGATTATGCCTTCCAGACTGCGCCGTTGACACATCCGGAAGGCCGGATTGGATATTGCACGCCATGAGCCAGCCTCACCCAGACTCTCGTTTCATGCAGCAGGCCATCGATCTGGCCACAGAAAACGTAACCAGTGGCCGTGGCGGCCCGTTCGGTGCAGTCATCGTCAAAAACGGCGAAGTTGTGGCCACCGGCGCAAACTGCGTCACCTCTTCCAACGATCCGACCGCGCACGCCGAAGTCACCGCGATCCGCAACGCCTGCACCTTGCTGGCAACCTTCGACCTCCAGGGCTGCGAGATCTACACCAGCTGCGAGCCTTGCCCCATGTGCCTGGCCGCGATTCTCTGGTCGCGCATCGGCAAAATTTACTACGGCAACGGCGCTGCCGAAGCTGCAAAGATCGGCTTCGACGACGCTGCGTTCTACGAGCAGCTTCGCCTTCCTATCGAAGAGCGCGAAGTGCCGATGCATCGTCTTTTGCCCGAAGAAGCCTGGGAGAGTTTTGCTGCCTGGGACAAGAGCCCGTTCAAGGTGGAGTACTAAGTACTAAAAGGTGGAGTACGAAATGCACGCAACGAAATCGCTACGCGTAGGTCTGTTGGGGTTTGGCACAGTCGGCAGCTCGTTTGCCGAGGTGCTCGCAGCGAGCGGAGCAGACATCCGCATCACGCGCGTCTTCAACCGCGACGTCGAACGCAAGCGTTCGCACGAGCGCGCCAGGTTCGTTCCGTCTGACGCAAAATGGACCTCTGACGCTGCCGAAGTCATCACCGCAGACGACGTCGACGTCGTCGTTGAACTCATCGGCGGCCTCGAGCCCATCGAGCAGTGGCTTTCCGCTGCCGTTCGCGCAGGCAAGCACGTCGTCACCGCGAACAAGCAGCTCATCGCCTATCGCGGCGAAACGCTCATCGCGCTCGCTGCGGAGAGCAACGTGCAGCTTCGTTACAACGCAGCCGTCGCTGGCGGCGTTCCGGTCATCCCCGGCCTCGTTGCCGGGCTGGGCGGCGACCGCATCACACGCATCTCCGGCATCCTCAACGGCACCTGCAACTTCATCCTAAGCGCGATGGAAGCCGGAGCCGAGTACGCCGACGTCCTCAAGACCGCGCAGCAACTTGGCTACGCCGAGGCCAACCCCTCTGCGGACGTCGACGGCTTCGACGCTCGCGCCAAGCTCTGCGTGCTCTCGCGCCTCGCTCTCCGCGCCGAGCTCAACCCGGACGACGTCCCCGCGCAGACCATCTCCACCGTCTCCGCCATCGACTTCGCCTACGCCAAGGAGCTCGGCTGCACTATTCGCCAGGTCTCCCGCGCAGAGCGCGACGGCGAAAAGGTCTACGCCCGCGTCGGCCCCATGCTCATCCCCACCAAGCTCCCCATCGCCTGGTCGCACGACACGCAGAACATGGTCGTCACCAGCGGCCAGTTCGGCGGCGACGTCGTCTTCAGCGGCCACGGAGCAGGCGGTCACCCCACCGCTGTCGCAGTCATGAGCGATGTGCTCAGCGTCTCGGCTGGTGCCGGTCAGGTGCTCTTCCCGGCGCAGAAGCTCCCCGTCAGCGGCGACGTTATCGCGCCATACTACCTGCGCTTCATCGTCAGCGACAAGCCCGGCATCGTGGCTGCCATCGCCGGCGTGCTCGCGGCGCACGGCATCAATATTGATTCGCTGCTGCAGCATCGTGGGTACCCCGCCGACCGCCTTCCGTTCGTCGTCACCACGGAGCCCTGCCTGCGTTCCAAGATCGAAGCCGCTGTCGACGAGATGTCGAAACTTGACTTCTCCATCGAGCCACCCCTGGCCATGCAGCTCCTCGTCAGCGACGATCACCAAACCGACTAACAGCCCTCTTCAGGAGCCTTCATGCATCGCTCATTGCTCGCCATCGCACTGCTCACCGGGATGGCGAGCAGTGCCGTTTTTGCGCAGGACGTCACGCCGGTCGTTCACGTGGAAAACCCACCAAACGCCGCCGCGACACTGGCAAAGCACTACGTCGTCATGGTCTCGCTCGACGGCTTCCGCTACGACTACGCCCGCGAGCACGGCGCGCCGCATCTCGACGAGATGGCTGCCGACGGCGCCAGCACGCCCGACGGCATGTTGCCGTCCTACCCCTCGGTGACCTTCCCGAACCACTACACGCTCGTCACCGGTCTCCGCCCCGAGCACCACGGTATCGTCGGTATGGAGTTCTGGGACCCCACCCGCAAGCAGCGCTACCTCTTCGCCGACTCCAAAACCAACAGCGACGGCAGTTGGTACAGCGGCACTCCACTCTGGGTGCTCGCAGAAGAGCAGGGAATGCGCTCCGCCTGCTTCTTCTGGCCGGGCTCTGAGGCTGAGATCGGCGGAAAGCGCCCGTCCTTCTACCTGCACTTCGACGGCAAGCTGGACGACTACAAACGCGTCGCGCAGATCATCCAGTGGCTGCAACTCCCCGAGGCCGAGCGCCCGCACTTCCTCACGCTCTACTACTCCAACACCGACGACGCCGGGCACCACTTCGGCCCGGACTCTCCCGAAGCCAAAGAGGCCGTCCATCACGTCGACGAACTCATCGGCGAGCTCCGCGAAAAGCTCAAAGCCACCGGCCTCCCCGTCGATCTCATCGTCACCGCCGACCACGGCATGATCAAGCTCGACCCCACGCCCGTCGTGCTCGATACCCTCGTCGACATCAAGAACGTCCGCACCTCCGGCCCCTACATCTACCCTTCGTCCGAGGCCGAGACGCAGCGCATCTACAAGCAGCTCGCGGCGAAGAACGACCCTCGCTTCCGCGTCTATCGCCGCAAAAACACGCCGAAGGAGCTGCACTTCCGCACCAACCCGCGCGAAGGTGACCCTGTCGTCATCCCCAACGCTCCGTACAGCGTCTCGTGGCATCCCTCCAACCACGGCCACGGGTACATCGGCAGCCACGGCTTCAACGCGCACGCGACGCCTGAGATGAAGGCGATCTTCTACGCCGAAGGCCCCGACGTACAGCCCGGCATCAAGCTGCCGAGCTTCGATAACGTCGACGTCTACGACTTCGTCGCAAAGATACTCAACCTGAAGCCCGGCAAGACCGACGGCAGTCTCAAGCCGCTGAAACCCGCCTTGAAGCACTGACCGAATCTCCGAAAGGCGCAGACACAAAAAAGCGGCAGCCGTTTCCGGCTGCCGCTTTTACTGCAAAACAACTTAGTACTTTGGCACGCTGGGATCGATGCGATCCGCCCATGCCGTAATACCGCCCGCAAGGTTCTTCACGTTCGTGAAGCCTGCAGCCTTCAGCTCCAGCGCCGCCTTCTGCGAACGCCCGCCCGACTTGCAATGGACGAGAATCTCTACATCCTTGCCAACCGGAATTTCGTTCAGTCGCGAACCTACCTGGCCTACCGGAATCAGCGGCGCGCCCAGGTTGCAGATCTGGTACTCGTGCGTCTCACGCACATCCAGCAGGAACGGCTTGTCGCCCTTGTCCAGACGCGCCTTGTACTCTTCCACCGTCACCTGCGGAATGCCGTCGACGACGTTCGCGCCCTGGTCGACAGAGCCATGCGAGGAAACCTCAAGCGGTCCGGTCGAGGTTGGCGGTGCGATTCCGCAGAACTGGTCATAGTCGATCAGTTCCTTGATCTCACGCGTGCCGCAGGCCGGGCACTCGGGGTTCTTGCGCAGCTTCAGTGTCCGGAAGCCCATGTTCAGCGCGTCCACCAGCAGCAAACGGCCAACCAGCGGCTCGCCGATGCCGAGCACCAGCTTGATCACTTCCGTCGCCTGAATGACGCCGACAAGACCCGGCAGGATGCCGAGCACGCCACCTTCCGCGCAGCTCGGAACCAGCCCCGGAGGCGGCGGTTCGGGATACAGGCAGCGATAGCACGGGCCTTCTTCCGTAGCGAAGACAGAAGCCTGTCCCTCGAAGCGGAAGATCGAGCCATAAGCGTTCGGCTTGCCGGTCAGTACGCAGGCATCGTTCACCAGGTACCGTGTCTGGAAGTTGTCCGTGCCGTCCGCGATCACGTCGTAATCCTTGAAGATTTCGAGCGCGTTGTGCGAGGTCAGCATCGTATTGTGCTTGATGACGTTGACGTTCTTGTTCAACCCCTTCAGCATGATCTCCGCCGAGTCGACCTTCAGCTTGCCGACGGTCGACTGCGAGTGGATGATCTGGCGCTGCAGGTTCGACTCATCGACCACGTCAAAGTCCACCAGGCCGATCGTGCCGATACCGGCCGCGGCCAGGTACAGCGCCAGCGGCGCACCCAGGCCACCCGTACCCACGCAGAGCACCTTCGCGGCCTTCAGCTTCTGCTGGCCTTCCATGCCCACTTCCGGCAGGATCAGGTGCCGCGAGTAGCGGGCGATTTCTTCGTTAGAGAGCTTCGGCAGCTCGGCGGTCGTCGGTGCTTCAAACGTGGCTGGCATGGCGTTCCTTTTGTGGGGCGATTCGCTCTGATCCGAACGCCGTAAAAGCGTTTGTCTCAGTGCGCGCAGGCGATGAATGGTGAACAGAGGGAAGCGGGGTTGCTGAGGGTTCTCGCGGCTACTGGGAGCTAGCGACAACAGCCTTCAGCGGGCAGGCTACAACAGCCGCCAGCGATGGAGGGGATAATCGTGAGTTCGGCTTCGGCAGCAACAGCAGTTGCTTCCTTCTCCGGGAGATAGCGGACGTCTTCGTCTTCAAGATAAACATTGACGAAGCTCCGCAGCTTGCCTTCGGGAGTGAAGAGGTGTGCACGCATGGCCGGATAGGCCTTCGTCAGCTCCTCAAGCCCTTCGGCCACGGTCGTGCCGCCGACCGAAACAGTTTCCTGCTTCTCGGTGTACGCACGTAGCGGTGTGGGGATGTGAATCTTCATGTCGTTCCATTCTACGAGATGCGCGAGCCTCTGTCTCGGATGCAACCAATCCGCATCCTGCGGCTCCTCATCCATGATTTCTCACCCCGAGAGCCGCGACAGACCTGCTCGTCGCTCGCAAAGCCTCTCAGCCGCAACTCTCTCTGCGTTCTCTACGCGTCGTCCTCCGCGCACTCTGCGTTCCAGACTTTCTTCCCCCAGCCGCAAACGCCCGAAAATAGGCAAAGCAAGAGGGGCCAGCTGATCAGCTGGCCCCTTCGTGTACATCGCGCTTAAACTTTGCGTCCTTTGCGTTCAAGTTTTCACCTCCCCGGTGAAAAATCTCTCCGGAAGGCCTCAAACCCTACTCAAACGCAATCGGCTGGTTCTCGAACCGCTTATCTTCCTCGCACGTCCCCGACAGCAGGAAGCTGTTCGTCGTGGTCGCGTGTCCGTGGTCGACCGCCGTAATCACATACGCGCAGCCAAACCAGTGCGCTTCGGCGTAATCCGTTTGCGACCACTGCGCCGGATGGTCCGGGTGCGAGTGGTAGAAGCCGACGATGTCCAGCCCCGACTGCCGCGCCTCCCGCTGCGCCTTCATCAGCTCTCCGGGAGCGATGTTGTAGCGGTTATGCGCCGAATCCACGCGCGTATTCCCCGCGCGGATCAGCTTGTGAACATGCGTGCCGTTCACATCGCCCTTGCCGAGGATGATGCCGCAGCATTCGTGCGGATACGTCTCTTCGCCATGCTTGCGAAGGTCGCTGTAGAGAGCTTGAGAGATCAGAAAACTCACGTCTATTCCTTGCATCGGTAAAGTAAAAATCTAGGTCCGCTGGCCCACATAGCGATCGCCGTCGACCATATCGGGTGCGGCTTCGTCTTCGGCCGCTTCCGACCAGAAACGTTCGCTGAGATACTTGTCCGCCGAATCCGGCAGAATCACCACGATCACAGCCTCACGCCCTGCCTTGGACTCTTCCTCCGCCACATCGACGCAGACCGCCACCGCCGCCGCTGCGGAAACGCCAACCAGCAACCCCTGCGTCCGGCCCAGTCGCTTGGCCATCGCATAGGCACGCTCGGTCGGCATCGCGATATCGCGATCGGCCAGCTTGTCGTCATAGATCGGCGGAACGATCGCCGTCTCCATGTGCTTCAGGCCTTCCAGCCCATTGAACGGAGAATCCGGCTGCATCGAGTAGCACTGGATCGCCGGGTTCAACTCTTTCAGGCGGCGCGTCGTGCCCACAAACGTGCCCGACGTCCCGAGCCCTGCGACGAAGTGCGTCACGCGCCCTTCCGTCTGCTCCCAGATCTCGTTCGCGGTGGTGTTGTAATGCGCACGCCAGTTGTTCTCATTGCCATACTGGTCGGCGTAGAAGTACTTCTCCGGCTGCTCCGCAAAGAGCTTCCGCGCCATGCGAATCGCCCCATCCGAGCCATCTGCCGGGTCGGTCCACACGATGTTCGCGCCATAGGCCGCGAGAATGTGTTTGCGTTCGGAGCTCACGTTTGCGGGCACACACAGCGTTACCGGGAAGCCCTGCGCCGCACCCAGCATCGCGTAGGCGATGCCCGTGTTGCCGCTGGTGGCATCGAGCAGATGCTTTCCCGGCGTCAGCAGGCCTTTGGCCTGCGCGTCGGCCACAATCGCAGAAGCGGCGCGATCTTTCACGCTGCCCCCTGGGTTGGCCCACTCGGCTTTGCCCAGAATCAGCGTTCCGGGCAGGTGTGCGGTCAGGCGGTCAAGGCGAATCAGCGGAGTGTTGCCCACGCGATCGAGAAGGGCGGTGCCAAGCGGCTTGGAAGCAGAATCAGTCATCGTTTGAAGCGTTCGGCGCAAGTGTGCGACAGTTAGTTGAGTGTAGCTGATCGGTGCGCAGCGTTTATCGCGCGCCCACAGAGTTCATAAGGAAGATTCCGCAGATGGCGAAGGCAATTAAGCAGCCCACGTTCGACGAAGTTCTTGCCGCTCTTGGCAATGAAAAGTTTGATGTCGCACCCGCGACAGAAGGTGCAAACCGTTCCGCAGGCGCTCGCCGCGTCTCGAAATACGGCTGTGCGGCAGAGATCGCTCCCGCCACGGCGAAGGACTCACCCGTCCGCCTACTCTCCAAGGGCGGCTGGCTGCTCGGCGGCGAGATCGCAAGTCTGCTCGATCGCGGCTACCAGAAGTTCCTGAAGACGTCGAAGCTCGAAATTCCGGCCACGGCAGATCAGCTCCGAGCCATCCACCTCTTCAACGAAGAGCTGAAGGAAGCCGCTGGTGCGCTCGTGCTCTACAACGAAGCGATGGGAACCACCAGCGACGTGTACATGTACGACCGTCTCCGCGGCCGCGAACACGTCTAAAATTTGTTTCTGCACCAAAGCGAACGGCGAGCCCTGGGCTCGCCGTTCGTCGTTTTAACGCTTCGTCCGCTGCCACTCGCGATACGCTTCGCTCTTGCCCAGCCCGCGGGCCTTCGCCGCCTGCTTCAGCGCATCCTTCTCGCTCGCTCCGCCAGCCACCAGCGCAGCCACCTCCGCCGCCAGAGTCATCGCCGTCTGCGCTGCTGCAGCCACCTTGCCGTCGAGCAGCAACACCATCTCGCCGCGCACCGCAGGCCTTGCCTGCAGCTCCGCCAGCACCGCTCCTGCCGTACCGCGCACAAACTCCTCATGCAGCTTCGTCAGCTCGCGGGCCAGCGCCACACGATGCTCTGCACCAAACACGGCGATCACATCCGCCAGCGCTTCCAGAATGCGATGCGGCGTCTCGTAGAAGATCTGCGTTGCTGGCGATTCGTCCTTTACCAGCACCGCTCGTAACGCCTCAAGCTGCGTCTTCCGTGCACCTTCTTTCGAAGGCAAAAAACCGTTGAACGCAAACTTCTCGGCCGAAAGCCCGCTGGCAATCAGCGCATTCACCGCCGCATTCGCTCCGGGGATCGGAATCACTGCAATCCCGGCAGCCATCGCATCCGCAGCTAGCACCGCTCCGGGATCAGCAATGCCCGGCGTACCCGCATCGCTCACCACCGCGATGCGCGCACCCTGCTTCAACTGCTCCACAAGCTGTGTCGCCCGCGAAAGTTCGTTGAAGTCGTGGTAGCTCACCGTCGGCGTCGAGATGCCGAAGTGCGACAGCAGCTTCGACGTCTGCCGCGTGTCTTCGCACGCAATGCGGTCGGCCGAAGCCAGCACACTCAGCGCCCGCAGCGTAATGTCTTCAAGGTTTCCAATCGGCGTTGCGACCAGATACAGCCCCGGTGCCAGCGGCTTCTTCTCCGCAACCATCATGCCTGCCCCGAGTTCGTTGCCGGAGCTGCCTGCGCCTTCACCAACTGCACCGCACGCGTCAGGCTCTGGGGCGTCAGAATGCCCATCAGGCGGCCATCTTCTTCCACCACCGGAAGGAACTCGCTCGCGCCCAGCGCAGCCGAACGCTGCAGCGCCTCGCTCAGGCTCTCATCGGGAGACGCACTGTGCAGCGACCGCATCATCACGCCCTGCAGATAGCCATCGCCGTTCACCCGCATGTGCTCGACCACCGTTCCGCGGCTCACCGAGCCCACCAGGCGATCGCCACGCACGACCGGGAACACTTCCTGCATCGTATGCACCGTGCGCGTCAGCACGTCGCCCAGCGTGTCCGAACTCGACAGCAGAATCAGGTCCGTCAGCATCACCTCGCGTACGCGGATCGAGCTTGCCTCCTGCGTGTTTGCCGGTTGCTGTGACAGGTTGATCTGCGCGCCCAGGAAGAACAATCCACCCAGCGCAATCAGCCACGGATTCAGCGTCGCCAACCCTGCCAGTGCGACGGCAAGCGCCACCATGGACCCCAGGTGGAACGGAGGCATCGAGCCTGCCGGTACCGCAGCCGCAGGCGCCGTCTCGCGCTTGCCAAAGAGCTTGCGGTTGGGCAGCGCACTCGGCAACAGACCCACAATGGCGATCACAAACTGCATCCACACAAACGACCGCAGGATGTGGGCAAAGCTCAGCCACGGCTGAGCAAACAGCTGCAGCCCGGACAGAAACGCGTACGACGTTCCCAGCATCAGCAGCCCACAGAAGACGTTCGCCACAGGCCCTGCAACAGCCACTGCGGTCAGTTTCGGCTCCGTGCGCGAAGGCGTCAGCGCCATGATGCCGCCCATCGGGAAGAGCAGCAGCGCGCGCAGGTCCATTCCGAGATACGCCGTCGTCACGCCACGGGCCACCTCGCGCACCACGATCGCCGCGCACAGCGCCAGCCACAGGCCGAAGCCGCGCATCGTCGAGCCGGTCACCACGGCGGAAAAGCCCGTGGCAAGAGCCAGCAGAAGAACGAAAGAGACGTGCAACCGCACATCAACGCCAAAGAAGCGGCCCAGCGGGATAGAGAAACGAATCATGCACCTTTCATTGTAGGCCGCACGATATGCTCAGGTCTGATGAGAGTGATTGCCGGTCAATTCCGTTCGCGTCCGCTCGACGCCCCGCGTGGCATGGACACCCGCCCCACCAGCGACCGTCTGCGCGAAACCCTGTTCAACGTCCTTGCCCCTCGCATCGACGGCGCCCATGTCCTCGATCTCTACGCGGGCTCCGGCTCCGTAGGCATCGAGGCCCTCAGCCGCGGCGCGGCCTCCTGCCTCTTCGCAGAAAACGCTCCGCCTGCCATTGCGGCCATCCGCAAAAATCTCTCTTCGTTGAAGCTCGTCACCGGCGTTCAGGTGGAGTCCAAAGGCGTAACGCGCACTCTCGAAGGCATGGCAAAAACTTCTGCCAAACTTGGCCGTACGCAGGGTGCAGACATCGTCTTCCTCGACCCACCCTACGAAGCTGCCGACGAGTACGAGAGCACGCTGCGCACGCTCTCCCGCCTCCACGCCCAGGTGCTGAACTCTGAGGCCGTCGTCGTCGCCGAGCACCGCAAGAAAGCCCCTTTGCCTGAACGCATCGGCGTGCTCGAACGCACGCGCGTCCTCGAACAAGGGGACGCCGCCCTCAGCTTCTACCGCGTCGCCGACACACCCGCAGAGTAAGCGCCGCGCAGAGATCTTCGCCTCCCCGCAACACCCTCTGCGCCTTCTGCACTCAAAGCCTTCCTTCGCGTACCCTTAGCGTCCTTCGCGAACTCTGCGTCGAAGCTTTCTCTCACCGAGCTGCGAATCTCAGCCGCGAATCTCAGCCCGCGAAGCTCAATCAAACCCACCACCGCTATGCTCACCGCTGCCAAGGTCCATCACGAACGGCACATCGCGGTCCTCCATCATGTGCCATCCCGTGCCGTGCAGTTTGCCCTCGCGCACCTGGCCTAGCGTGACGCCCTCCCACGACAGCCGTTTGCTCTTCCACGCCACGCCCTCAGCCCCCAGCGCGACCACATTGTGGAACCCCGCCAGCAGGATGAGTCCCGCGTCCGGAGCCGCAATCACGGCTGTTACCGGCCTCTGCTCCAGAAATACGCAACGCTCCGGCGCAAGCGTATTCACCAGGTAGGCATAGCCTCCCGCAACCGCCAGCAACTCATCGGCATGGGGGCAGGCCCAGAGCCCGCTCGGCAGGTCGGGGGAATGAAACCCCAACGCACACTGCGCCAGAAATAGTCCTCCGCTCGCCGGTCGAACCTCGGCAAACAACGCGCCGCGAGCCATGGCTTCTTCTTCACCCGGCACAAACTGGGGATAGATAAACTGCCGCGCCGGGGCGATCATCGGTGGCCGTTGCAGAACTTTCGCGCTCCACGTTGCAGGGAAGTCCAGGTGGACCTCAGGCGTACTCATCGCAGGTGCTCCCATCCGCCGCGAAGCAGCGGTTCTCGCTTGCCGTCCGTTCCAACGGAGCTCACAAGCGGTTGATCTTTACGCACTCGAACGATTCGTCCGATGCGCGTCACAGGCACGCCGCCAAGCTTCGCCGGAAGCTTCGTTCCCGGCCGCGCCGTAAAGAGAAGTTCGTAATCCTCGCCACCATGCAGCGCCAGTTGCAGGGGCTGGGCCTTGCGCAGCGCAAGCGGATGCAGTGGAAGCAGCGCGAGTTCGACCTCGGCCCCTACGCCAGAGGCTTCGCAAAGGTGCGCCAGATCGGTAGAAACGCCGTCAGATAAGTCCATGCACGCGGTCGCCAACCCTCGCTCGCGCAGGGCCTTGCCCGCTGCCAGCCGGGGCTCGGGAAAGAGGTGCGGATGCAGGCCTCGCGAAGATATCTTCTTTCCCGCGAGCACATCCTTCAGCTCTGCGGCAGCCCCGCCCAAAGAGCCGGTGACGTAAAGCGAATCGCCGACCCGCGCGCCTGTCCGTCGCATCGCGGTTCCAGCCTTCGCTTGCCCGAGAAGCACGATGTCCGCCAGGGCGAAATCCCCCGGAGACTCCGACGTATCGCCGCCAGCCAAGGGGGTTTTCGTGCGTTTTGCCAGTGCCGAGAAACCTTCGAGCAGACCGTCCAGCCAGCGGGAATCGGTGGCCAGCGAGCGCGGGAGAGCGAGAGAAAGGAACGCCACCATCGGCGTTGCGCCCATCGCGGCGAGGTCGCTGAGGCCGCGCGCCAGAATGCGATGGCCGATGGCTTTGGGGCTGTGGTGGGAGCGGGTAAAGTGGCGGTTTTCGAGGGAAAAGTCTGTAGTAACAACAACTTCCGCACCCGGCGTGGGCGCGAGAATCGCGCAGTCGTCGCCGATGCCGAGCCGTAGCGTTTTCGACGGTTTGGCCCCAGCGCGCAGGCGAATGCGTTGAATCAAAGCAAGTTCGCCGCTGGGGGGCGGCGTCCTGCGGTGATGAGTGCTCGTCGATCCGGATCGCGGAGGCATCGCGCACAGAATACCAATGCTCTGTTTTGAGAGCGTTCAAGGGGAGCTGCGGCTTGGTTATCCGGGTGACGACAGGTTACTCTAGTGGTACATGGCGCTGCGTTCCGCTGCGCTCAAGGCTCGACTCTGCCGGGAGAGTGTTTTACCGGGCAGAACAAAGAAAAGTCGCCTTTTGCACCGCTTTTATGCGGCGCGGGCAGGGAACAGGAACGGTTTGCGCAAACGGTATTTTGTCTACGTCACGCGGAATGAGGATGGATCGGCCGATGAGGTCAACATCCCCATGCGGTACGTCTACGTCTTTCTGACAGCGACGATCATGGGCATGTTCACGATCGCGGGTATGGCCGGTTCCTACACCCGGATGCTGGCTAAAGCCGAGACAATCAACCACTTACGCAATGAGCTGGCGATGAGCCGCAGTGATTATGCGCATCTGGAAAAGCAGAACCACGAAAAAGATGTGCAGGTTGCGAGCCTTGGCTCGCTGGCCAGCGAGGTTTCGGCGATCTATGGCCTGACCGCTGGAAAGCTGACGCTTCCGCTTCGGCACGGCTTCCGTACGCCGACGAAAAGCGCTGCGAATGCTGTGGAAAGTGCGGCGCTGAAGGACGATACAGCGAGCTTTACCGACGATAGCTATTACAAGTCGCTGGACACGTTTTATGCGCTGAAGAAGACCGCTGCCAGCGGTCTTCTGGCTCCCAGCTCGATTGACCCGAACCTCGGTATCCGTAGTGCTTTGAGCGGTTTAGGCGCGATTGATATCGCTGGCCTGGGCACGATTCCTGACATGTGGCCGATCATGGGGCCGATCACTTCCGGCTTTGGCGAGCGCGAAGATCCGGTGATTGGCGGCGGTACGGGTGAGTTCCACAAGGGTGTGGATATCGGCTCGCCGCAGGGTACGCCGGTCCATGCTCCGGCACCTGGCAGGGTCATCAAAGCCAGCATGGGCAATGGTTATGGCCGCGAGATCGAAATTGACCACGGAAACGGGATTGTGACGGTCTATGGCCATCTTTCGGGATGGAATGTTACGGCCGGTGAAACGGTCGTAAAGGGCCAGGTCATCGGCTTTGTGGGGCACTCCGGACGGACGACGGGCAATCACCTGCATTACGAGGTACAGGTGCGCGGAACGGCCGTAAACCCGCATAAATACCTGCGAACGACGATGGCTCAGCTTGGTGGAACGGGCTCCACGGGCGGGTAAAAACCGGAACGGAATTGAGCACTTTGAAACGATTAAATGCGCCTTTCGCAAGGCGCATTTTTCGGGCTCTTGACCATTATCGCAAATTGCGATATATTGATTGCAATCCGCAATGGAGCCGGATAGAGCCATGAAGCTGGCTGACAAAATTCGCTACCTTCGGGAAGTGGAAGGAAGCCTTCGAGGGCTGGGCCGTGCGATGACGCAGGGCGAGTTGGTGAAGGCGATTGGGTCGGAGACGGGCCAGGCGTTGAGCCAGAGCTACCTCTCGCAGATCGAAAGTGGATCGCGTCCGCACCTGACCAACAACACACGACTGCTGCTGGCGAAGTTCTTCAAGGTGCATCCCGGCTACCTGGTCGATGATCCTGACGGCTACCATGCAGAGCTGATGAGCGATGTGCGGTTGCAGGAGGACACGCTCGACCTGTGGTTGATTGGCGGGGCTGAACGCTTCCGCAAAGACCCCGAGGTTCGCCGGTCGCTGCTGGAGATTGCGCGGCATGAAGATTCGCGGCGGTGCCTGTTGCTGCTGGAGTGCATTCTCGCCACCGATGGGCTCGCGGACCGCTTGCTGGAGGTGTTGCATCCGGGAGCAAAGGCGAACACGGAGAGCGCGGAGGCCGCAGAGGTGCACGGAGAAAAACGTGTGTCGAAGAGGCTTGCGGAGAAGCGAGTTGCCGCGAAGAGCACAGCCACTACGAGTGCAGCTACTACGCGTGCAGTGAAGAAGAGTGCCGTGAAGAAAGGAGTTCAACGTTGAGCCATATTGATTGGAACTCGCTTTATCTGACTTGCTTTGTGATCGGGCTGTTGTTGAGCGTGTTGTCGGTGATGACGGGAGCGATGCATCTGCACGTTGGTCACTGGCATATTGGCCATGGACATGCGCATGGTGCTGGCCATCGGCATGGGCTTTCGCCGGTGAATGCGTTCACGATCACGGGCTTCCTTTGCTGGTTCGGCGGAGCGGGCTATCTGATGCATCGGGCGCATACGTTTGGTCCGGCGATTGTGCTGACGTTAGCGATGCTTTCCGGGCTGGCTGGTGCGGGGCTGCTGCTGTGGTTTCTGACCGGTGTGCTGATGAAAGCAGAGCGCACGCTGGAGGCCGCGGATACGGAGATTGTCGGTGTGCTCGGGAAGCTGTCGCAGCCGATTCGTGAAGGTGGCGTGGGCGAGATGCTCTACGCGCAGAACGGATCGCGGCGGTCGGTGGCGGTGAGAGCGCTGGATGGCCATGCGATTGATCGGGGCGCGGAAGTTGTGGTGATGAGCTTTGCTCGCGGTGTCGCACAGGTGCGGCGTTGGAGTGAGTTTGAGGATGGATTGATGGGTGGGGAGGTGCAGGGGGTGGAGGGGAGAGGGTGATTGGTTGTCAGTTTTCAGTTGTCAGTTGTCGGTAGGGAGTAGTTAGTTTGAGTTTTGGTGCGGGCGGTGAGTTGGATTGCCGCTTGCTTGACGTGAACCGGAGGTAGTGGCTGGATACAGGCTGCGCTTCCATAACCTGCAAGATGTTGTTCTCTGTTGAGAGGCAGAAGTAAATGAATACGACCATGATTGTGGTTGGTGCGTGTGTTCTGGTGGTGTTTGGACTGATGGGCGTAATGGCGTCCATGTTCCGCAAAGCTGGTCCAAACGAAGCGTTGATCCGCTATGGTTTTCGTGGCAAGAAGGTGATTACAGGGCATGGAGCGCTGGTGTTTCCAGTGGTCGAGCACGCCCGCATTCTTTCTCTTGAGCTGATGAGTTTTGACGTGGCCCCGCAGCAGGACCTGTACACGAAGCAGGGTGTTGCGGTGACGGTGGAAGCTGTGGCGCAGATCAAGGTGCGCTCGGATGAGACGAGCATTATGACGTCTGCCGAACAGTTTCTGACGAAGACTCCGATGGAGCGTGAAGGCTTGATTCGCCTGGTGATGGAAGGTCATCTCCGCGGCATCATCGGTCAGCTTACGGTCGAACAGATTGTGAAGGAGCCGGAGATGGTGGGCGAGCGTATG